>JAUVZL010000008.1 GCA_030602565.1 Candidatus Stahliibacteriota bacterium
GATATCGTAATTGCAATCAGCGGCAATTTCAATCAAAAGAAAATCCAAAAACTAGCCGCTGACAGATTCGGACGGCTACGCGCGGTCAAGGCAAAGCGGCGAAAACCGAAAAGCCAATGCGGTACGACTATTGTCCAGCGCAGAAAAGATATCACCCAGGTCCATGTTGTTTTCGGTCTGCCTGGCGTTGCCTTCACATCACCATTAAGATACCGTTTCTCAATAATGAATACTGCCTTTGGTGGCGGCATGTCATCTCGCTTGTTTCAGGGGTTACGTGAGAAAGAGGGTCTTGTTTACAATGTACAATCGTTCCTCGATTTTTACAGTGACTGCGGTATAACCGGGTTCTATTTTGTCTGTGATAAAGCTAACCTTAAGCGCGTTGCCAGACAACTGAAGACGATTTTCACCGACCTCCAGAAAAATGGCTTTCACAAAGAAGAGATTGAACTCGCCAAAACATACCTGTCAGGTAATTTGCTGTTGAGCCTGGAAAGTTCGACAAATCGCATGCTTCGGCTGGGTAGGGAAATGTTGAACTTCAAGAAAACCACTTTGGTGGATGATGTTATCAAAATGATTCGTGCAATCAATGAACAGCACGTAAATGACCTCATTGCTCAGTACCTGAACCCAAAAAACTACACAATCGCGGCAGTCGGTCCCATAACAAAAAAAGAAATCAACGATATCTTCAAGATTTAATAACCTGGGAAAAGATGAACTTAAGAAGCTGAGAAGTTCAGAAGGCTATCTTTTGGGGTCAAATCTCGACATTGGACATAGATACATGCAGAAAATCAGTTGTGACAATCCAGAAAAAAGGTTAAGGGGAATGTCCAATGTCGAGATTTGACCCCATATCCCAACATTATAATCGAATATGACTGAACGCAAGATAGTATTAATTTCACTAATCCTCTCCCTCATCTCAATAATTACTTTTATCCTGCCAACCCGGCACCAAATTTTAGCGTATCATGAAATGGCTTCAATAAGGATTCTCGACCGCAACAATGTCATATTGCGCGAAGTACTCTCCAGTCAGGATGCCACAAGCCGGTACTGTACGCTCGACAAAATATCGCCCTGGCTTATTAAGACAACGGTGGTGAGCGAAGACAAAAGATTCTTTCTGCATAAAGGGATTGATCCGCTTGCTGCATTCAGATCCCTGGTCCAGAATTTCCTCCACGGTGGTGTGGTATCCGGCGGCTCAACAATCAGCCAACAGCTTGCCCGTAATCTAATTAATTCCCCCTCACGTAACCTTGTCTATAAACTCATCGAAGCTTTTATTGCGCTCAACCTTGAGCTAAAATTAAGCAAAGAAGAAATCCTTGAGTTATATTTCAACTATGCACCTTATGGTAATCAGACCTATGGGGTTGAGGCAGCTGCCTATCTCTACCTGCGCAAACCAGCCCGTGACCTGTCGATCACCGAAGCGGCGTTTCTCGCCGGGATACCGCAAGCACCTTCATTTTACAACCCCTACCGATATCCAAAGCGGATAAAGGATCGCCAGGAAAAAATCCTGGTCAGTCTTCTACAATACGGTATCATTGATTCAAATGAATACCAGAATGGACTGGAGCAACCAGTTTTCCTGATACCAAAAGAGAGTAACTTTCTTGCACCTCATTTTTGCGAGCACGTACTTGTCAAACTCAACAAGAACATGTGGCAAGATGTGAGCACTGTCAAAACGACCCTGGACATCCGTTTGCAGAAAGAAATTGAACTCATTCTAAAAAATAACATCGACCGGTTGACCAACGCTAATGTAACCAATGCTGCCGCCATAGTTTTTGACAATCGCACCATGGAAGTATTAGTCTATGTTGGCTCGGTCGATTTCTTTGATCCGCTCATTGACGGCGAAGTAGACGGCGTGAGAGCATTGAGACAACCCGGCTCCGCACTAAAACCATTCACCTATGCCCTTGCCTTGGAAAACAACTGCACTGCTGCCACTTTGATCCCTGATATGCCAACCTTTGAGAAAACCTTTGGCGGCGACTACATGCCGCGCAACTACGATGAAAAATACCACGGTATGGTACGTTTGCGAACTGCCCTGGCTTGCTCTTATAATATACCAGCGGTCAGGGTATGTAGTGAGCTGGGTCCGGAAATGCTCCTTGACCGCTGCCTTCAACTTGGTTTTGAAAGCCTTGATAAATCAGCGGTTCACTATGGCTTAGGCCTGACCCTTGGCAATGGCGAAGTCACCTTGAAAGAATTAACCCGCGCTTATTCAGTCTTTACCCATTATGGTCGCTTCCTGACCGAACAGATATTGTTCAGTGTCGATACAATAGATCTTGGGCTACGCCCGAGATCGCTGAAAATATTCGAACCTGAAGTGGCTTATATTATAATGGATATATTGAACGACAACAATGCCCGGAGTCCAGCATTCGGTTTATACAGTCCTTTAAACTTACCTTTTTTCTGCGCCGCAAAGACTGGAACATCGAAAGATTTTAAAGACAATTGGTGTATTGGCTTTACCGATAAATATCTCGTTGGTGTATGGGTCGGAAATTTCGATGGCAGCCCCATGCATCATGTATCCGGTATTACTGGCGCCGGACCTATTTTCCGGGACATCGTGCTCCTCCTCCATCGCACTACGGCGTCAATCAAGTATCCCAAACCCGACAAAGTAATAATCAACGTCATATGTACTGAATCAGGTGAACTCGCGAGCGCTCATTGCGACAATACCATAACCGAGATATTCATACAAGGCACTGAACCTGAGTCGATATGTCGCTATCATACAAGCGCCGAGCCATTACATGCTCATTTGCATAGGAGTGAGCATGGACGTCCTAACCAAGACATTCAAAAGGACATCGTTATATCATTCCCTGACGACGGCGATATCTTCAAAATAGACCCTATCCTGCGCAATGAATATCAGGTGCTAACCTTCCATGTTAGTACGTCCTGTCCATTAAAACAAATCTCTTGGTTTGTCAATGATTCGATCATCGGTACGGTCTCTAAACCCTATCATATCACCTGGCAGCTATCACCGGGCAAACATCGAGTCTCAGCGTGTGGTTTGACTGAGGATAACGTGACGCTAAATTGTTCATCGGTTTCGATCCTTGTTTTAGAATAAGAACCGGTGCATTATCTACCTTGACAATAGATTGGTTCTTACTATAATTATATACAGGTAGAAAGTATGAACAAACACCGGCACGAACTTCAATATCGTCCAGAACTCAGGCAATATATGTTGCCGACACTCGTCTATTATCTCAAGCTCATTCAAATACCTAACCTTGAATTGGAAAATTACTTGCGTCATGAGGTCGAGACCAATCCGCTGCTTGAAGAAACACTCCCGGAGCCAAGCGCGGAAACTGATGACCCTGGTGAAGAAAACCCGGCTGAAGAACCCAAAGAGGAGAGCGAAAGTGTTGACGTAAGTCTGCTTGAACTCTTTGCCGAGGATACGACAATAAATTTCGGAAAAGAAGAGCGCCAGCTTGACCCTCTCGACAATGTACCCGCGCAAGATGAGAAACTGTACGATATCCTTATGCGGCAGGCAAAAGCAGTTTTCAATGAACAGGATATGGAAATCGCTGGAATAATTATATCAAACATTGAGGATGATGGCCACCTTTCTGTATCACCTGAAGAAATCAGTGGTGAGAAGTTAGCGCTTGAGGATATTTTACGTGTCCTGAAAAAAATTCAACACTTTGAGCCCGTGGGCTGCGCCTGGCGTGATACCAAAGAACCACTATTAGTGCAGCTTTGCCACCTTGGCCATGACGAGGATTCAGTAGAGTATATCCTTGTAAAAAACCACCTGATAAACCTCAAAGGAAACCATCCTAGAGAGATAATAAAAAAACTCAATATAGACGTTGCGCGCTTTGCCAAGGCAAAAGAGATTATCATGCAACTAGACCCCAAACCTGGATGGCGTTACTCAGGAGCGACATCGCGCTATGTATCACCAGACTTTTTTATTCGCTGGCGCGACAATAAATTGTGCGCTGTTCTCAGTGAAGAAAGAATGCCACGTATTCATATACGCCGACAATATCTTGATATGGTTAAATCAAAAAGCAACGCGCCCAAGGAAGAAATAGATTTTGTCAAGCAGCGCATACAATCAGCCCAGAACCTCATAATCGCCATAGATCAAAGGAGAAAAACCTTGACGCGCATTATCAATAGTATTTTGGAGTACCAACGCGATTTCTTTGAAAAAGGCTACAACTTCCTGAAGCCAATTACGATGACTGAATTTGCCAAGCAGCTCAGTGTAAACACCTCGACGATATCGAGAGCACTGGCGAACAAATACCTGGAATCACCTTGGGGTATTCACAAACTAAAATTCTTCTTCACCGCCGCGGTCAGCGATACGGATAAACGTATAATATTCAAAAAGATATCAGAAATCGTGGAAAGCGAAGATAAAACCTCACCGTTATCAGATACGCAAATCGTGAAAAAACTGAGCCGTCAAGGCATCATCATATCGCGCCGAACAATCTCTAAATACCGTGATTTGATTGGCATTCCAGCTCACCAATTCCGTAGACGATAACTGTAAAGCTACATCAATAAGAACCAGAAATTCCTTGACTTTTCGGGGAAAATGCTTATAATATAGGTAGGTGACGCGATGGTATTGAAGAAGCTCAAGTATCAAGGATTTCGTAATTTAGTCGACGCAGAATTGGAATTTGCCGATAATTTCAATTTCATTATTGGAAAAAACGCTGCGGGTAAAACAAACCTTCTTGAGGCAATATTCTACGCAGGTCTTGCGTCATCATTTCGCATAAGGGAAGAACAGAACCTAATCCGTATCGGTGAACCGTTCTTACGTGTCGATGCAGAGACTGAAGATATGAGGGCAATTGTTTATTTTGATGGTCAGAAAAAGAAACTTACACTCCATGGAAATGAGGTGCGTCGCCTGAGCAACTATGTTGGTTGGTTAGGAATCACGACACTCTCCATTGAAGACATATGGATGGTTCGTGGGGCGCCGTCGTGCCGGCGTGCTTTTATTGATTGGACAATAGCTAAAACTTCAACGGTCTATCTCCGCAATCTAATTGAGTACCGCAAAATCCTGCGCCAGCGCAATAGAATTCTGCAGAACGGCGGAGACAACAAGAATAGCGATGTTTTGGAGTTATTTGATGAGCAGCTGATTAGAACCGGCAATGAGATATACCGAAAACGCGCCGACTTTTTACCCAAACTAAGAGAGCACATCACGGCATTCGGACAAGAACCGGGTCTGCAAAAACTGACTTTTGGATATCGTAGTTCATGCCCGGACATGAAGCTCGACCACGACGTCCTTAAGCGAACACGGTCAAGAGAATTTATTGTCGGACACACCCTGGTTGGACCACACCGCGACGATCTGCATTTTTCGATAAATGCTCGATCCTTAAAAAACTTTGCGTCAGAAGGTGAAGAACGTGCAGGAGTTATTTCTATGAAGCTTGCCGAGGCAGAAATTCTCTACAAGGAAACCGGTAAACGTCCAATCCTGCTATTAGATGAAGTTGCTGCGGAACTCGACCGGGAAAGAATTGAAGTTCTTCTTCAACTTCTCAAGGGTCAGGTTTTCTATGCGTCCACGCAATTACCGAGTTTTTTAAATATCAACGAACAGAAAAACAGATTTTTTTCAGTAGCGCGGGGTATTTTTGAGGTTTCCACGAAGAATTAGCAAAATTATGCCAAAAGTGCTCAAGGACATGAATATCGAGCAGAGGATGAAAAACTGGCAGGTCGTTGAGAAATGGGCAGAAATAGTCGGTGCAAGGATATCGCAACACGCCCAAGCCACGGCTGTTGATACCGAAATCTTATACGTCGACGTCGACACTCCGATGTGGCAGAGTCAGTTGTTTTTGATGAAAGGATCAATAATCCGTAAAATAAAAAAATATAGTACAAACATCAAAGATATCAAATTTAGGGTTGTTGATGAAATAGGAGGACATTAGGAGACAATATGGCGAAGAAAAACAAGGACGTCAGGGAAAAAGAGAAGAAGAAACCAAAAACTAGTGCATCAACAAAAAAATATGATGCCTCGAAGATCCAGATACTCAAGGGACTTGAAGCTGTTCGACGGAGACCCGCCATGTATATTGGTGATACTAGTTTAAGGGGTCTTCATCACTTAGTTTTCGAAGTTGTGGACAATAGTATTGATGAAGCTTTAGCTGACAACTGCGACCTAATAAAGGTCACGTTGGATAATGATATAGTGTCGGTCGAAGACAACGGCAGCGGTATCCCAGTGGACATCCATCCCACCCAGAAAAAATCAGGACTCGAAGTCGTCATGACCATGCTTCATGCCGGCGCTAAGTTCGATGATAAGGTATACAGTATAAGCGGTGGGTTACACGGCGTAGGCGTCTCAGTAGTCAATGGCTTGAGTGAGTTCCTCAATGCCGAGGTATATCGGGATGGCAAAATCTGGTTTCAAAGCTACAAACGTGGCAAGCCTGAAGCCGAGATCAAGGTGATCGGTACAACAAAGAAAACCGGTACGAAGATTACTTTTAAGCCAGATACCGAAATTTTCAAAAAGTTTGAATTCCACAAAGGAATAATCACCCAGCGTTTGCGTGAACTGTCATTTTTAAATAAAGGTTTAAGAATCGATTTCGAAGAAACAAAGACTAAATTCAAAGAACGTTATTTGTCACAGGAAGGCGTTGTTGATCTGATCAAATATCTGGATTCGGGTCGCACCCGCTTACATAAACCAATATGTTTTTCGCACCGGCATAACGGTATTGATGTTGAGGTTGCCCTGGAGTACAACGACTCTTATTTGGAGAATATCTTTACCTACGCGAATACAATTAATACCCACGAGGGCGGTTCCCATCTCGTGGGGTTTAAGAAGGCGCTCACCAGAACGCTCAACGATTATGCACGTCGCCACAATCAGCTCAAGGACAGCGTCAGTTTTGCTGGTGAGGATACACGTGAGGGGTTAACTGCGGTGGTTTCAATAAAAATAAGAAACCCGCAGTTTGAAGGACAGACCAAAACAAGGTTGGGTAATCTAGAGGCAAAAGGTGCGGTTGAATCCCTGGTCAACGAACAGCTCTCCGCCTTCTTGGAAGAAAACCCGAGGTACGCAAATATCATTATCGGCAAGATCAAAACGGCAGCCAAATCCAGGTTAGCGGCCAAGAAGGCTCGTGAATTAACCCGGCGCAAGTCTCTGCTCGACAGTGAGACCCTACCTGGCAAACTCGCTGACTGTTCATCCACAAACCCTGATGATTGTGAAATATTTGTTGTCGAAGGCGATTCTGCAGGCGGTAGTGCCAAACAAGGCAGAGACCGGAGATTCCAGGCTATCCTACCGTTGCGCGGTAAGATTCTGAACGTTGAAAAGAGCGGTTTGAACAAAATATTGAGCAATACTGAAATCAGAACTCTCATCTCGGCAATTGGCTGTGGCATCGGAGAAGACGGTTTTGATGTTTCCAGGGTGCGTTACAAGAAAGTTGTCATTATGACTGATGCTGATGTTGACGGTGCCCATATCAGAACGCTATTGCTGACATTCTTCTTCAGATTCATGAGGGATTTAATCGACCGCGGGATCATTTATATTGCCCAACCACCTCTCTACAGGGTACGCGCCAACAAAAGGGAAACCTATCTGTTTTCTGACGACGAGCTTCAGAAATTTATGAAATCCAAACCCGGCAAGAACCCAAATATCCAGCGTTACAAAGGACTTGGCGAGATGAACCCACAGCAACTCTGGCAGACAACTATGGACCCGGAAAAACGCATTCTCAAGAAAGTCAATATGGAAGATGCCGCTGAAGCAGACCGTCTCTTCTCGATATTAATGGGCGGTGAAGTGGAACCGAGAAGAAAATTCATTGAAGAAAATGCAAAGTATGTGGAAAATCTTGATGTGTAACTGGTAAGGAGGTTCAATGGGGCGGATTGATCTTTTTAAAGAACTAACCGATGCATTTGGAGTATCTGGATATGAGCAAGATGTGGCCAGTATATTAAGGAAACATTTCGGCGATCACGGACAAATTACAAGAGATAAATTAGGTAGTATTATTGTAAAAAAAGTGGGCACGAGCGAGAAACCTAAAATAATGTTTGCCGCTCACATGGACGAAGTGGGCTTCATGGTAAAAGAAATCACGAAACAAGGTTTTATCAAGTTCATAAGCATTGGTGGATGGTGGGCTGGGAACTTACCAAGTCTGCGTGTCAAAATAAAGACCAGGAAAGGTAAATACGTACCAGGTGTCATCGGGCTCAAGCCAATACACGATCTAACTGAAGAAGAACGCAAAAAACTACCAAAGGCTGAGGATATGTATATTGACGTTGGTGCCACCAAGGCATTTGACATTAGAGAAAAACTCGGCATCAAACCGGGTGACCCGATTATCCCGGCAGCCGAATTTAAGCAACTGGCAAATAGTGACCTATATCTGGCAAAGGCATGGGACGATAGGGTTGGATGTGCTCTGCTCGTTGACCTGCTTAATAACTTAACCGCAACTGAGCACCCCAATACTATCTATCTTGCCGGCACAGTACAAGAAGAAGTCGGCTTAAGGGGTGCCAGGACATCATCCTTTGCTGTTTCACCAGATATCGGTTTTGCCCTGGATGTATCCATTTGTCGTGATACACCTGGGAATGAAGCAGATGCGGTTGAGCAACTCGGCGGCGGTGTTGGCTTGTTGATTTATGACCGGACCATGATCCCCCATACGAAACTCAGGGATTTCGTATGTGAACTCGCTGATTTGAACAATATCCCCTATCATTTCACATCGATAAAAGGAGGCTATGACACCGGGATGATCCACCTAACAAACTTCGGTGTGCCGAGTCTGGCTATCGGCGTGCCAAGCCGATACGTCCACTCGGCTTCAAGTATTGTGTCATTAGAAGATTACGAACATGTGCTGAATCTAATAACTTTAATCGTGAAGAATCTTGACGATGAAGCACTTAAACAAATAAGTTCCTGAGGAGGGAGTATGGCTAAAAGAATAATAAAGCCTGGCGCAACATACTATATCGAAACAACGACAAAAGATTGCATGGAGATTCTAAGTGACCCTCACTGGTCGCGATTCCTGCTCTTGTCGATCGGTTACCACCGATACATGCTCAATTACAAGATATATGCATATTTAGTAATGCCCGATTCGTTCTACCTGATTATTCAGCCAAGTGCGATGTACACGGTTTCTAAAATAATGAAGTTGATAAAAGGTAATTTTGCCAGGAAATATAATGAATACAAGAAAAAAGCAGGTACAGTCTGGAGTCAGAGTTTTGTTGGCGAAATAATAAAAGATAAAGAAATGTTTAAAGAGCGGCTCGACTATATTCATTCCTTACCAGTAAGAAGTAGGTTAGTAAAAGAAGCACGGGATTACGAATTCTCAAGTTACAACAATTACGTGATGGCGAGACGAACAACGATTCAACTCGTCATTGATCCGTTGCCTGAGAAATTCGGGTCCAAGAAATAAACAAAGATCCATCAACTACTGTCTGGGATAGATTCTGGGTAGGCAAAGACCCGGCCTCGATATATCCACCAGTAACCAATATTGTTAACGAACTCACCATGGTTACAAGCATACCTGGCAAGAAAATACTTGAAGTTGGCACTGGAACTGGTCGCGACGGACTAAAAATGAGCCGGCTCGGCGGTATTGTCTATCTATTAGATTACTCTAAAGAGAGTCTGCGCCTGGTTCGTTCCAGTGCTGAATCAACTGATGTCAAGCTCATTCTTGCAGATGGACGCTCCTGCCCTTTTAACGATAATACCTTTGATGTCGTATTTCACCAAGGCCTTTTGGAACATTTCCCTTCTCCTTTTGGTCTCTTGCGCGAAAACTTTAGAATTCTCAAAAAAGGAGGGTTGTTGGTCGTTGACGTTCCTCAAACTTATCATATTTACACAATACTCAAACATATCCTAATTATTCTTGGTATGTGGTTTGGTGGTTGGGAAAGACAGTTTACCATTGCCTCACTGGCTCAACTCTTGGTCCAGTTTGGGTTCCAGCCAATATGCTTTTACGGTGACTGGTCACGACCCGGCATATTTTATAAGATCGTGCGTGAAGGGCTGAAGCGGGTCAAGATTAACCTACCTATGTACCCTAAATACTTTGGCCGGATAACCACCAGATTCTATGGATTACAAGAGCGTCTGCGGAAGAAAAAGCTGTTCTTGTATACTGTTCTCTCAATAGGGGTCATAGCGAGGAAAATATAGAAATTCTGTAACAATTTAGCTATCCTAAAATTGTAGTAGCCTGATTTATCAGGCATTGCAATAACGAAGTTATTGCACTAAAAGAAGCCCAATGAATTGGGCAACTACATTATTTTATACCATTTCTGGCAATTTGGCCTCACTATTTTTATCATTTTTTGGAATAGCTTACCTATTACGAAATTCTAAAAAATTACAAACGGGGTTTTAGTATTTAGGACTTCGATATTAGGATTTGAATTATTTGGGTCGATTTGTGAGTAAGGGAGTTCCTTCATCACTTAAGGTATAGTATACCTCCTTGCGGTATTGTGCCGGCGCATATCTCGATATGATATAGTCAACGTATTCCACGGTTTCCGGGATTGACGGTACACGATTCAACTTCCTCACAATCCCTGGCCCGGCATGATATGCAGCAAGGGCTAATTCCAAATCTTCGTCAAAGATGTCGAAAAGATCGCGCAGATAGGAAACACCACCCCTGATATTTTCCCAGGGGTTATAAGCATCTTCCACGCCAAGAATCTTGGCAGTTGCCGGCATCAATTGCATGAGCCCAATAGCACCACTTTTGGAAACTGCATCGGGGTTGAATTGAGATTCTTTTTCAATCACCAATTTGACCAATTGCTGATCAATGCCATATTCCTGGCAGTAATGGCGTATTATATGATCATAGTCATCGTAGACAACCACCTGTTTAGCTGCGTCAGTTTCTTCAAGCTGCGGGATATTCGACAGCATAACCTCACCATCTTCGCAGTTAATCGCTATTTGGACTAAGAGCATCAGAATAAACATATAAAATATTATACGAAATTATTATCTTGTCAACCCCGTTAGATAAGATTTCTGAAAAAGACCAGAGATCTTCGATTACAACGATGATAATTGCTGAAATATCACTGCAATCTTTCTGTTATCACCGTAATCTTGAGAGCAATGAATATTTTTTCAGAGCTCTCTAAATAACACACTGTTACACGATCAAAGAGCATAAGCATATTTGAAGTTCGGTATCTAATGGGGTCAACAGTGAAATAAGAATTCGTGTTCGTGATTCGTATTTCGTATTCGTATTTTTTTTGAAACGGTACTAAATATTTGAATTTTATTCGTCATTGGGTTTTTGGCATTTCATGCCTATTACTTCGTAAATTTCAACCGGTCTACTTATATTTTTCATCTGGACTGGCGGTAGTTTCCTCGCTTTCACAAAATCCCTGGTCAGTTCATAGGTGGATTTGCTGATAAGTATCTGACCTGGCAGCGCAGTGTTTTCAAGCCGCGAGGCAAGGTTCACAGCCCGCGAAACCACGGTGTATTCCATCCGGTTAATATTACCGATATTACCCGCGATCACTTCGCCAGTGTGAATACCAATCCCTATCTCAAAAGCCTCGACTTCAGCAATTTCCATCTTCTGCCGCCAAGCCTCTCTTAAGTCAATCACGCGTCGCTTCATATCCAGGGCTGCCTTTACCGCCCTCAATGGATCGTCATCATGGGCGACCGGAGCGCCAAAAATCGCCATAACACAATCACCAATGTATTTATCAAGGGTTCCTTCGTGAATAAAGACGATATCCGTCATGTTGCTCAAAAAGTCATTTAGTATCTCGACGGCGACAAGAGTATCTATCTTCTCGGCTAATGAGGTGTAGCCGCGGATATCACAAAAAAGAATGGTCGCAATCCGGACCTCACCAACTAAAGCCATACCTTCTTCAGCAGCCATGATTTTTTCAACGACTGTTGGTGAAAAAAATCGTTGGAGACGATCCCTTATTTTTTCTTCCTTCTTTATTTTTTCATAAAGTTGGGCATTCTCAATAGCAATGGCTGCCTGGTTAGCAAATGATATCATGAATTCTATATCACCCTGATCAAAATGCCTTTGGGTAACCGGGTTATCAAGATAGATAGCTCCGATCCTACCTTTTTCCTTAGCAACAAGCGGCGCGCAGATGACTGCGCCGATTGCGTAATTTATAACGCTCTCCTGAGCCCTGAACCTTTCATCGCTCATCGCATCTTCAGTGGCGATTACCTGACCAGTCTTGTAAGTTTCCCAGGCAATGGTTTGACTAATGCCCGTTGTTGTACTCGGTTCAAGTTCACCGCCCATGTTCCGGGCAACCTTAACTTTCAAATCTTTGGATACCTTATCGTAGAGGATAATGAACCCGCGGCGCGCCTGGAGTATTTTCAATGCCAAATCCATGAGCAGGTTCAGCAGTACGTTAAGGTCAAAGACAAAATTAATGATTTTGCCGACTTCGCACAAGGTCGATGCGATCTCCTTGGATTTTTCAGCTTCGCTGAACTTATCCTGGTTCTGAGCAATACAGGTCTTAAGTTCATTAAGGGAACGTAAAACATCTTTCTTCGCCGCGCCTTTTGATAGCTGTTTTTTTATCGACTCTATCTTCTCGGCAAAGTCAAAACCGCCACCAAACCGGCGGCTTGGTGTTTTCCGTTCAGGGATATGGTCAAGAGTTTTTTCATCGACAAAGGTGATTACTGTATTGCCGACTTGTATCTCATCTCCATAACTGAGCTGCTTTTCCACAACCCTATCACCATTAACAAAAGTTCCATACCGACTCTTGCGGTCCTTGACTATGTATTTATTACCCTTTCTCTCGATTTCGATATGGAACCGTGATACAAAAACGTCATCAATGACAATATCATTGTCATCGCGACGGCCCAAGGTCATATGGTCTTTGTGCAGCTTAATGACCTGGGTTTCGTCGTCTGGCTTATGGATCAGAAATGTCGCCATTTAATGCTTCTGAGCGCGTGGTTTTTAGATGTAATCTGACTACGGCCAGATACCCATATCATCAAAATGGGCAGTAGCTACTCCTCCCATTTCCCATGATTTAACCCACAGTCCTATCGAACCTCCGTCGAAAGTGTCGTCGGTTAACTCATACCGACCAGTGACCTCACTTTGTGTCTCTTTAACGACAATGCTATCCTGGATCAACTTGATGGCCGCACCCTCAATCGGATGGTAATTAATGCCGTAGACTGTTCCGCCGAGATCGACTTTATCAGGGTTTTTAGGATCATAGGGGTTATCGCGTTCCGGCTTCAGGCAACTCAGCGTACTGAGTAGCAATATCGGAATGAATATAAGTAGCTTTTTCATCTTATCCTCCTTCTAAAAAGCAATTTTGTAGCCAATTTTTATCTGATCTATGCCTGGCGTGCAATACAATCCTTTGTCCTGATCGAGCAATGACCATGCAGTGGCTGGTTTTGTAAAAAAGACATCGTAGATATTATATGCATAGACAACGCTGAACAACGCCAGGTTAATAGCGGTGATATTATGCCAGACCCTGTATTTTCTATAGGCATCATCGAATTCGTATTGAGGTGCTCCTCTTGGAATGTCCAAATATCTGTTATGGGCTCTTTCATTCATGATCACCGAAAAAACCGATGTACAAAATGTTATGCCCGAAGCAATCATGATTCTCTTGCCCTTGCTCGAATAGCCTTTGTACATCTGGCCCCAGCCTGGTACGCAGCAGGAACGCATGAGCGCCTTTGTTTTGCTTACCCTTTTCTTTCTTGCTGGCTTTGGAGGTTCAGGCTCGACCGGGGTTGGTTTAATTTTCATTTCAGCTTGGGTTTCTTCGAACACCTTGATGATCTTCGGCGAAACAAAGGTTGGGTCGAGCGTTATTGTAGGATCGAGCATCAGTGCTTTTTTGAACTGCCCCTTTGCCTTGTCTTTATCACCAAGGGCAACATAGCTAAATGCCAGGTATTTATGGTATTCAACCTGGTCAGTAGATTCAAGCTGTTTTAAGAACTGAAGCGCACCCTCCAATTCACTGATAGCTGATTCATACTCTCCATTGTTATAATAGAGCTTTGCCCTCTGCAGCATATGCTCAAGCGAGTCCTCAGATACCTGAGCCAAAGCAAACCCCACCAAGACAAGGGTCAGTATCAAGAAAGTCTTTTTGAACATTAATCCTCCTTTTATTTAGATTTTAACTCCACATATTTTTTCAACATCTTTCCAGCCGGGATATCTATTTGCTGTTCCGCGGTTTTATATGATGGGTTTATCAATTTTAATGTGTGTTTTCCTGGTAACAGCTTTATCGGTTTAGCAATCGGCGTTGTTTCGTAGTACTTACCATCAATGTAAACATCAGCCCATGGTTTAACCGTTATTTTCAAAAATCCATCTTTTGCGTCAAGTTTAATATTCATATTGACGGTCTGATTGGGCGCAAAGATGATTTTCTTTTTCCAAACTTTGAAATTAGGGTTTTCCAGTTTCACCGAATGAGTACCAGCAGGTACTTTTATTGGTTGAGCAATGGGCGTAGTTTCTACGTACCGGTCGTCAATATATATTTTTGCCCAGGGTTCAACGTTTATTTTCAGATATGAAAACTGTTTTTCTGCTACTGGCGTACTTACTTTGATTAGCGTCACATTTATAGTTGCTTGTTCTGCCGCAGTAACATCGCTGCTTACCTCTTCAGGTTTATAGCCCTTTTTCAGAAGTTTAACTCGGTGTTTGCCTTCAACCACATTTTTAAGCGTACATGGCGTTTTCAAACTGGTATTGACATTATCGAGAAAAACCGCAGCTCCGGGCGGTCGTGACTTCACAAGAATACTACCGTATGCAACTGGCTCGCTTGCTTTTACTAAAACCGGGTTAAGGCTAACTGTATCACCCTTTGTGACCTCAAGCGTTTTGACATATTCAACATACCCGGGTTTGACTAATTTTACTGTGTGTTTGCCATTCACAAGGCTATTGAGCAATGCCGGCGTTACTATCTGCAGGTTCTTGTCATCGAGGTATATCAAGGCACTCTCTGGCGTCGATTTGATATCCATAGCACCAAAGGACATTGTTGTATCTTCAGGTAGTACATGCGTTTTCCGGCGCTTTGTTAAGGAAGCAAACAAAACCACCGCGATTATCAAAACTGCAATGACTATGCCGATTGGCAGGAGCGGCAACTTACGACGCTCTGGCGCTGCCTTTTTCTGCTTAGGCAAGGGTGTGTCTTCTTTCCGCTTCTTGAGTTCTGTCAGGTGTTTCTTTGCCTGTCCATCATCAGGCGCAAGATGTAGAACTTTGGTGAACTCGCTGATCGCATCATCGATTTTCGCATAGCCAAGGGTCATAAAATAAAGACCGCGTTCAAAATGCTTCTTTTTCCGCCGTTCAATAAGATCTTTGAAAAGCGCATCTGGTTTACTAACAAAACCACCGATCTGCTTTCTGGTGACTTCAACCTTGTTCCTCTTGAAATATGAATGGATTATCTCACTGACTGCGGTGATTTCCTGGTACCGGTGGTCGAGGTCTTTCTCAAGCATTTTTTCGATAACATCATTGATTTCCTTATTGATCAGAGGGTTTGCTTCAAGCGGTTTTGGCGGTTTGACCGTAATGATTTCATGGATGACTGATGAATAATTCTCGCCACAAAATGGTTTGCTACCAGTTATCATCTCGTACATAACCACACCTAAAGAGAAAATATCTGTCCGGTTATCTACCTTCTTACCGGTTGCTTGTTCTGGCGACATATAAGCCGGTGTACCGACGATTGACCCGGTTATCGTAACTGAGGTTAAATCCTGCGCCTGGGCAAGCCCGAAATCAGCAATCTTTACCGTACCGTCATAACCAATCATGATGTTTGCGGGTTTGATATCACGATGGACCATACCTCTTTGGTGGGCATGAGCGAGCCCATTGCTGATTTCATAAGCAATAGAAAGTGCAATATCAAGCGGCACGAATTTAACAGAACTCACTAATTCCTTAAGACTACGACCATCAATATACTCCATCGCGATAAAATATACATCTTCGGCTTTTCCATAGTCGATAATATTGACGATATTCTCATGTTTCAGATTTGCCGCCGCTTTTGCTTCACGCTCAAACCTCGTAATGAAATTCTTGTCCTGGGCAAGATGACCGTGGAGTATTTTCACCGCAACGATCCGGTCGAGTGAAACTTGAACTGCTTTATATATTGCTGCCATACCACCGGTGGCGATGAGTTCTTTTATTTGAAAGTTTCTGACCGTACGATTTATCATAGTTATGTAAGAGTATATTAAAATAATATTTCAAGTCAAGAAACAAAATTGCCCGGGTCCATTGCCTTACAATATTTTCAAGGCTTTAAGTATCGCAAAACATTGCTGTCTCTTGACAAATTATGAAATTTGCATACAATATCATTATGGAGGAAAAATGATAATAATATTAATACTAATTATCCTCTTGGTAATCGCATTCATTGCCATCTATAACCGACTTGTGGTCAAGAGGATGCGCGTCAAAAACGGCTGGGCACAGATCGATGTCCAACTGAAACGTCGTTATGACCTCATACCCAATCTCGTTGAGACGGTCAAGGGTTATGCAAAACATGAAAAAGAGGTCTTTGAAAAGGTTGCTGAACTACGTTCCAGAGCAATGGGCGCAAAATCACCAAAAGAAGCGGCTGATGCCAATAATATGCTGACTTCCACCTTGAAGACCCTTTTCGCGGTGGCGGAAAATTACCCGCAGTTGAAAGCAAATGAGAATTTCTTGAAATTACAGGAGGAATTAACTGCAACTGAGAATAAGATATCGTTCGCGCGTCAGTTCTATAATGACGTGGTAATGGATTACAACGCGACAATCCATAAGTTTCCGCAAACCATTATCGCATCAATGTTTAACTTTAAACCTCGTGAATTCTTTGAGGCACCAGAAGAGGAGAGAAAAACAGTACCCAAGGTCAAGTTTTAATGCGCGATACACTTTACGACTTAATCGGTGCCAACAAACGCAAAACCTTTATCTTCATTATTATAACAAGTTTATTCCTCGGCGCAATCGGTTATGTCGTGGTGCGCTACCTTAACTGGGGTATTACCGGCTACGTTTTCTTTGCGATTTTCATAATCATCTACAATATCATCCTCTATTATAACTCAGACAAATTAGCGATCAGGGCAACTGGTTCTGTACCAGCTGACCCCGATGAATTCCGGATGCTCCATAATATTGTCGAAGAAGTGGCGATTGCCGCAGGTACGCCAAAACCAAAAGTCTACATAACCCCTTCGCCGGCACCCAACGCCTTTGCTACGGGCAGAAACCCTGAAAATGCCTCAATTGCAGTGACCACCGGACTCCTTGAGATCATGAACCGGCAAGAACTCCAGGGCATTGTTGCTCACGAGATGGCACATATCAGGAACTATGATATACTATTGATGACCGTGGTCTCGGCCATAGGCGGGTTGATAATACTGTTGCGAGATTTCTTTCTGCACTCTATGTTTTTCGGGGGTCGAAGGCGCAGTCGAAAAACCGGCGGTCACTTAGGCTTAATCCTTTTGGTAGTCGGGATTGTCCTGGCTGTTGTCGCGCCGATATTCGTTGCCATGATAAGGGCAGCGATCTCCAGACAACGTGAATACCTTGCTGATGCATCGGGCGCATACATCACACGCTATCCAGAAGGACTCGCCCAAGCACTGGCTAAATTGCGTGATCAACATACACGCCTGAAGCGTGCGTCCCAATCAAACGCTCATCTATTCATTGCCAACCCTTTTGGCAAAGACCGAGCTGATGCTGCTGGACTATTCGCAACCCATCCGCCGCTCAATAATAGAATTGATCGATTAACCAGTTTAGTCATATGATCCCGCTGCTTTTCATATTGTGTTTTAACCCGGGCGAGAGACTTGAATATGAGGCAAAGTGGTCGTTCCTGACTTTGGGCACCATGACTCTGGAAATCATCGATACCGTGGACTACGATGGATTCCATTGCTATCACATTTCGTCATTACTAACTTCCAACCCCAGGCTCAGCTTTCTCTTCACGCTAAATGATACGATTGAGGTCTATACTCGAACTGATGACCTCCTTCCTCTCTATTACGAAGAAATGATAAATGAAGGTAAATATAAAAGCCGTTCAAGACTTACTTTTAACCACGATAGTCTCGTCGTAAACTATGATGACACGTTATTTCTCGAACTATTGGAAAACTCCCGGGATCTGCTCAGCTTCTGGTATTATCTGAGAACGATTGCTCTTGAAGTAGGCGATACAATACCAGTCAATATTCACAAATCACAGGAAAACCATGAAATATTATGCTATGTTGTGGAGGAAAAGGTTGTGAAAACCCCTTTAGGAGAATTTAACGCGGTCCTCGTTACGCCCCAGACACAAGGCAAGGGTATATTCGGTTCAGGGGGTGGTATGGACATCTGGTATTCCCGGGATGAATACCGCTACCCCGTACTCATCAAAGCCAAAATCAAAAAAGGAAGTATCCAATTCAAGCTGAAAGGGGTAAGGCATTAAGAAGTTTGCAGTTATATTAGCCGGCGGTCGAGGAGAACGATTCTGGCCCGTAAGCCAACCCGATTTTCCAAAGCAGTTTGTTTCAGTATTTAATAATACGCCACTCATTGTCCAAACCATTGAGCGATTAAAGACTCACTTTAAAAAAGAAGAAAGGGTCTTAATAATACCTGAAGAATTGAAACGGTTAACGCGTACCCATCTCGGCAAAGAACGCATAATCATAGAACCAATGCGCCGGAATACAGCACCGGCGATCTGTCTTACCGCTTTGAAACTACTAAAAGAGCATGGGGATGGCGTAATGCACGTCATGCCAGCAGACCACCTTATAAGCCCTAAGAAAAATTTCATCGCCGCGTTAAGGTTCGGTGGCAAACTTGCCCAAAGCGGCTATCTTGTAACGTACGGCATTGTACCAACCCGTCCAGAAACCGGTTATGGCTATGTGAAACTCGGCAAGCAGATAATCTCGAATAGAAACATAGCGGCATTCGGGGGTGCTGGCTTCACTGAAAAACCACCGTTAGCAAAGGCAAAGAAATATTACAGAAGCCGAAGGTATTTATGGAACAGCGGCATATTTAGCTTGGGTATAAAAACGATTCTCAGTGAGATGAAAAAGCATATCCCCCGAGTCTATGAAGGTGCTAAAGAATTTTCAAGAACTGGCAAGCAAATCTATTTCAAGAGAATCCCTGACATATCAATTGACTATGGTGTAATGGAAAAAAGTAAGAAACTCTGCGTTGTCCGAGCCAATTTCCTTTGGGATGATGTGGGTTCATGGCTTGCTCTAGAACGCTTTTTCAAACCCGACCGCAACGGCAATATAATGTTGGGTAACACAAAAGGTCTTGAAATCAACGATACAATTATGTATACTTCTGACAATATCCCCTTGCGGGTTTACGACGTCAAAGGGTTGATCATCGTAGCTTGTTCCAAAGGGATATTGGTCTGCAGTAAAAAAAGAGCTGCAGCTTTAAAAAAATTATTCAGGAAATAAAAAGGAGGAAAAGATGAGGAAGATGCTCTTAATCGGGTGCGTATTAGCATTTGTTTGTTGTGCCCCGAAACAATCAACCGTCGAAACCGAAGGGCTTGAAGAAGTCATAGTCTTTGGTGAAGAAGAAATCTCTTATGTATCAGAAGAGCCGGTGTTACCACAACCTGTAGAAGAGGAGGTTATCGCCCCGCCGATCGCAGAAGAACCCACTGTACCACCACCTGAAGAAGAAATAGTTGTTCCCCCACCCGAAGAGGAACCTGTTTTGCCGCCACCAGCTGAAGAAATAGTGATTGCTCCACCACCGCCAGCAGAGGAAGAACCAATCCTTCCGCTCGCACCGCTCATTGAGGAAGAACCTCCAGTAGTATCAGCACAACCCTATGTACCACCAGTTGTCATGCCAACCGCGCCGCCTCCAAGTCCACCTCCAGCCACGATTCTCGGCTTCAGAATTCAGATTTTTGCATCATCGACTGAAAAGAACGCTTCACGGGTCGCTGATGACGCAAGAGCTTCATTCACACAAAACGTATATGTTCAGTATGGTACACCCTATTATAAAGTGCGCATTGGTGATTTTTTAACAAAAGAAGAAGCTCAGATTGTAAAGCACCAGGCGTTGCAATTGGGTTATCGCGGTACTTTCGTTGTGGAAACAATGATCTCACCGTAGCAGAAAAAGGAGACTAAAACTCAGGAGCAGAACCTCGGTCCGGTGAAAAAGTCATATTCAATTATCCTTGCTACGACGAATCAGCACAAGGTAACTGAAATAAAAGACATCCTTGGTTTGGATATTGAGTACCAAACACTCAGTGATTACATAAACATATCAATAAAGGAGGCTGGTCGTACGCTGCTTGAGAACAGCCTTAGCAAAGCAGCCTTCGCTTTCAAAGTCAGCCAAAAGCCATCACTGGCTGATGACTCAGGTCTGTTTGTCGATGCCCTAAACGGCGCACCCGGTATCTTTTCTGCGCGCTTCGGCAAAAATGACGAACACCGCATAGCCAGACTTTTAAAAGAAATGACGGATGAACACAACCGACGTGCTCAGTTTAGAGCCGTCTTTGTCTATTATTATGATATTAACAAGTATGAAGTTTTTGACGGTAAGTGCATTGGCGAAATTACTATAAAGCCGCGCGGCGCTCAAGGCTTTGGCTATGACCCGATTTTCATACCGAAGGGTTTTCGCAAGACTTTTGCCGAACTCGGACCGAAAGTTAAGAACCGCATCAGTCATCGCGCTAAGGCATTGAAGAAATTCAAAAAATATATCGAGAGGTTATTATTATAGGATCTGGATTGTTTTGTACCTTTAAATCCATCTAATCAATTCTACACTTTGAGATAATTGAATACTATCTTGCATATCCTCTGGGCAGCTTTACCATCCCAGAATTCTGGCATTTGACCCCGCTTCCTCTCGCCGCTCAAGATCTTCCCCACTTGTTCTACTATTGAGTCAGGGTCCTTGCCAACGATGATATTCGTGCCTTTATCCACCGTCACCGGTCTTTCCGTATTCTCCCTCAGCGTCAAGCAAGGTATATTGAGCACAGTTGTTTCCTCTTGAATGCCGCCTGAATCAGTAAGTACGAAATTTGCATTTGCCAGCAGTTTCAGGAAATCCAGGTAGCCGAGCGGCGGTGTGGCTTTTAGGAAATCAGTTTTCAACCCGTGTCGGTCGAACATCTTTTTGGTTCGAGGATGTACTGGGAAAACTATTTTTATAGACTTGGAAATTTTCTCGAAAGCAGCGAGGAATCCTGCCAGGGTTTCCTTTGCATCAACGTTTTCCGGACGGTGCATGGTGAGTACAGCATACTCGATTTTTTTCAGCTTGAGTTGCTCTAAGATGCAGGATTTCTCAGCCTGCTTTTTATAACTTAATAGAGAATCAATCATCACATTACCCACGTGATAGATCTTATCACTTGTTATACCCTCTTTTACTAAATTCTCCTGCCCACTCAGTTCTGTAGTAAAGAGCAAATCAGCGAGCGCATCAGTCAACCGTCGATTGACTTCCTCGGGCATGTGCCAGTCATTACTACGCAAACCTGCTTCAACGTGAGCGATGACAGGAGAGTATTTGTGTTTACCACAACGGTATTTAGCTGTGGCAAGTGCACAGGCAAGGGTCGAATTCACATCGCCCACCACAACAACTATATCAGGGTCGAGTTTACCCAAGATCTTTTCAAACTCGATCATGATCTGACCACTCTGTTCACTGTGTGTTCCCGAACCAACACCGAGATAAAAATTGGGTTTTGGTAATTTTAGATCGTCAAAAAAAACCCTGGAGAGTTCTTTATCATAATGCTGGCCAGTATGGACCAGGATCGGTGTTATCTCATGGAATTTCTTACATTGAGTGAAGATTGGCGCCGCCTTCATAAAATTGGGACGGGCGCCCACAACAATTATTGCTGTGTAGTGCATTCCTTAGTTTCTTTCATCCGTGTGAGATCGACGTAAATTTGTGCTTTTTTGCCAGATACCATAGCTGGTTTCAACTGCTGTCCCTGCAAACGATTCTCAAGCATTGTGTCTCGCTCGGGGATTATTGTATTGCCAGTGGCAACTCTTACCACGACACCATGAGTATCGATTATTGCTCTAACGACTCTATCATCTGGTATCTCGATTTGCTCAAAACTTGCTGTTCTCATAAATTCATCGGCATCAATTCGATCGTAGACTCCGCCAGCAACCTCTTGCTCAGCAGCTCGGTAAGACTTTGATTTTGCCACAATCGGTGCACTCGGTGCAACAACAGATTTCTCTTTTTTCACAGCAATACCCTTTTCCAGCGGCATCTTCCGTGCGGTACTCACCTCAGGTAGTTTTACATCAATGTCTTTTCTTCCCTCGCTTTCGCTGTATAGAACCCGGTGGTCAAGGTCTACTGGCTTACTGGATTCGGGGATATTGATTAATACGATAAGGACTAATACGGCTACGGCGACCGGTACAAATATCGGTGAAAATCTAAAAATAGAAAAACGAGACCTCTTTCTTATCTTCTCCATGACCTGACGGTTGAGTTTGAAGACAAACTCTCTCGATGGCTCCTCAATCGCAGCAGAACGCAAGTGCTCATCGAGTTTCTTAAGCTCCTCAAGCTCTTTGCGGCAAGCACCACATTGAACAAGGTGTTTCTTCACCCAGGCAAGCTGCTCTTCGTTGAGTTCTTCATCAAGGTATCCACTCAACAGTTCTCTCGGCAGATCACATTTCATTTCTTTTACACCTCCAATTCATCAAATAACTTCTTAAGTTTTTGTCGAGCACGTGCAAGTCGTGACATAACTGTCCCCGTTGGTATCTTCAGGATATTGCTGATCTCTTCGTAACTGTATTCCTCATCAACCCTCAGAACAAGAATCATTCTAAATTCCTCTGGCAATTTAGCAAGCGCGACATTAATCCGCTCTTTTAGCATCTTTTCTCTGGTCATTGCAACTGGGTTCCCTTTCTTCGCAGTAAGTTTATACTCCACCACGCCAATTGATTGAATCTGACCGCGGCGTTCCTTTTTTATATAGTTTATCGCATTATTCACCGCAATTCGGCATATCCAGGCATAAAACGACCGCTTGATATCAAATCTCGAAATCGCCCGATATGCCTTGATGAACGCCTCCTCAACAAGATCTTCAGTATCATCCCGATTACGAACCATACGATAGAGTATTTTGTAAAGCGGCATCTTGTACCGTTCAACCAAAGGATTAAACGCTTCATAATCACCTTTTTTTACACGCGCAATCAGTATTTCGTCACTCTCTATACTATTATACACAAAATTGCCTTTTATATTCCATCCTTCGGATATAATAATCTGTCTGAATCAATTATTCTTTTAAAGAATAACCTGCTGGTATTTCAAAAACTTTGTTATTTATCGGTTTAGCATCAATTTTTGTTACTACACTATGGGTTTTCATTGAAAACGACATCTGTTCAGATACCACTGTTACCTCTAAATCGAGCTCAAGCGGAAAGCCTTCAATCTCATTGATCTTATTCTGAAATTCTTCAAACGATTTCTTATCTGCCATCATACCTGACTTTGATGATTTCATACCCATTTCTGTCATTTTTTTATTAAACTCTGTGATTTCATTACACCCTGTAATGTCTTTTGTATTCCACATTGTCTGGGTAAAATTCATACTTCCTTCTGCATCCTCGACTTTCATTGAAACAACAACCTCTTCACATTCTTTTCCTAACAGTACCTTCTTTTTATCGGTCTTTTCAACTGTAATCTCGGTCATTGGCGCAGATGTTTCTTCCTCACCCTCAACTTCTTCTGTCTCTTCGCCGAGTTTCATTTCTGAATACTGCTCGTTATCCATATCCAGGGTCCAGATAACACCCTTGTCAAGTCGAGTAATAAAAACATTCTTCATCTCACTGACCATTGAATCCCGCATAACCATCTCGGTCCTCGAACAATCATCCTTTATAAAAACAGATATCAATGTTTCCCCACCACCCATGCCCATCAGACCTTCTGTAGTTGTCATCATTTCATACATAACGTCGCCATGCAAGAAGATCCCAATCGCAAGAACAAGAACAAAGCGGTATATCTTCATCCCTTGCCTCCTCTTTGTAGGATTATATCACATTCTCTATAAATGTCAATAAAGAAAAGTGCATGATAAAATGGAAGATGGGTAAGGGTTAAGATGCTGGAAAAAACAATTAAAAATCCAGGATCCAAACCCAAACCATTATAAACTTAGATTTTTAGGAATTTAGGTGTTTACCCCGTTTAGATAGCATCCCATTAGATAACAGTCAACTAACGGGACAAGAGTATCTAACGGGGTTTAGGTATTTTACCTCAGGGTAGTATTGATACGGTCCTTCTACCACCCCTGGTATAGCCGAATTTAACCTTACCAGGAACCAGGGCATACAGCGTGTAGTCTCTGCCAACACCAACGTTCATACCCGGATGGACCTTAGTGCCGCGCTGTCTGATGATGATCGTGCCAGCATTCACGACATGACCGTCAAATCTCTTGACGCCCAACCTCTTACCGCATGAATCGCGGCCATTTCTTGATGCTCCAACACCCTTTTTGTGAGCCATTTATCCTCCTTACCCAAATCTATCATCCATGTTTATTTTGCCTTTAGTATATCAGTAATTTCAATCTGACTGAAATCCTGACGATGACCCCTTTTGTTTCGGTATTTCTTCCTTCTGCGGAATTTGAAGACTATTACCTTGGGAAGCCTGCCATGCTTCTTTATAATCCCTTTGACCTTTGAACCAACAATATAAGGTTCGCCAAATAGTGTGCTGGCATCCTCTTTGATCATTAGCACCTTATCGAATTCTACTTCTTTACCTAACTCACCAATATGTGCCGGAATAGTAATGATCTCACCCTTGCTCACGAGATACTGATAACCATTGGCTCTGATAACTGCAAACACTACTCACCTCCACCTGGTTCTTCAGGGATAATCGGTGCGGGTTCTGTAGGGATTACTGGTCCTTCTTCTCCAGGCATGGGCGCAGGCATTGGCATTTCTTCCAGAGCTTTTTCAACCGCACTCTTGGGCATAGACCTGCGACTGATCAGAACCAAGACGAGTGAAGTGACGAAGAAAGCCATCGCCAAGCCGGTAGTCACTTTTACGAAAAATGGTGTGGCTCCTTTACCGCCAAACAAAGAATCAGCACCACCACCACCGCCACCACCAAATACGCTTGACATACCGCCACCGCGCGACTGCTGCAATAATACGATAACCACAAGCAGCGCACAGACCAAAATATGGATAAATAACATAACACTGTACATTTTTTCTCCTTAGATAGTAGAACGAGTATTATTATATCTATTTTGCGGAAAATGTCAAGGAATTGAAAACCTGACGATCCGGGCAAAACTCTCTGGTTTTAAACTAGCACCGCCGACTAAAACACCATCAATATCCTGTTGTGCCATTAATACATCCACATTTTCTGGTTTTACACTGCCACCGTAGAGAATCGCCGTATTCTTTTTTAATCGGGCGCGAATAAATCTGTGGACTTGAGCAGCTTGCTCTGGAGTCGCAGTCTTGCCAGTACCTATTGCCCAAACTGGCTCGTAGGCAAGGATGAGCTTGTGCACCTCGTTCTCAATGCCTTGCAACCCCTGGCTCAGCTGCCTTGAAATAACCTCTTCAGTCTGACCATTCTGTTTTTCTTGTTCTGTTTCTCCAACACAAAAAATCGAAATCAAACCGATTTCCAAAGCAGTTTTCAGCTTCTTGTTTATCACTTCATCAGTCTCACCCATAATATGTCTTCTTTCAGAATGCCCGATAACAACATATTCACAACCAAGTTGTTTTAAGAACAACCCTGAGATCTCACCAGTGAAAGCCCCTTGTCTTGTCCAATGCATATTCTGCGCACCCAACCTCAACCGGCTGTTCCAGATTATTTCACTGACATAAGGCAAAGACGTAAACGGTGGAATAATAATTATCGCACGTTCTTTGACATCGCTCACTAATTCCAACAATTTCTGCACCAATGATCTCGATTCAGCAGGGTCCTTGTTCATCTTCCAGTTACCGGCAATGATCGGTTCCATGATTATCTATCCTCTAATGCTTTAATACCGGGCAATTCCTTGCCTTCGAGAAACTCAAGCGACGCGCCGCCACCGGTTGAAGCATGAGTAACATCATTGAGCAAATCATACTTGGCGAGCGCAGCTATGGTATCACCGCCACCCACAATCGTAATCGCACCTTTTGTAGTTGCCTGGGCAACTGATCTGGCAAGGTGCGCGGTTCCTTCGGCAAAATCATCGATCTCAAATATACCCATAGGTCCATTCCAGACAATTGTCTTTGACTTGTTCACGAGCCGGGCTATATCCTGGCGCGTCTTCTCACCAATATCAACACCATGGTAATCAGCAGGTATAGCACAAACCTCTACACACTTAGTTGGACTACCCTGTTTTGGCTCTTTGGCGACCAGAACATCTACTGGCAGATAGATTTTCTTATTGTTGAGCAGTACCGCTGCCTCATCAAGGAAATCATCTTCACAAAGAGATTTACCAATCTCGTATCCTTTTGACTTATAAAATGTAAAACACATACCACCGCCAATAACTAAGTTGTCGACGGAACTAAGTAGATTTTTAATAACCCCAATCTTTGTAGATACTTTTGCACCGCCGATTATCGCCAGCAGAGGACGTTTTGGTTCTTTTAAAGCACGCTCAAGGAATCGGATTTCTTTTTCCAGAAGAAAACCGCACGCGGGGTTTTCAAAATGGGCTGGTACGCCGACTACTGAGGCGTGAGAACGGTGGGCGGCTCCAAAGGCATCATTGACATAGAGGTCGGCTAGCGAAGCGAGTTCTTTTGCGAAACCGGAATCATTGCGCTTTTCCTCAGGGTGAAACCTGGTATTCTCAAGGAGCAGAATGTCGCCCGGGTTCAAAACCTGGGCCATTTTCTTAACCTCTGGACCGACACAATCAGGCGCAAATATCACCTTGCGTTTTAGAATCTCGCTCAATCGGTGAGCAACTGGCAACAAGCTCATCTTGGGATTGACCTTGCCTTTTGGTCGATCAAAATGGCTGGCAAGTATAAGAATACCACCCTGTTCGAGAATATATTTGATAGTTGGTAAGGATGCCCTGATCCTTGTATCATTAGTAATATGCTGTTCCTCATCCAGGGGAACATTGAAATCCACGCGAACGAAAACCTTTTTTCCATTAAGATCAAGATCTTTAACTGAAAGCTTTGCCATTAGGCTCTCCTAATAACGTACTCAAGCAAATCGACCATGCGTACAGAATAACCCCATTCATTGTCATACCAGGATAAGACCTTAACAAGGTTACCATTAACTTTTGTCAACAAAGAGTCAAAGATAGATGAATACGCGTTCCCAATGAAATCAGATGAAACTAATGGTTCTTCACAATAGTATAAGTAACCCTTGAGTTTACCTTGCGAAGCGTCTTTGAACGCTTTGTTGACCTCCTCGACCGTTGTTTCTTTCCCGAGTTCTGCAACAAAATCGACTATTGAAACATCAACTGTTGGTACGCGCAGCGCTATGGCATCGAGCTTTCCTTTAAGATCCGGGAACAAACCGATGATCGCCTTGGCCGCGCCAGTCGTCGTCGGAATCATTGACAATGCAGCAGCCCTTGCCCGGCGCAGGTCTTTATGGGGCAGATCCAGGATCCTCTGGTCACTGGTATAGGAATGGATCGTTGTCATGTAACCTCTTTTTATTGTGAATGCCTCATGGAGGACCTTGACAACCGGGGCAAAGCAGTTTGTTGTACAAGAAGCATTAGAGAATATCATATCCTTTTTCGGGTCATACGCATTTTCGTTAATACCCATGACAAATGACGGGATTTTTGGTTCGCCCTTACCAGGTGCAGAAAGCATGACTTTCTTGGCACCCGCCTTTATGTGGAGCTCAACCTTGCTATACTCCCGAAATATGCCCGAACATTCCACAATATAACTGACACCGAGTTCTTTCCACGGTAATTTTGAAGGGTCTTTTTCAGAAAACACTTTGTATTCTTTGGCATCAACGACGATGGCGCCGTCTTTTGCCTTGACTTCTGGGCCAAATGTTCGGTGTACTGAATCATATTTTAATAAATGTGCCAAAGTCTGTGCATCGGTGATATCATTTATTGCAACGATATCAAATTTCTCACTCTTATATCCAGCCCTGAAAACCAATCTGCCAATCCTCCCAAAGCCATTAATGGCAACTTTCGGTTTCATATCGCCTCCTTTTTAGTCCATCAATATACGTTACATTATATACACCTTCACTCTAAAGTCAACCAGATAAACTAAAGCAATCAAAAAGACCCGGGCTGACCACATTGACACAAGTTATATATTCCATATAATTGCCCATGCCGGATATCACAAGAGGGGTGCGGGCATTTACTATAGGTACAGCAATCAGCCGGGTCCTGGGACTGATTCGCGAGTCGGTCTTTGCCTACCTTTTCGGCGCGGGTATGACGACCGATGCCTTTAATGCAGCATTCCGCATCCCCAACCTATTCAGAGATCTCTTTGCAGAAACTGCCCTGTCCGCCGCCTTCATACCTGCCCTGACTTCGGCAAAACAAAAAGGTAAGGAACAGCAAAACCTTCTTGCCAGCAATGTATTCAATATTCTGGTAATTGTCGTCGGCATAACAGTAGCACTTGGCATTATCTTTTCACCGTATATCGTAAAGGTCATTGCATTTGGATTTGGCGCAGTACCGAATAAGCTCAACCTTACCGCTTGTTTGACCACAGTCATCTTTCCTTTCTTGCTTTTCATTGCCTTTGCTGCCTGGGCAATGGGTTATTTGAATACTGAACAGGAATTCTTCATACCGTCACTGGCTCCTGCTTTTTTCAATGTTCTTTCGATCGCTACACCAATAATTCTCTATGCGTATTTGGTAAATCGCGGCATCGAACCGATATTTGGCATGGGGATCGGTGTAACTCTGGGTGGTTTGATGCAATTCTTAATACAAATCCCAAGGCTCTATAATAAAGGGTTTCGCTACCGGCTTTATATTAATTTCAAAGATCCCGGCTTCAAGAAAATTATCCCACTATTTATCCCCGTAGCAATGGGTCTTGCTGCCTCAAGGATAAATGTTACCGTGGATATTTTCCTAATATCACTCCTTGCCGAACGCAGCATGACCTGGCTCAACTATGCGTTTCGGATAATGCACTTACCCCTGGGTCTGTTTGGCATAGCGGTTGGTACTGTTGCCTTACCCACGATTTCAAAATATGTCGTTCAAGGAAAGCACGCTGAAGCAAAAACCACATTGTTTGATTCGCTTAAGTTCGTTTTTTTTCTCACTATTTCAAGCGCGGCGATAATTGCTTTTCTCTCTCATCCAATTACGCGTCTCATCTATGAACGTGGCATGTTCACACGCGTTGACACCGATGCAACAAAGATAGCTTTAATTCTCTATATCATCGGCATACCTTTTGTCGCCGGGGTGCGAAATGTCGCAGCGCTTTTTTATGCATATAAAGATTCTAAAACGCCGATGTATGCAAGTTTTGTTGCGGTCGGCGTGAATGTAATCTTAAACCTGGTCTTGATGCGTATCATTGGATTCCGGGCATTTCCTTTGTCAACGACAATATCATCGTTTTTAAACCTTGCAATCTTATTCTATTTCCTGCCGCGCAAAGTCGGTAAGTTCAGATTATTGCCATTAGTAAAATACTTTGTCTTGCTTGGGATCGCAGCTTGTGCAGCCGGCTTAGCTGCAATGGTCATCAATGACTTCCTTGTTAATGCAATAGGTCTTGCCTTTGTCAATCAGCTATTGAACCTTCTTATTAGCGGAATTATTGCCTTGGTGATTTTCTATAGTCTGTGCCTGATTCTCGGTCTTGGTGAAGCCAAAGATTTTCTAAAACGCCTGGTTAAACGCTAAGCTGAATAGTTGTAAAACAATACACAAAGTCTCATCAACTCCTAAATTTAGAGGGCTACAAGAGGACTCATAAAAGGCGCAGAGAGGGCTATGAAGGCTTTTCTCTTGTTGCCTTTAATAGCCCTTTTCTGCCATCTTCTTTTTAACTTACCTTAATAGTACCGCCTTTTCTGTTTTCTGATAGTCGTCAGTCTCCCCTACGGGACTTGCAGCAAAACGCACAAAGTACACACCGGCAGGAACTTCGCGATCTAAATCATCTTTGCCATCCCAGGAGATAGTAGAAGCAAGAGGCAAGAAGCCAGCCCGCCCCGCTTCGCGGAGCGAGGCCGGGGAAGATAGATTAAAAGATCTGATTATTCTGCCCGAGACATCATAAATTTCCAAAGTGAAATCTTGCATCTCAATATTCCCTGTCTGAAATCCAATATCTATTCTGTCTCGAAACGGATTTGGGAATATCGATAGACTCGGTATCGTGGAGCGAATCTCAAAATTCGGTGTCTCAGCAATACCAACGACCACGTCAGCCCTTTCCAAACAGGAATAATCACCCCATGCCCAGGCATTGTTATATCCCTTGACATAGTAATAAAACTCACCCTCAGCATGCCCAGTAAACTGGTAAGATGTATCAGATATACTTGAAGAAATCGTGTTCACGTCTGCAAAGAGGCATGCTGGAGAGATATCGTCAACATAAAAACCACCGTTTAGAGTATATTGATCAGTCATTGAACGGAACCTGAAATAAACAGACTTGCCTACCCAGGAATTCAATGAATATGCTTTCCTTATCCAGGAACTCTGATTGCCGTTAAAACGTGTCGTATCCATATTATACCAGTACTTTGTATCCTCGGAAATTTCAACGACTGCAACATCATAGTTAGTTTCCAGGTTATAGCGGCACCAGAAAGTAAGCGAATCACCGGTTTGCACAAGATAAGGATGCGTAGTGTAAACAGCGTGATTCATTTTATTAATGTTTCCAGACCAGAAACTGTGCGTACCAGAATGGGCTTGGCTCGTGCTCAGGGTAAACCCATTGAGTACCCAGCGGCTCGTGCCCGATTCAAGGTCATCTTCAATAATCGAAGGGTTGAATAACTCAACAATCTCCCATTGTAACGGCTCATTAAAAACCGGGTTTTTGGCATGCCAGTAGATCGTGAAATCCTCGCCCACCGTACCGAGCGGATAAAGGGTTGGCGGTGGTACTATGGTTCTCACTAACAGTACAATAGAATCGCAGATCCCGGCGAGATATTCAAGAGCCTTGAAATTCTGATGAATAATATGATCGAGCTGACTCACCGGCTGGTAAAATGAAGTTCCGATCTCCGTGGTGAATGAAAGGTTTGATACGCCACCAACATATCGCGACCAACCATAAAACCAGTCCACGGACGAACCACTGACTGGATATATAGTTATCGCAATAGGACCACGATCATAGTATCCACCTCCTAATCGCTGTACTAAATCTGCTGCATTATTACCAAAATGGTTGTAGAGGGCTGAATCAGGTGTCTGCTGGTATTTCCAGCCCCATGGCCACATGAGCATTTCACCAGAACTGTGATAGCTCATATTTGCATTACAGATATGGGATTTGACATAGCGCGTCAAAGCCCTTGTTTCATCACCTGAGTTTGCATAGGCACCGGCAAAGAGGTCTGAAGCTGGTCGGTGGCTTGCTTTACCATTATCAACTGCACCCCACTCGCCTTCAAGCTCTGATGTACACCCTGCATAGTTGCGATTCGCGTCAGTCCCAGTGGTGTCGCCAAAGGGTTCGCGGTTCTTGCGCCACCAATTGCCTGACGGATAATCGTGTAAGTAGCCATCAGCATTTATTATCGGGAAGCAGTACAGTTCCGTATTATCAATAATATCGGTAATATTGCCTACAGTACCGTATGCTCTAAGCATGGAATCTGCGAAAAACAGTACCGTGGGAATACAAGCCCATTCGCGCGAATGATGGAGACCATCGACCAAAAAACCTGGCTCATCATCTTCTTCAACATGGACATTATCAGATATTTTGACACCGTACATCCAATTACCTTGATAAGTCGGGATCGGCAAAGAATCAAGTTTACAGATCGAAGGGTAATTCTGAACCATCTGCTGGAGACTGTCGTTTACCTCTGTATATGACAGATACGCAGCCCGCACCTGCTCTTTAATATAAGCAATACTGAAGACGATTATTTCATACGACAAACCGGATCCGCGTATCTTCATCAAGACGTCTTGGTCAGCAACAATGTCATAGTATTCATTAGCACGCGCACTGGCAATGTCCAAATCATATTTGGGCGAGATTTTAGTCAAATCCTTCCAAGCCGGTGCATAGACCCTTACTATCATATCCTGGCTCAGTGCAATACTTACATAAATCAGTAATAAGATAATGATTTTTTTCATTGTCTCTCCTTTTGATGTTCTCTGTACTATCCTAATACATATCCTATTCACATATTAATAAACCATAATTATATAGACTTAAACCTATTAGGCAACACTCTATTCTTCTTTCCTTAATTATAATACCAATTATAAAAATGTCAAGCCTAAACGAAACATGTGATTTGCTAAGCGACCCGGCCAATCCTCATCAGCCGAATCGATTTCCATTGCCATACTTTTATGATATCCCAAAGTGACCGGGCTTCACGGCCCAGGTCAAAAGAGAAGTATATAAAAAGCGGTTTGCCCTTGAGGTTCTTCTTATGCAAAGGACCCCAGAACCTTGAATCCATTGAATTATCACGGTTATCACCCATGACAAAAACATAATCATCAGGTACTACAACTGGGCCGAAATTGTCCCTTACATGGATCTTCAAGATATCATAGAGCTCAGCTTGTTCCCATGCCCGCTGATAGAGCTTGCGGTCTAGGTTGACCGGTTTATACACATTATAATCAGCATGTCGGGTATAAGGCTCTGATATTTTTTTGCCATTAATATACAACACCTTATTTATTACCTGGACAGTATCACCTTCAATGGCAACACAACGTTTCACAAAATCCCGTTTCTCGAAAGGATATTGAAAAACGACAATTTCACCACGTCGGGGCAATCTTCCTGGAATCAATGGGATCTGATGAACTGAAAATGGAACCGGAATTTTGACACCATAGATAAAGCGGTTAACGAGCAAAGCATCGCCCACCAACAAGGTTTTCTCCATCGACGGTGTGGGTATTACATATGCCTGCACGAAAAATGCCCTGAGAACCAAAACCACCGCGATAACGATTATCCAGGTTACTATTTCCCGTTTGATCTTATCCTTCATAGGCAATTATAATGCGTTTTGCACTGAAGTCAATAATGTCATTAATTGCCCTCTTTTCGCCTTCTCGGCGCCCTCTTTCAGACCTATCAAGAGAATATCAATTATACCTTGACTTATCCATCATTATATATAAAATAGAAAATGCAATGTTATGGGCGGTTAGCTCAGCCTTGGTTAGAGCGTCTGCGTGACATGCAGAAGGTCACCCGTTCAAGTCGGGTACCGCCCATGTTTTCCCATCGAGGCTATTTTGGACAGAAAAACCCATCACCAGGAAAAGACCAATGGAAGACATACTGGATATCCTCATAACTATTCAGAAACTCGATGATGAGAGAAACGATACGACATCTGAAATAGAATCAATCCCCGCTAAAATTGAACATTTAGAAAAAGAAATAATGGAAGCAAATACTGCACTTAATGAAAAAACAACTCGTATCCAGGAGATTCGCAAGATCTACAAAATCAAAGAAGGCGACATTGCTGAAAACGAAAATAAACTCGCTAAATTAAACAACCAGACCTTTGCTGTAAAAACCAATGAGGAATACCGCGCAATCCTCAATGAAATTGATTTCTTGAAAAAAGAAAATAAGAAAATTGAAGACGAAATGATAAACCTCCTGGAAGAGGAAGAACAACTAATGAACTTAATAGAAAAGTTCAAATCAGAAACCAAGGATTTCATCAGTAAGAAAAGTGGAGAAATCGACAATATCAAAAGGCATAATGAAGAATTGATCGAATATCTAGCTAAACTAAAGGCTGATTTCGATACCAACTTTGGCAAACTTCCCAATGATATCAAGGAGCAGTACAATAGAATAAAGGAAGTCCGCGGCAATGCGGTCTGTTTGATCCATGATGAAACATGTACGGGATGCTTTGCGAATCTCACGCCCCAATTTTTCAATGAACTCAAGAAAAGGAGTGAACTGCTCCTGTGTGGTAGTTGCGGTCGCATATTAGTATACGCTGACTTTGATAAAAAAAATTAAGAAAACCGGCGAGACCTGATGTCTGCACCCTCTTTCCATCCTCTGATTGTATATGTGGACGGTTCATCGCGCGGCAACCCTGGACCTGCCGGCATCGGCGTCGCGGTTTTTTCGGCAAACAATCTATCCAAACCATTGGAAGAAATCTCCTGCTACATCGGTATAGCAACGAACAATGTTGCTGAATATGAGGCAGTCATTCACGCATTGAGATGGTTGATCAAATCAGGAAAAAAATCCTGCACAATAAAACTTGACTCTGAACTCGTTTATAAACAAGTTACTGGTCAGTATAAAGTACGAAAAGCGCATATTGCTCACCAGATTAAAAGGGTCCATAGATTAAGAGAACGACTTGGAGAAATTTCATTTGTCCTGGTGCCACGTGCTGATAATAAAACTGCAGATCGTCTTGCTCGGCAGGCATCGAACGGGGTAAAGGTCAGCAAGAAATCCTTCAAACAACGCACACTACTCGAATAGAAGATTGGGTATCTTGACAACTACTTGAAATAGAATACACTAATTCAATGAAAATTTCGAAAGAAATAAATGCGCCACGCCTTTTGATTTTTGGCTATCTTGGCATTATCAGTATTAGCACATTGCTGCTGCTTCTGCCATTTTCCACGACCAATGGTATTTCAGTCATTGACGCGCTATTTACCGCTTCATCCGGCTTATGTGTTACCGGCTTGATCGTCAAGAATATGGCACTTGACTTTACCTTATTCGGAAAATGTATTATCCTTACGCTCATTCAAATCGGTGGTCTTGGCTACATGACCCTTTCAACAACCTTCTTCTTTTTTCTTGGAAAAAAAATATCCTTGCGTGACCGAGTTCTTTTCAAGGAATCGATTAATGTCCTTTCTTTTGAAAACCTGAAACGTTTTGCCTGGCGTGTATTCAGAATAACCATAGCTCTGGAACTGATCGGCACCATACTTTTCTATATCTTCTTCTTGAAGAAATTCAACCCGCTTACTGCTCTGGGCCATGCGTTTTTTCACTCGGTATCTGCATTCTGCAATGCCGGCTTCTCAACTTTTTCCGAAAACTTGAGTCTTTTTTCAAGTTCAACCGGTGTGCCACTTACCGCTGCCGCGTTATTTATTATTGGCGGTCTGGGTTTTATTGTCATCTCTGATGTTTTCATGACCTTTGTAAAAAAAGCTAAAAAACGCTTGTCCTTGCACACAATAATCGTGCTGAGGACAACGCTAGCTTTCATTGTTTGCGGTACCATATTCATTCTCGTACGCGAAGGTCACCACGCATTGCAGGGATATACGTTTGCCGAGAAACTCCTCTTTTCCTTTTTCCAGGCAGTTACGCCGCGGACTGCCGGCTTCAACACCTTTTCCATATCAATGTTCTCGCCAATAACCCTGCTCATGTTTATGCTCTTCATGTTCATCGGCGCTTCTCCTGGCGGTACTGGTGGTGGCGTAAAAACAACGACCTTTGCATTACTCTGCAAATGGATAAAAGAATTGCTCCTGGGTCGCTACAGTGATATTTCCACCCACAAGAAAAGAATACCTATTGAGCAGGCTTTTAGATCTTTCGTTATTGTGGGGCTGGCTGTATTTGTTGTGATTCTCTCGTTTGCCTTGATCATGCTTTTTGACAATCCGCGACCCCTGAAAGCTCTTTTTGAGGTCTTTTCAGCTTTGGGAACAGTTGGACTTTCTTTGGGTTCAGCTTTGAAGCCATTTTGTAGTTTCTCATATGATCTCTCATGGATCAGTAAACTGGTGATAATAATAACCATGATAACTGGTCGTGTAGGAACCATCACTATTGGCAGTGCGCTTTTGCGACCGCACCCAATGGATTTTAAATATCCAGAAGAACCTATTGTAATCGGGTAACCCCAAGGTGCAACCGATTCTGTTGTACAATGCACATTTTCTTGATTTTCACAAGCCGCGCCGTCAAATCCGGGCGATCCAAATTAGAAACGGCATAATAGAAAAAACCTTTCCAAAAAAACCAAAACTGCCGCGTACAATAAAACAGTATGACCTAAAAAGCAGCTATGTCATACCGGGTTTTATAGATAGCCACACCCATCTCATATCTTTGGGTATTGAGCGCCAACGCATTAATCTTGAGAAGTGCAGGTCTTTGAACGACTGTTTTGAGAAACTGCGCAGTGGGTTAACCAAAGAAAAAAAGGTTGTCTTTGCTTCTAACTGGGACCAAAGCACCTGGTCTTCATTCAAATTAGAAAACCTGAATCGGCACACCCTCGACAGAATATCAAGGAAAAAACCAATTATCATGCGCCGTATCTGCGGTCACTTTGCAGTTGTTAATTCCTGTGGACTGAACCATATATCAAGTAAATGGCATATCGTGGACCGAAAAAACGGCTACCTTTATGAAAATATTGCCCTTAGCTTAAATGATATTTTCAAACCAGATGATGCCATGCTTTTAAAAGCCGTAAGACTCGGTACATCTGAAGCACTGCGCAAGGGGATAACTTCAGTCCATGAAATAACAAACCCCCGGCGCCTCCGCCTATTGCAGAATATCAAAACGAAACGCGGTTTGAAACTGAGGTTTTCTGTCTATATCTTGCTCAAGTATTTCAAAGACATCCTGAACGCCGGGTTTGCAAGCGGCTTGGGTGATGATTTTTTGAGGTTTTCTGGGGTCAAGCTCTTTCTTGACGGTTCAATCGGCGCTAAAACCGCGGCATTGACCAAACCCTATGCCCGAACCAGAACCTATGGCAAGATCTTAATAACTAAACAGAAACTTGAACGCATTGCCAGTGCTGCAAAGAAACATAGTATCCAGCTTATGATCCACACAATCGGCGACCGCACTACTGGTCAAGCCCTGGAAGTCCTGAAAAAAATCAGCACCAGAACGCGAAATCCTTTGCGCCACCGGCTCGAACATCTCGAAATCCTTAGCCACTCTTTGATTCGCGAAATCGCTGGTTTGGATTTGATTTGCTCAATGCAGCCGAACTTCGCGCGCCGATGGCAAAAGCCCGGCAATATGTACGAACAGTATCTTGGCGAAAGATACAAGACAATGAATTGTTTTAAACAGATCTCAGATTTTGGCATCAAGTTAGTATTTGGCTCAGATTGCATGCCCTTGGGTCCGCTCTTTGGTATTCAGGGTGCTATTTATCATCCTTTCCCATGTGGTCGACTCAAACCAGAATCTGCTTTCCGAAGTTATACGACAGAGGGTGCCTTTGCTACGTTTGACGAAAATAGAAAAGGGATTATTGACGAAGGTTTTCTTGCTGATCTTGTGGTGTTTGATAAAAACCCACTTACCCAAACCAATATAGATCGAATTAAGGTATTGATGACCATGGTCAATGGTGATATCGTTTACCAAAGAAAATCTTCATGAAACTCTCCTGGTATTTTAAAAAAGCATACAAGAAATTCAGTACTGACCGGTGCCCCCTCATTTTATTTGGCTTGATCTACTGACAATTTCCTAACCGCAAGGTACAATTCAAGGATGCCCTATTTGGCGCAGTATTTACTGGTACAGCCTGGGAAATAGCAAAATTCTTCTTCACCTTCTATATTACCAGGATGGTGGATTATTCCAGAGTATTCGGCTCACTTTCCACCTTAGTCGTTATTTTCTTATGGGTCTATTACTCGGCATACATTTTTCTCTTCGGCGCTGAGCTGAGCTATGTCTACGCCCGGAGGAAACACCTTAAGAAGTGATATGAGTCCCGGTGTATCGGAGTCTCGGTGTAACGGAGGATACATTTCGTTGAAGACACGTTTCTGCAGTGAAACCGTATTCGTAATTCGTTTTTCGTGCTCGTAATATTGGATTATAACGAATACGATTTACGAAATACGAGTACGATTAGTATCTTGTATCTGTTTCCCCGATACTCCCTTACCCTCATACCCCGTTACTATCTTTTATTACGTCGTCCATCTTTCCCCTTGACAATGGTTGAATTGTGGTTACAATTAGATAATGACTCTATATATAGTGTATTTTAAACATATTTCGCAGTATGTATCTGAAATCCTGAATGAATTCAAATCCCACAAATCTAACCTTTTACTAAATGGGGTAGGTCGGGAGGATTTAGTGCTTTGAATTTAGCATTTATCTTATGAAGTGTCCAAGATGTGGTAAGGATAGCGACCGGGTATTAGAAACAAGAATGCCGCAGTCTGGTTCAGTAATACGCAGAAGAAGGAAGTGCACTAACTGTCTATTCCGTTTCACGACGTACGAATCCATTGAGCGCATGCCTTTGGTGGTCATAAAACGCGACAAAACAAGGGAACCATACGATCGAGCAAAACTTCTCAATGGTATTGCAACCGCCTGCCGAAAACGACCGGTGTCAGCCGAAAAGATAGAAAACATTGTCAATGAAATCGAAGATGCGGTATCTGACAAATACCAAACAGAAATAAAATCATCTGAACTCGGGCGTATGGTATTAGACCGTCTATTAGAAATCGATGAAGTCAGTTATGTGCGATTTGCGTCGGTATACCGTAAATTCACTAATATCGATAAATTTGCCACCGAGTTAAAAAAGATAAAAAAGGAGAAAAGATGCCAGAAAAAACATCGGTAAGGATTGGTATCTCTGAAGAAATCCCTAAAGAATTAATTTTTCAGAGTATTAAGAAAAGAGACGGAACAGTTGTTACTTTTGACAAAAAGAAGATAACTAATGCCATATACATGGCGGCAAAAGCCATAGGTGGCGACGACCGAGAACTTGCCGAAAAATTAGCCAATGAAATTGTCTTGTTTCTCTATACCCTAAAGGGAGATAAAACACCAGAAATCGAAGAAGTCCAGGACGCGGTGGAGAAAATACTCATTGAAAGCGGCCATGCCCGCACTGCAAAGGCTTATATCCTTTACCGAAAACAACGTGAAATACTGAGAAAAAAGAAACTCCTTGCCAAACTGCCAGATGAACGGGACACAACTGACTATGCCCTATTTGTACGCACTTCAGACGATGATTTTGTCTCCTGGGATCGAACAAGGATCATCAATGCGTTGCGGATTGAAACCGGTGTGGATCAAAAAATCGCACAAAAAATTGCTGAAGAAACTGAAGATACGGTTCTAAACTCCAATGTGCATCTTATCTCTTCATCCCTGATCCGAGAAATAGTCAACGTAAAACTAATCGAACACGGTCTAGAAAATTCGCGCTTGCGTCATACACGACTGGGCATCCCTCTTTACGATGTAGAAAAAATCATCTTGTACGCGAATCGTGAAAATGCTAATATTCCGCACAACCCCGAAGCGACGAATATGACCATTGCCGAGACGGTCAAAAAACAGTATATGCTTTCGGAAGTTTTCAGCCGCGATGTCGCGGATGCGCACATAAAGGGTGATATCCATCTGCACGATCTGGGCTTTGGTGACCGTCCCTATTGTTCAGGTCAATCTTTGGAATATGTAAAGAAATTTGGACTGAACCTACCTAACGCTCTCTCCATAGCCAAACCAGCAAAACATGCTGATACATTGCTCGCCCATATGGTTAAATTCTCAGCCGCGCTACAAGGACATTTTGCTGGAGCAATTGGCTGGGATGCAGTCAATATCTTTTTTGCACCATTTTTAACCCAAATGAACGACCGCGAAATCCATCAACTTGCCCAGATGCTTGTATTTGAATATTCGCAACAATCAGTGGCAAGGGGCGGTCAGGCAATATTCTCAGACCTCAACATTTACTGGGAAATCCCCAAGCATTTTAAGCACGTCGAGGCGATTGGTCCGGCCGGTAAATATACGGGTAAGAAGTATGGTGATTATGCAAAAGATGCCCAAAGATTTGCCTGGGCTTTGTTTGATATCTACATGGACGGTGATGGTACAGGCCGACCCTTTTTCTTCCCTAAACCACTCGTCCACATTACTGAGAATTTCTTTAAAACCCCAGGTTGGGAAGACTTTTTAAATCACATCGCTGACGTGTCGTCCAAGCGCGGTAATACTTACTATGTATTTGACCGCGGTGAAACCGCAAAAATATCAGAGTGCTGCAGATTATCATTCAAGCTTGAGGAATCAGACCTGGAAGATGCCAATACGCCGTGGAAAATGCGTTATACTGCCCTCCAAAACGTCACTTTAAACCTTCCCAGAGCTGCCTATTTATCCAAACACGACGATGATTTACTGTACAAAAACCTCGATAGATTACTCGACCACGCAGTAAATGCGCACCTCCAGAAGAAACATTTCATTGAGAAGATCATCGCGCTGAAAACCGAAGGACCACTCGCCCTGCTGACCATGGAAAGAGACGGTGAACAGTATCTAAGGCTCTATCGAGCAACTTACTTAATCGGTTTATTGGGCTTGAATGAGCTTGTTGAATACCACACAGGAAAACAGATGCATGAAGGTGAAACCGCTTTACGCTTCGGCCTCAAAGTATTGGCGTATCTGTATTTGCGGGTCAAGGCACTATCAAGCACGCATGGTCTGCGTTTGGTCATGGAGCAGACTCCAGCTGAATCTGCAGCCCACCGTCTTGCCCGCCTTGACCTTGAACATTTTCCAGATCTCGCATTGAATATTGTGAAAGGTAATTCCGATACCAACTCGATATACTATACCAATTCAACATATTTGAATGTCGCGGTGAATTTAGACGCGATCGACCGGGTAAAAATCGAAGGTAAATTTCACGATATGATTGAAGCCGGTGCATTAACCCATGTCTGGCTCGGCGAATCACAACCGCCAAAAGAGTCAATTGCCAACTTTGTGGTAAAAACATTCCATAATACCCGTAATGCGCAAATCGCCTTCTCGCCGGAGTTTACGACCTGTAACAATTGTTTCAAAACATCGAGAGGGCTTAGAGAAACTTGTCCTCATTGTGGCAGTGAAAAAGTCGACCACATCACCCGCGTAACCGGCTATTTTACCAAGGTCTCGGGCTGGAATAAAGGCAAAAAGGAAGAGCTGAAAGACCGCTATCGTTCCAATCTTTAGTAGTGTAAATCCTTAGCAGAAAGGGGCTCACCGACCATCTTTATCTAGAGCCGCTCTGATTCCTCTCCACTTTTTGTAATTCGGTTTTTACAATTCCAATAAAATATGCCGAAATTTCGCAGATTTTGTAGTGGCAGACCTTGGTCTGCCTAAACTGATAATCGTCGAGCAAGCTCGACCACTACATTGTGCACCATGCAATTTGAAAAAAGTACAGAGGAATCAGAGAGCCGCTATGTTGACATATAGGCTATTTTGGTTATTATCAACAAAGGTGGAGACTATGAAAAAAATATCGTTAATAATCACAATTATTTCATTGACACTTGTGAACTGTGGCAAGCCCGAAGAACAAACACCACAGGTTACTGAAGAGGCGGCTTTTGTACCGCCTCAAAATATGGTGCTTATTCCAGCTGGGTATTTCACAATGGGCGCTGATTCTGGCGATGCAAGTCCCAAGCACAAGGTCTGGATAGATGCTTTCTTCATTGATAAATATGAGGTGACGAATCATCAGTATAGAAGATTTATTGAAGCAACTGGCCATCCAAAACCACCTTTTCTCAAAGATCGTGACCTCAATAAACCTGATCAAGCAGTCGTCGGCGTGAGTTATTATGATGCCCTTACCTATGCGCAATGGGCCGGTAAACGTTTGCCCACTGAGGCAGAATGGGAATACGCTGCGCGAGGCGGTCTGGAAAGCAAGCAATTCCCCTGGGGAGATGAATCAGTGGCAAAAAGATGCAATTATGCTCCCAAGCCGTTCAGAGAAAAAGATGGTTATGACTACTCAGCTCCAGTAGGGAAGTATGCGCCGAACAATTACGGATTATATGACGTGGCAGGCAATGTCTGGGAGTGGTGTCAGGATTTCTATGACCAAGAATACTACAAGATCAGCCCTGACAAAAATCCCCCTGGTCCTGACTCTGGTTATTCGCGTGTTGTTCGGGGTGGTTCGTGGTTGAGCATTAATCCCAAATACTTGAAGTGCTCGTCGAGAATGGAACTAAAACCATTTGTGCAGGACCGCTATTATGGGTTCCGTTGTGCAAAGAGTCCGTAGCCTTTTATCCTTTCTGTTCATTGTTGCGTGTTTTACCAGTAGGTTTAACAAACCGTTTGAGTACAATGTGCTGGCGGCCGACCCGATTGACAAAGAACCCAATAAAGAAACTGAAACCCCGTCAAATGCATATGAACCTTCTATATCATTGGAGCGCAGATTAGAGCGCTCAAGCAGGGTCATAGAATTCAAGCGCACCTTATCTACTGAAACTCTTCAACCAGTCATGCTTCGGCTTGACTACGAGATCCGCTCCTTCGATGCAACCAAAACCTCAGCGGTATCGCTCACCAATGGTTTGATTCAAAAAATTACCATGGACAAAGATACTTATCACCAGGGTGAAATTGCGAAGCTCAATGTTATGGTCGTTCTGCCCTTGGAAGATCCAAAAATCAATTTTCTCTATCAAACATATGACCTATACCCTGTTGCGCATAACACTTACAACACCGTACTCGCGGTGCCGATGAATACGGAACCGGGCGATTATAAAATGACCTTACGCTATCAGGATAAAGGCGAACCAAAAAAACTCGAGATGCCGTTTACAGTAATCCCGGGCGGTTTTTCTGAAGAGGACACGGCTGATCTTGACATCAGCATCCTCACCGAAGAAACCCTTGAAATGCTTAAGTATGAAGGTAACTACTTTGCCCGCGCCTACAGTAGAAACCCAGATTCAATTTTGTATGACGGCGACTTTATCTGGCCCTGTTCTGGAACCATTACCGGGCTCTTTGGTACACCGCGGCGCTATAATAAAGACCTTGATGAGTGGTCTCATAAAGCTGTAGATATTGGCAATGTCGTGGGCACTAAGGTCTACGCACCTAATCACGGCGTTGTTGTCATGGCAAAGAACTTAGAGGTCCATGGCAAGAGTATTGTTATTGCCCATGGCCAGAAAATATACACGATCTATGTTCACTTGGATTCAATATGTGTAGAAACCGGTGATAAAGTCAAAAAAGGACAGTTTATAGCTGAGTTAGGGAGAACCGGTTTATGTACAGGCCCGAACCTTCATTGGGGATTTGTCGTGAATCGAATTCATGTTGACCCCAGGTATTGGATAAAAGGAGAGCCCGAGATCAAAAAAGGGCAATGGATTCAATATAAAAACCCGGAAGATTAGATTTCTTTACTATTCAACCAGTTTTATCGTTAGATAACCAGTTAATATCCCCAGTACTGCGCCAATAATGACATCCGTTGGATAGTGCTTTTTCAAATAGATGCGAGAAAAGCCTACGGTCGTTGCGTACAGGTACATCGGCACTTTCAATTCGGGATAATGATGAGTCAAAATGACCGCATGAGTGAAGCAAAAAGTAGTATGACCTGACGGAAATGAGGAGTTCCAACGTGGGTAATACCCTTCTGGTCGCTGACGATTTACGAAATATTTAAGAGGCAGGACTGTCGCCCAATTCACAATAAAACCAACGAGGTCTTGCTTGCCTAAATTATCGCGGTCAAGAAAAAAGGAGAAGGCTGGATTGACGGCGTTGAACTCTGGTCTCGACACAAAAGAAACACCATTCATCAAACAAGCCATGGGCTTAGCTTGCCAGCTTTCACTCATTGTCTTGTAAGCATTGCCCTCAAACCTGCATAATGCCTGGCTGATAACGAACAACAGAAGCATAGCATATTCTATTCTGAAACAATGATATGTCAATGGGATGTTAGGATGAATCTACAGTAATATAGAAAGGAATTAAAGCGTGCGGTGCTTGACTTACCGTGTTATATCTGTATAATCTGCTAATGAAAAGGAGGTTTTAACACATGCCTTGTGGCAAGAAGAGGAAGTTGAAAAAGATAAAGAAGCATAAATTAAAAAAAAGACGCAAAAGAGACCGTCACAAAAAGAAGTTGAGATAGTTTCTATCTATCAGGTGACTTCTTTACGGCGTTTTCAAAAGTATACCGCGCTTTGATGCGTTGACAAACTCGATTGTTTCCCGAGCAAAATCGCCAAAACAATCTTTTTCTTCCAACCGCTTAAGACATTTTGTTAGGGTATTGGAAGACTCATAGATCAACCGATACAATGCCTTGATGGTTTCAACTTCTTGAGCCGTAAACCCATTAAGTTGCAGCCCCCGCACATTCACCCCGAATACTCTTGCCGGGTTCCCGCGCGCCAACACATACGGCGGTATGTCCTTATTTAGATATGACATAGCACCGAGCATTGCGTATTTGCCGATTCTGCAGAACTGGTGCACCCCAACAAGCCCTCCGATATTTACGAAGTTTTCGAGTTCAACATAACCGCCGAGCTGACTCCCACTTGATATTATATTATTATTGCCGATTCGAATGTTGTGTGCAATGTGCACATAGGTCATTATAAAATTATTATCGCCGATGCATGTTGCCTTGTTTTCACCGGTCGCTCTGGAAATAGTTGTATATTCTCTAATTATATTATTGTCGCCGATCAGGCACTTTGATGGTTCGCCCTTAAAATGATAGTCTTGCGGGTCCACACCGATCTGGACACCAGCGCATATTGTATTGTCCTTTCCGATTATCGAACCGTTTCTGATTATAACATAACCGCCTATTTTGTTATCTGCACCGATCTTGACATCATCCTCAACGACTGAATAAGGACCAATGATGACTGATTTATCAACCTTTGCGTTTTTGCTGACAGTAAACTGCTTCATTCTTGTAGGTTCTTTAGAAAAAAGAGTTTGAACTTACTTCTTAATGCCTGCCATGATCACTGCCTGACAGACAACCTCATCATCAACTCTGGCAACCCCTGATATCCTAACTACATCACCACGTTTCTGCAAAATTTCGACTTCCATAATGAGTGTATCACCCGGTCGTACTGTTTTCTTGAACCGCGTCCTGTCAATACCGAGGAATAGAGGAATAGCGCCCTTATTCTTGCGGAGCAACATCACGCCACCGGTTTGCGCGAGTGCCTCAACCATTAAAACACCCGGCATAATCGGCTCTTTCGGAAAATGACCCGCAAAGAAACATTCATCAGTGCGCACATGCTTTTTCGCAACAATCCTGGTATCACTAATTTCCACTACTTCATCAACAAACAAAAACGGTGGCCGATGCGGTAAGATTTCCTTAATTTCATCTATGTTCACAGTACCCCCTAACGCAATTTAAATAACCACGGCTTCGCTTTGTTCAACTGTCACGTTCATTACGTATCTTATCCCGGCATTGCTTGAGCATACTTACTTCTTCTTCACCGCAGCCGGTAAGCCCGATCCTTACCGAATCAGCATGCTTACCGTGACAGTCAGAGCCTCCAGTCATCAACAAATCGTTTTTCAAGGCAATCTCGTACAATCCCTGGCGCCAGCGCGGCGTGTGCTCTGGGTGCCAGACTTCAATGCCCAGAGCACCATCTATAATTAACTGATAGATGACAGATTCGCTATTTATGGTCCCTGGATGCGCGATAACTGGAACGCCGTTGTATTCCTTTATTATTCTTATTACCTCTCTCGGGTGGATGTTTTTCTTCGGGACATAGTACGGCAACCCATACCCTAAGTATTTATGAAAGGCTTCAGTTATTGATTTAACATAACTGTTTTCCACAAGAACTTCAGCGATATGGGGTCTGCCCAAAGAGCAATCTTTGGCAACCATCTTAATCTGCTCAAACTCCAGTTTGACCCCGTTACCGGAGAGTTTACTGATGATTTTCTTCACCCGCTCAGCACGATGTCTCTTGAATTCGTCCAGGTATGATAACAAACTAGGGTCTTTGTAATCCACGTAGTAACCAAGCATATGAACATCCAGGTCACCGATGTTTGAACTCATCTCAACTGCTGGGATAACCTCAAAACCATTTTTAGAATAGAACATCGCTTCTTCAACGCCCGACACTGTATCATGATCAGTAATTGCGATTGCCTTTAGATTCGATCGCTTGCAGATTTGCACTATTTCGTAAGGCGTAAATGAGCCGTCAGAATATATCGAGTGAATATGGAGGTCAGCGAAATATCTATTTGGCGGTGTAGGTGATGGAGCGCCTTGAGTGCTTCTGGTCAACTCGACTTGGCCTTAAGTCCGAGATCAGAACTGACGTCGTCTATAATTTTGGCTTCAATCACTTCCCGTTTCAAAAGGAACCCCTCTAACAATGCGTTGTCACATATCGCATTGATTGTGCGTGGTATGCCTTTTGAATATGTGTATACTTTCTCCAAAGCCTCTTTGGTCATGAGTGGCTTCACGCAACCGGCGACTCGAAGACGATGGATAATATAACTGGTAGTTGCCTTTGCGTCCAGTTCCTCAAGAACACAACGGACCGCAATGCGTTGATATAACGGTGGGTCGAGTTTCAAATAGTCTTCCATCTCTGGCAAACCGAAGAGGATAAAGTTCAAAAGCTTACCGTGCTCTGATTCCAGATTGAGCAAACCACGGATTTCCTCCATTATTTCTTTGGTTTGCAACATATTAGCTTCGTCGATCAGAATGACTACTTTCCTGTTTTGACCTGTCAAATCCAGAAGACGGTGGTAAATAGCGGTTATTATCTCTATTTTGTTTTCTGACTCAATCGGCGTCTCGAGCATCAGGGCGATTTTCTTCAAAAACCACAAAGAAGTGATTTCCGAATGAATGATCACCAACAGGGTTGCTTCAACATCATCATCGATCAGTTGATCTAAGAGCCGCCTCGATAATGTCGTCTTACCGGTCCCGATATCACCGATCATCAAAGCGAGCCCCTTCTCAGTTTCAACTGCGTGAGTCAGTTTCACCAGGGATTTTGAATGTTGTGGTGAGTCGTAGTAGAATCTTTCGTCAGTGGCAAAACTAAAGGGGTGTGCTTTTAGCTTATAGAATTTCTCGTAACCCATGATTGTTTCCTATAAATATGTGATCTTAGACTTCTTAGCCCGGACCTTAGCCGTTTTTATAGATTCAGGTTTTGCTTTAGCTGGTGGTTTAGTGACAATTTTCCTGCCTTTTTTCTTTGCTTCGGCAAGGTATTTATTCTTAAGATCATTAATTCTCCGTGTCAAATTAGGCACTGTCTTGTCGAGTTTATAAGCATACATGTAGGATTTTAACGCCTCTTTCATTTTCTTCATCTTCTCATAGCAGTTACCGAGGAGAAAATGAATGCCAAAGTATTCCCGTGCTGGTCGATTTGTAATTTTTAGACCGGCGCTCAAAATTTTTACCGCATCATCTGCCTTACCACGTTCGAGAAAGCATGATCCGATCATTTCATACGCCTTGAGTCTAAGCTCAGGGTCTTTTGCGGCAATTTCAAATTCTTCAATAGCTTCTTGATAAAGACCCATGCCCTTATAGGCAACCCCGAGATCATAACGCGAACGAAAATCGCCCTCACCAATAGATTCAAAGACCTCACGCCGGAATTGAGAAATTAACCCTTCGATACTTTGAATGCTATCAGATTTCTTCTCATCTTCAAGTTCAGTTCTAAGAACTTCGCCAAGGTCAATGTAATCCTGGGGCTGTTCAAATGCCGAAAACATCTCTTGAGCCTTGATGTTTTCTGAATCAAATTCAAGGATTTTCTTGCATAAATCCCGGGCTTCACTCTTCGCTTCGCGCCGACTCAGTGATTCAGCTAAATCTACCATCGCCTCTATTTGTAAATCCATATCCTTTTTTATCTTACTGATCTCAACAAGATGCTGACGGGACCTGAGATCAAATGGTCTCAGGTCAGCTATTCTCTTATTAAGATCAAAAGCCTTATCATAGTTCTTATTATTCCATGACTCATTTGCCGCACTGCTGAAGCAATCAATGGCTTCTTCTTCAGAACCAAGGTTGAGATAGAGCTCACCCAACTCAATAGTCTTATCAATTTCGGATAATACAACAGGTGTTTCTTTGACACCCTCTTCTTCCTCAGCTGAGATCTCATCATCTTTGAGCAACTCAGCCACTTCAGGTGATACAAAATCCTCAAGCGGAATATCCGATTCTTTTTCTTCTTCTGTTTCCTCTTCAGTAACTTCTTCTTCTACTTCAGGTTCCTTAACAACTTTTTCTATTTCTTCCTCGACTTCTTTTTCAACTTCTGCTTGTGGTTCTTCGACGACCATTTTTTCTCTCAGTTTCTCCTGTTTGTCTTCGATTTCATGCGCTTCTTTTAGAAGTTCTTTGCCCTCTTGTTTTTTTCCAACCTTTTCGTATATTGCAGAAATCGTCTCAAGGATTTTCGGGTTGTTAGGAACGAGTTCTTTTATAGTATTATAGGCTTCCAGCGCAGCATCTAGATCATTGGCTTTTATCTTCCGTTCTGCATACTCAAGGAAGTAATTCGCTGCCTCACCGCGCTGGTCTAATTGCTTGTGCAACTCGCCGAGTAACTCATAAATTGTTGTCCTGTCCTTTTCAAGTCTGAGTATCTTCTTACATAACGCGATGGCATTTGGAAAGTAAGTTTCTTCTTTGAAGACCCGCACACCTTGTTCGTATACACTGAGCGCGTCATTTTTACGATTGACCTTTATAAGAAGATCACCGAGTTTATTGAATAGGGAACCCTCTTTGGGAAATTCTTTTACTGCTTGTTCTAGCTCGGTTATGGCTTTTTTAGTGTCACCTTTGGCAACAAACTCGGCAACCTTCCTTTTAACCTCACCAAGCTCAGACATTACTCAAATTTCAATCCTAAATTTGTGACTACTCTTTCTATAATTGTATCGTCAATACTTTTTTTCCTCTGCATATAACCCTCTAAAAGGGCATTGTCGCAAGTTATGTTTACAAGCCTCGGTTTGCCATCTGAATAGCGACAGATCAAATCAACCGCCCTGGGCGTAAAAATTTCATTTGTCACGCCAGCAATACCGAGCCGATGACCTATATAAGCTCTTATCGTATCACTACCCATTGACTTCAACTTGACCTTAACCGCGATGCGCTGATACAGAGCACGATTGGATGTCAGGTACGACTCCAGCTCAGGCAACCCACTGAGGATAAACGAAATCAATCTGGTATCAGCTATTTCAAGATTCAGAAGTCCTCTAATCTCTTCTAATATCTCAGGACTCGTAATTTTGTTTGCCTCATCGATAATAATAACTGTCTTTTCGTTTCTACGATATATCTCATTGAGCCTTTGAGAAATTCGACTTATTATTTCAGTTGTCGAAGAGCCAAAATCTCTAAGGCCAACAAGGTTTGCAATTTTAGTGAAAAGCCAACCCGGCGCGAATTCAGAATGGGTCAGGACGATCAAGCCAACCTGATAGTTCCCTTGTGCATAAAGTTCACTGAGAATCTTACGCACCAGGGTTGTCTTGCCAGTCCCTATATCACCCAACAGAACTGCCAACCCTCGCGTGCCGCGTGCCGCATGGACCAGGTATTCGCGCGCCAGAGCATGCTGAGGGGAATTGAAATAGAACTTTGGATCAGGATGATTAGTAAATGGTTCAAATTTGAAACCGTAAAATTCCTGATAGCCCACTTATCCTCCTGTTTTAGAGAAAAGCGATATTTTCGCCTTTTCTTTCTTCAGTATCAGGTTCTTTTTTGGGAAGATCCTTAGATAGCTTTTCTGACTGGGTTGAAGGTGTTTGGTCAATTATCGTCGGATACATCTCCTCGGCTGGTTCCTGTATTATTTCCTTTGGTCCCATCTTAGCTGGCTGCACAAAAGGTTCAGGCTGCGCTGGCGGTGATATGGATATTTTCTGAGGAGGTATAGTCTTATCAGATTCTCTTTTTGGTTTTTCAAATGTTATATCCTTACCACCCATTAGTGTATACATCTCCTTTACGTCTTTATACTCAGGGTTAATGCTAATAATCCGTTCGGTTTCCCTTAATGCATTGTCAAAATCTCCTAACCCCTCATAAGCAGACGCGAGCAGATAACGTAACTCGACTTTCTGGGTTTCAGAAATCTCTTCATACAATAAAGTAGGAGCAATCACTTTTTTGGCTTCACTATAATGACCCAGCTTGATAAGCGACGCACCATTTATCTCAAGCGATAACGGCCATGTACCCTTTTCTTGCTTAACGTCAACAACATAGCTCAAGGCAGTCGCATATAAGCCAGCATCAAAAGCCAGCTTTGCCAGGGTCATCTTTTTCTTAACATCAGTTTCCTCCCACACTATTGCTTTTCTGAAATCATCAAATTCCTGGGCAACCTCGAAACTTGGTATACTTGGTGCCTTAGCTTCATCGAGTAAGAATTCTATATCCGCTATCTGCCCCTCTAATTGTGGCACATCATGTCCTTTTTCTACACTTGGCTCAACTTCGTCAGAAGGTTCTTGTGTTGTAGTATCTGTCGCAGCAACAAAACCCTCAATCTCTCTGTCCAGATCCTCGAACATCTCCATTGCTTGTTCATCTCCCGCTGTTTGTTCTGGAGTTTCGGGTTGAGCAGTTTCTTCTTCTGCCTTCGGTTCACTAACAGTCTGGTCGATAATATCTTCAACACTGGGCTTTAGATCTTCCTCTATTTCAGCTTGAGGAAACGCTTTCTCAGTCTTTGGTTCGCCTGCTTCGGTCGGAATGGTTTCTTCAACTTGAGATTCTGGCACCGCTTGTTCCACAACCTCTTCAGTGGCGGCTTTAGCTTCGACAGGTGCACCGCCACTTTTTAACTCATTAATTCTGTTTATCGCATCCTTGTTGTTTGGATCGATCTCAATAATTCGGTTCAGTACATTTATTGCCTCTTCGGTTTCATTGCTGTCGACCAAATCACTTACCGCCTTTTCAAATTCAACTATCGCCTCATCCTTTGAGCCAATCTCATAGAGTAGGTTACCCAGTTCAATACGGCTTTTAGGATCGAGTTCCTCACCGCCATCTGTTTGTGGAAACAACTTGTCGACTTCCTCAAGTATTTCCTGATCACCTGCCTCTTCAGCAAGAGATTTGACTTTTTTCAATTCATCCTCGGCATCCTGTAACCTGCTGGTTGAATAGAGAACCTTAACAAAGGAGAATCGCAAAGCTAAATTTTTTGGCTGCAGCTCAACTACTTTGCGCAACCCAGATATGAACATAGCATTTTCCTTGTTGTCAATCGCCCATGTGCACAAATCAAGTATTGTGTTGATCGCCTTATCAGGTAAACCATAAAATCTATAAAGATCAGCCAGACGTGCGATAATTTCCTCATTGGATTTATCTATTCCTGTAATTTTCTCCAAACAAAGTATCGCTTCGGCGTATTGATTCGCATTGGTGTAGTAGTCACTAGCACTTTCATACCGCTGAATAGCCTCGGCATCTCTGCCCAATTTTAGAACCAAGTCTCCAGAGAGCTCCACGGCTCTCGCATGTTTAGGGTCATCGCTCAAGATCCGGCGCAGTATTATCTGAGCCTTTTCAAAACTTCCGTCTTCTATATATTCTCTGCCTTTATCAAGAAGATCTACTTCCATAAAAAATTATAACCTAATTCATAACTTTGTCAAGAAGATATTTTCGATATTTTCGTATAGATTTCCCTCTTGTTTTCTTAGCGAATCAAGCTCTGTCTTAATGGATTCGTTGAATACTGCATCGGTTATCGAACTGAGGTTTATCAAGACGTTAACCCGGGCAGCCATAAACGCACTGTGGAGCGAGTAAAGCGCCACACCAACATCAGAAATCGCGTTCTTTAAACCTTTCTGAGCAAGCGTCTTGGCATAGGGGTAGACAAAAAGGATTTTCTTACAGACCTCAAACGGCACTTGAGCTGCATGTTTGTAGGCATTTTGCACGGCAATCTGCTTATCCTCCTTATCCTTATCTGTCTCATCAGGTAACTTGAACGCTACCAAAACTTGATCAAAAGCCGACTTGTCTTTATTGATGAATTTGTAGAACTCGTAGGTAGTTAGTTTTAAAAATCCGTGGAAATCCAGCAGTTCTTCATCTTTTGTCTTGTTCACGGTGATACCGGTAACCATTGAGAGTAGCGCCGTACCGAGAGCAGCTTCGAGCGCAGCAACACTGCCGCCACCTGGTGTAGGTCGTGCCAGAGCCAAAACATGCAGGAAATCCATGATTGATTGCTTTGAACCTTTCCCGTGGAGCTTGTACTCCAGAATCTGATCTTCGGTAAAGCGGTCCAGCTGTAAGTAGTAAATCGCTGTATCGATCAATGCCTTTTCAGGAACCAAACCGACAATCTCTGATTCTTTGATGCTGATGCCGTACCTTTCTGCCTCGCGCTTTACTGTTTCGAAAACTCGATGCAATGGTGTCTTTGTATAGTCTGTCATGTTACAGGAGATCTGAGCACGATTCTCTTCTTTCAGCATGAAACCAAGTGATTTAGTATACCGGTATCCACCACTGCCAAACCTGATTGCCTTGGCAATTTTCTGGGCAATCGAAACATCTGTCGTATTGAGGTTTATGTTAAAAGCAATAAGGGGAAACCGGGCACCAATTACCGTGGCACCGGCAGTTGGATGGAGTTTTGGCTCGCCAAAATCTGGTCGACGTTCAGGGTTGGTTTCGATCTCATCTCTCAACCCTTCGAATTCACCTTTTCTTATCGCCGCAAGATTCTGCCGGTCAGGTCGAGTTGCCGCAGCTTCGTAAAGGTAGACTGGTATCTTCAACTCCTCAGCAACCCGCTTGCCTAACCGTTTTGCCAGCTCAACGCACTCACGCGTTGTAACGTTGCTGATCGGTACAAACGGGACAACATCAGTAGCGCCCATTCTCGGATGCTCACCTTTATGTTTGGTCAGGTCAATCAACTCTGATGCTTTCTTGATACCTCTAAATGCTGCTTCCAGTACGGCCTCAGGTTCACCTACGAATGTCACAACTGCACGATTATGGTCAGCATCTTTTTCTTGGTCGAGCAATTCTACACCAGCACTCTTTATTTCAGCTAAAATCTGATCGAGTCTTGCCTGATTCCTCCCCTCGCTAAAATTGGGGATGCACTCAACTATTTTTTCCATATATTATCCTTCCTTTTTTTATAGTATACCTGACAATATCCTCGCCAAAATAATACGGAATTTTCTTGTAATTATCAACGTTAAATATGACAAAATCAGCTTGTTTACCGGTTTCAATGCTACCGATTCGGTTAAACAAACACAATGCCCTGGCGCCGTATTTGGTAGCTCCCAGAAGAGCATCTTCAACATGCATGCCATAGACAATACAGGCGAGCGCAATAATCTTGGGCATTGAATAAATCATACACGAACCAGGGTTATAATCTGAAGCGAGCGCTGGATGACAGTACAGTTTCTTATAGGTTCTAACATTCGGTTTCTTCTTGAACTGTAAAAAAAGTGTTGCGCCAGGTAGCAAAGTAGGAACAACACCTGCTTTTTTCATTGCTCTTATCGCCCCCTTTGTTGAATACTCCAGGTGATCAGCTGATGCACATTTCAATTTCGCGGCAAGATATGCACCGTGAATATCAGCGAATTGATCCGCATGTATTTTAAGCCCAAAACCGTATTTTTTCGCACTCAATAAAACCTTCTCGCTCTCGCGCCTGGTAAAAGCAATCTTATCACAAAAAATATCACAAAAATCAGCTAACTTTGCTCTGGCAACTTTGGGGATAATCTCTTCAATGACAAGATCTATATAGTCCCGCCGCTTCATCTGATCAGGGATCGTATGAACCAGATAGGTTGGTACAATATCAAGTTCTGAATCCTTTTTCAGCCGTTTTATCACTCTGAGGGTTTTTATTTCCTCGGCAGGCGACAAGCCGTAGCCACTCTTGATTTCAACGGTCGTAGTGCCGTGTTTGACAAGGTTTTTCAACCTTTTCATGGCTGACTTGTACAAAATATCTTCACTTGCCTGATGCGTCATACGCACCGTACTGGCAATACCACCGCCAGCTTTGGCGATCTTTTCGTATTTGACACCGGTAACGCGCATCGCAAATTCGTCTTCGCGCGAACCCCCGTAGACCAAATGGGTATGAGAATCTACCAACCCCGGACATACTACGCAACCATTAGCATCGACTACGTTTCTTGCTTTATCACTCTTTATTTGACCAACTTTTCTGATCTTACCATTTTCAACGAGTACTGAAGCGTTTTTCAAAATACTGAGTCCTCTTTTCATAGTCAGTATCTCTGAGGCGTTGCGAATCAACATAGCCATCGATTATTCTACATTATTTTTCAATTATGTCAACTGTACTAGTACTTCTGAACTCAGTACTTCGCCTGTATGCTTCGCAGCGTTTCATTAAGAATCCCCAATTCTCTAATAAGGTGCACAAAAGCACAACCACCTTCATGCCACAGCACACATTTTTCCCGGTCACACTCCTTGCTTTGATCTGCGGCCTTAAATGGACACTTCAGATTCTCGTTCATTATACCTCCTTAGTTGATATTGATCGAATCAATTTCAGAATCAATTAGTATTATATGCTGCAAAGGATATAAGTCAAGGAACTGCATGGATATGACTTGACAGACAATAATCAGCATTTATAATTGCTCATTGTGAAAAGCACCAAACGTATCTTGCTAACTGCTCTCATAATCTTTATTCTGGCACTTGGTGTCCGCTTTATTAACCTCGAAACAATCAAGGATAATCCCTTTTTCAATTATCCGATAATGGATGAAAAATATCATGATGAATGGGCACAGGAAATCGCTCAAGGAAACTTATTTGGTCGGGTTCCCTATTATCGCGCGCCAGCATACCCTTATTTTTTGGGTCTTGTGTATTCGATATTCGGTCATGATTATTACATTCCAAGGTTATTTGGTATTATTATCGGAGCACTGTCGTGCATGCTCATTTTTCTCACTGGAAAAGAAATATTTTCCTACAAGATCGGTGCATTAGCAGGATTACTTGCTTGTTTTTACAGCATGTTCTTGTATTTCGATGCTATGCTTCTTACTGTCTATCTGGAAATATTCTTCTGCGTTCTTGCGCTTTTCCTCTTAATCAAGTCGTTGAAAAAGCGAACTGACATACAACTCATCCTGGCTGGACTGTTTTTCGGTTTGGCTTCAATCACAAGACCGACTTTTTTACTGTGCGTACTGGTCTTCGCATCATATCTTTATGTTATCTCGAGAAAAGATAAATTTAAAGAACGGCTTAGGCGAGTCTTTCTCTTGATTATCGGCGTCGCACCGAGTATTCTAACTGTAATGATCATAAACTCAACGATTGGTAAAGATAGTGTACCACTTGCCTGGAATGGCGGCATAAATTTTTACCTCGGCAATAATCAAGCGGCAAATGGTTGGTCAGCAACATCACCCGAAATCGACAAAACATGGTTGGGTGGATACAAAGATGCAATCATTATCGCGGAACTCGATATGAACAGAAAACTTCGTTTTTCTGAAGTTTCTAATTATTGGTTTCGACGAGGATTCCAATACATTTTCTTCCAACCAATTAATTGGTTTGTATTAATATTAAAGAAAGCCTATTTATTGGTAAGTGCGTATGAATTTCCAAATAATCAAAGCATAAAAACTTATCAGAGTTTCTCGCCGCTGCTCCGTATTCCGCTCTTAAATTTCGGGATTGTCATTGCTTTAGCTATCATAGGATTTATTTTCGCGCCCAAACAAAAGCCGACCAAAGCCGCACTGCTGTTTCTATTGACTTATTCCCTAACCATAATCCTGTTCTTCGTACCCGCACGTTATCGTATGCCGCTCATACCATTGCTCCTAATCTTTGCAGCTTATGCAATCTTCTGGATCATTCAAGAATTGCGTTCTAAGAAGTATAAGAAAGTCATCTTGTCCTGCGGTTTGATCTTTGTAGTCTTATGGTTTGTGCACACTGATCTACCTGGTACACATGGGGATTTCGTCGATAAAAATGTAATCCATGCAACCTATGCAAACCACTATTTTGATATGGGTCAATATGAAAAAGCCCTGGTCGAATTCAACAAAGCATTAAAATATGACCCGAGCAATACCAAAACTATCAACGCGCTCGGTGATACTTATATCAAGCTGGCGCAGTATAATGAAGCACGTGAAGTTTTTACGAATTCATTACGCGCGAGAAATAATGCCGATGCGCTGTTCAAACTCGGTCTCATTAATTTTGAACAGGAGATTATGGACAGTGCCCAGCTTTATTTTACTGATGCTGTTGGACTCGACTCGACCAATCCAACCACCTACTACTATGCAGGTATGGCTTATGCACTCGACAAGAAACCTCAGCAAGCTATACATTATTTGGAAATATCTCTGCGCTATCATCCTTACCCACGATATGTCAGTAACACACACCGTAATATCGGTTTATCATATCTTGAAATTGGTAACATAAATAGCGCAAAAGAACATTTCATCAAATCCGGTATGAATCAGCAAGATATCTACAACCTCATAAAGTAATCTCTGGGGTCAAATCTCGACATTGGACAACACCTCTACCCTATTGCCCCCATTCACAAAACACCCTACTTGTCCAATGTCGAGATTTGACCCCATTACCCGTATACGTTAATTACTTACTTCATATTCTCATTTCGTAGATGCGGTATTTCTTATAGAGTTTGCCGCCGATTGCCATATCAAAGCGGTTAATAAGATCGTTATCCTCCAGGTTCCAGCCGAGCTCACACCACTGGTAACCCAACCGAAGATTAGCCTTCTCAGTTTCATAGTAGAGAACGGCTATGATACCAGTCTCGCGGTATTTCTTCATCACCCCGCCGATGATTGAACGAACACCAGTGATTTTCTTCTTATAAAGCAAAAACTTCAGCATTTCAATAGGTCCCAGACGACCGTTCAATCTTCTTAGCACCTGGTTTATATCAGGGATGGTAACTGTTACTGCCACTGGTCTACCATCCATTTCCGCGAACAAAATCAGTTCCGGATCGGCAAATTGCTTCAGTTTTTTTGCCGAAAAGTTCATTTCGTCATCGGTCATCGGCACAAAACCCCAGTTTTTTTCCCAGGCATCATTATAAATGTTCTTTAAGAATTGCGCGTCGCGTTCAAATTTTTTCATGTCAAAAGGTCGCACCTTGATGTCTATCCTCACCTTAATTCGATTTACCATTTTTTCAATTCGTGGCGGGATTCCATCCTTGGCATATTTAATAAATGCATAGAGATCTTTCGCCTTCTTGAAACCATAGCGCTCGGCAAGATTTAAATAATAGGGAAGCGTATACGGCATCATTACGGTTGGCGGTTTATCAAACCCCTCAAGGAGAAAAGAGTTTTCATCATTCATGCTCGGGCTTGTTGGACCACGCATGATTTCCATACCCCTGATTCTCAACCATTTCTTTACTTCATCCCACAGAGCTTGGGCTACTTCAAAATCGTTCACGCATTCAAAGAAACCAAAGAAACCTGTTTTTTCATTATGGAACTCATTATGGTTTTCATCTACTACGGCGACGATTCTGCCAACAGGATTATCTCTGTTCCTCGCTAAGAAAATTTCTCTCTTTGCATGTTTCCAAAAAGGGTTTTGTTTGATGTCCAGAGCTTCGCGTACCTCAGCTAAAAGCGGCGGCACCCAGTACTGGTTACCCTTATAAATACGCCAGGGTAACTTCAGAAAACTTTCCCAGTCCTTTTGGTTCTTGACTGTCTCAATACAGAGGCTCAACAGAACTCCTTAAAACTCCCTGTATTTTTTGTATAGGAAATAGTATTTAAATCCATGTCTGTGAAGTCTTTCTTGCTTTCATCTAACAGTGTAATTGTAACTAGTTTATTGATGCTGTCAAGCATGAATAGTTCCTACGAACCATTAGGCCGCGTCTCCTCAACGAACACCTTGATTTATTCCCTCATTTCTATATACTGTGCTAATCAGGGAAAACAAGGAGGACTTTATGAAAATGTGGTCTTTTTTTCTAATCATCGCATTCCTCGTGGCACTGCCACTTCTCGCTCAAACGGTTGATACGGATGCAAAAATTGCGAAAAAATCAGAACCTGGAATGAATGTCGAGGAATTGAAACAGGTGAGCAGGTTACCAGAAGTGGTCAAAGATGCAAGGGATGCCGGTGCTGAAGAAGAAGAAATACAAAGCATTGTCAAGGGCGTAAAAGACAAAAAGCTGTCTGCGGACGAAGGAGCCAATACTATCAAAACAATGGAAGAGAATACAAGGACAGGGAAATCTAATAAGGGAATCTCAGAATTCGTATTCCAACAGAAAGCAAATGGGGTAAAAGGTAAGGAATTAGGACAGGCAATAAAAAAGGAACTGCAAGAAAGACACCAGATAAAAAAACAAGAGCGGAAAAACAAAGAAGAAAATGAAGAAGAACAGAAAAAGCAAAAAATAAAGAAAGAGCAGCAGACACAAAAGATAAGGAGCCAAGACGAAGACTATAGAACAAACGCAGAGCCTCAAAAGCAAGAACCAATAAAGAAAAAAGTTGATGAAGATAAGTCCGAATCAAAAACAAAGAAAAAAGACAAAAAATAAATTTGGTGCGTTAAATAAAGGAGCCTATATGAACAAGAAAATTTTTCTTGTAATTGCTGTGGTATTACTGATATGCATGACTTGTTCACAGAAAAAAGATGAAACCAGGGTAATTGACCAGAAAGTTATAGAAAAGGTTGCGAAAATTTCTGCGATGTTTGATGTCAACGAGGACATAGCCATTGATATGCTGAAGAAAGAAGAAATTTCCGCTCAGGAATACAGAGATATAATCGCCGCAATAGCACTTGATGAAAGAACAACTAATACCTTCGTGCAAATGAAGAAGATCTATGCAGAGGAGTTTCAGAAACAGTAAATTCAGTATACAAAAGGAACGGAGATAATATGTTAAGAAAATACATACCGTATGCACTAATAATGCTATTGTCCACACCATTGATCACTTCAGCAGCTGACCTGAGTCAAAATCTTGATGCGTTATTTCACACCGACGACATAGCAAGGCAGGAAGAACTTATCGCCGAGATATCAGACCATGATGTTCCTATCAATACCTTGATTACCTTACTAAAGAATACCAAATTCAAGAAAGGTGCGGCACGTGGTATCCGTACTGCAAAAAACATGTGTATTGATGGTATTGAAAGACCATACTATCTATACATTCCAGAGAATTATGACCATAATGAAAAAACTCCGCTCATTGTATATCTTCATGGCGGTGTTAGTAGAAAAGATATCAGCGAAGATGATGTAAAATATTTTGAGGATTCGCCATTTGTGAAAATGGCTGAAGAACAAGGCTATATTCTTTTGTTTCCCACAGGTCAGTACGGCGCGACCTGGTGGGATTCAGTAGGTATAGCTAATATTCTGCAGCAAATCCGCGTGACGAAAAGAGAATACAATATTGACGATAATAGAGTATTCATGACCGGCTTTTCTGATGGTGGTTCTGGCTCATTTCTGTTTGCCATGTCCTATCCATCTTATTTCGCGGGCTTTATGTCGCTGAATGGTCATCCTGGTGTGGGTTCTGAGGTCGGCAAAATACAGACCTACTTTGTTAATCTCTTCAATCGACCCGTGTATGTCATCAATACTGACGAAGATGAATTATATCCGGCAGATGAAATTCGCGATATGCTCGAACTGGCTCATGAGGCTGGTGCCGACATCTTCTACCGCATATATACTGGTATAGGGCACGAATTTGATTATGCAGAAGAAGAACTGCCACGCATGGTCAGCTTCATGGAAAATAACCCGCGCCACCTCAGACCACTGGTAAAATGGGAGAGCGCATATCCAGACGTGGAGTGCATGTGGCTGCGCATCGATTCAATCTCTGGGCAAGGACACGCAGATTGGTACAAAGACCATAATATGGAAATTGTTGATGACCGAGTGATGTTCGGTTTTTACCCGGATGATGATTTTGCCGGTATTGATTTAGATGCAATTGACAAACAAGTGTTATCACAGTTTTTCCCGGACCACGATTTTAAGGGTCCGGCTGTGAAAATTAGTAAGGTAATTGGTGATAGCACACTCTGTGCAGTCGTTGGGATGAAAGATGGAGATGTGATAATAAAACTGGGAGATAGGCCTGTTAATACAATAGAAGATATCTATGCCTACAAAGAAAACAAGAGGTGTGGTGATCTCGCTGAAATTGTCGTACTGAGAGACGGTGAGATATTGACTTTTGAAGATCAGTTTCCCGGACCTACGATATCCGATCTCTTTACACGCGGTAAACCATCAGGACGAATTGAGGGATATTTCTCAGGGAACATCTTTTCCTTAAAAACATCACAGATTGCGGTGTTCACTATCAAGATTCACCCGGATATGGTGCAAATAGATCAGAACATCGTTATTATCGTAAACGGCGAGGTTGTTATTGATGAAAAAGCGCGAGCTAACCCTGAGTACCTGCTAAAGAATTATCTAAAAAATAGAGACCGTGAACGTCTTTATGTTAATGAAATCACGATAGCCTTAGAAAAATAACGCTTTATTGTTCGAGCAAGTTCCGTAAGGCACGCGTCGAGAACATACATTAACAAAAGAAAAAGGGGAGTGACTTCAGTCACTCCCCTTTTTCTTCATGCTTATTTACGCACGTTCGATATTTGTGGCCTTTTCCCCTTTGGGGGAGTTAGTAATCTCGAACTTAACCCGTTCACCTTCATTCAGGGTACGGTAACCTTCACCAGCGATATCCTGGAAGTGGGCAAATACGTCACCACTACCGTCTTCTTTCTCGATGAAGCCAAATCCTTTTCTACTATCAAACCACTTTACAGTTCCGTATGGCATGTTTCTCCTTTCAAGCGTCTATCTGTTTCATGGATTGAGAATATGAGTATCCTGCAGTCCTTCAACAAATAATATTGCTTATCTAATAGAAATTATATGCAAATAATCAATCTTGTCAAGAGACAATTTGCGGGAAAGAACGGGGTCACCTATGAAAAAATTGCGCTCCATTGATTAGGAATTACTATATTCTATAATTAGCTAATTGTCAATATTGACCTCCTTGCTGATTACCAGTATAATAATATAGGACCATGAGTCAGTCACCTATGCGTACTCGTGGTACAGTATGTTATACGACTCCGGTCGCGCAATCAAATCTCAGAACCTTTTTTAAGGTTATGACCCCAAGGCGCTGGCCGGAGTTGTCTTTCTTTATAAGGTCGATTGAATTTGAGCATGGCGTATATTGCCCGGAGCATACTGCGGGCCACAGCAACTCGGGCGGTTCCATTTCCGTGTTTATGAGCAACTCGTGTATATAGATCATGGTAATGGTCTGACTTTCTTATTGCATG
>JAUVZL010000045.1 GCA_030602565.1 Candidatus Stahliibacteriota bacterium
CATAAGGGGCCTGGATAAATCCCGCTCCTTCATAAGGGGCCTGGATAAATCCCGCTCCTTCATAAGGGGCCTGGATAAATCCCGCTCCTTCATAAGGGGCGTGGATAAATCAGGCGACTACATCATAAAGGAACTTCTCGATGCGTCCCCCTTCTGTGGGACTTACTCGAAGAGTAAAGAGTTACTGTTCGAGTCTTGTCGAGAACATACATATCGTGGATGAGATGAGAACTATTTTATGTTCTGATTAGTAACATGATTTAATTTGTTTGGTTTGTTTGGTCCATTTGGTATCTTTAGTTTATTTAGTCTATTTGGCCTATCTTGCTTGTTTAGGTATTTTGGATTTTACCCAAGCCCGTTGTAAACGAGCTGGGTTTAGGTATTTACTTTTTCTCCGTTTCTCCCTAAGTATTGACTTAAGGCCTATCTCCATTATAATGAGGTGATAATGAAATCATTAGTTGCAGTAGTCAAAACCAAACCTTCTACCGTACTTGAGGATATTGATCGCGCAATGACCCTGGCACAGGTTGATAATTTCCTCAAGAAACAGACCCCAACAATACTTAAAATAAATATCTCCTGGCATTTCTATTTCCCGGCTTGTTCAACGACGCCATGGCAACTCGACGGCGTGGCAGCATCACTCAAAAAAAGAGGACATTCTGAACTAATACCAGCACAGAATCGTACGGTCGTGATAAATCCGGAGCTCGGCGCTGAAAATAATCACCTCAATTCAGCAATGAAAAAACACAAACTGAAATTTGTCCATCTCTACGAACCGGAAATTGAATGGATAAACTACAAACCAAAATCCAAAATGCTCGTTCTTGATAAGATTTTTGGCGGCCGCATCGATATCCCCAAGATGTTCATCGGTAAGAATGCCTTCCACTTGCCAACCTTGAAGACACATGTCTTCACAACAATTACCGGTGCTATGAAAAATGCGTTTGGTGGTCTACTCAATGATAACCGGCACTGGACACACTCCGTCATCCATGAAACGCTCGTCGATCTGCTCCAAATCCAAAAAGAAATCCACCCTGGTATTTTCTGCTTAACTGACGGCACTATTGCTGGCAATGGAGCTGGACCAAGGGTCATGGAGCCGCAGATAAAAAACTACCTATTGGCAAGCGGCGATTCAGTCGCCATTGATGCCATCGCTGCAAAAATGATGGGCTTTGATCCTTTATCACTGAAATTCCTGTACCTTGCTCAGGAAAATGGTCTTGGTACTGCAAACCCTCAGGATATTTCAATAAAAGGTGAAGATATAAGTAAGGTTGATTTCCATTTTGAGAGCAAAGACACCTTTGCATCCCGGTGCCAAAAGGCGATATACTGGGGCAAGTTGAAACCATTGGAACACGTCCTTTTACGAACACCGCTAGTCCCATGGTCATATCTCGCCTCAAGGGTCTTCCACGATTTCTACTGGTATAATGTTTTTGGCAAACCGATCGCACGAAAATTCTTGGATACACCATGGGGTCAGCTTTTTAAATCCTACAAATGACCGCACCGGTTCGTCGTGTTGACTTTCCTATAGTTTCATATATAATTGGAGCATGAGACCAACCGGCGTTCATATCGTCGCGGAGTTCATTTATTGTTCAAAAAAAGTACTTAACAACAAACACATCCTCATCCAAATCTTGAAACAGGGTCTTAAGCAAGTCGACATCGACTTGATAAGCATCAGAGGCTATCAGTTTAATCCTTTAGGTGTTACCATCGTCGCGGTGGTCGGCGAATCTCACGTTGCTATCCACACCTATCCAGAAGCACGCCATGCATCATTGGATATCTTCACCTGTTCTCCTGATCACGACAAACCCAGCAAATTGCTGAGTTTCTTAAAGAAAAGAATCAAACCAAAAATCGTGCGGGTCGTTGAGTTACAACGCGGCAACCCAATTGAAATAAAAGAAAAAGATTGGATAAGATCATTTACCTCAAGCGGCTTTGAGACAATATACCATATAAAAAAGAGATTCCTGAGTAAGAGATCCAAGTACCAACAGATCGATATTATTGACAACGATGATTTCGGAAGGATTCTATTTCTGGATTGCGATATACAGATTGCAGAATATGACGCCCATATTTATAATGCATGTTTAGTCGATCCGCTTGTCAAGAAACGTAAAAAGCTAAGAAAGGTTGCTATTCTGGGAGGCGGTGATGGCGGGGTATTGAAAGAACTTCTAAGATATAAACCAAAAAAGGTCTATCTAATCGATATAGATAGGGAGGTCATCAAAGCTGCACAAAAATACTTGCCCACAATCTGCGGCAATGTCTTCATAAGGAAAAATGTTAAGGTAGTGATTGATGATGCCAATGTATTTCTAGATAACCACGCTGGTTTTGATGCCATTGTCTATGACCTAACAATGCATCCAGAAGCACTTACAAAAGTAGACCGAGCTGTATTCCTGGATCAAATCTTCTCAAAAATCCATGATATTCTTGATAAGAACGGAATAATTAGCCTCCAGTGTTGTTCTGCCTTTGACAAAGTGACATTGGGTCTTTTAAAAAGCATACTGAAGAAATACTTTAAGAATGTAAAATTTAGTAAAACATTCATCCCATCGTTCTGTGAATACTGGATCTTTGCTACTGCAAAAGTACGAAAATAAATCACTGCATCAGTCCGTTCCTATTACTTAGTATTCAGTACCCAGTAAATACTGTCCTTTCCGTTTCTCTTTTACTCCGTTACACCATTACTCCATTTCAATCAAGCATTGCAGGATTTCCAACTCATCGGCGTCAAACCATATCAACCTGCAATGTTGGCACTCATCTATTTCTACATGATATGCATAGCTATAAAACTTATGGACCATATCCTGCCCGCATTTTGGACAACGCCTTGGGTGATACAGGCTGAGGAGAATATTGAAATGGGGGCGTCTCTTCTCTGCCTCAGCGCTCATCACATCGGCTAGTCGCTGCACCTTTTCGTTGAAACCTTTTTCCCGCCGGACAAAAACCCTCGGCAGTTTATTTCCCTCAACGAGCAGTCCGTCGCAGAATGCACAGCGCCACAGATACAAACCCTCATAACTCTGTACAATCAACCACTTGTGACAATCAGGACATAAACGCCTCATCTTCCACATCGGATCATTCCTTTGCTGAAAAAAGTAACTCAATGCCGGTATTTCTTCTGCTTGAAATACCTCATCATGGTCAAGCAGACGCAATCTGGTTTCTGGTTTCAACCACTCTAATGATTGAAGTTGAAGGATAGTGTAAGGACCCTGCCATTTATCTTGGTGCTGTGCATGAAATCGGAGGGCAGGCTTTATGACTTCAACTTCAGTTTTTGGGCTCTTGCCTTCTTTCATATGGTAGACGATATCAGCTAAGTCTGCGTGGGCAAGCTGGAGGATAACCTGAAGTCTCTTTAACAAAGGTGGATGTGTCGAGAAAAGAGTGGCAAAAAAATCTTCCTGCTCATCAAACTTCTGAGGTGAAGGGTTAAGTATGAAAATCGCCGCGATATGTTCTCCCCCATAACCAACACCACGCCAGTGTATTCCGATCTTGTACAAGGCGCTTGCCAGGCTGACTGGATTACGGGTGAATCTAACTGCCGAAGCATCGGCGCGATACTCCTTTTCTCTAGAAATAAACATGTTCAATAATTGCCCGAGGATATTGGTGACAAAAAGAAGAAGCAATGCCGGGAACGATAGTAAACCAACGGTCGCAACATTTTGCTGGGCGGCACCGGCTATTGTGGGCACCGGTTGCAGCCCTTGATGGCTTAATGCTCGATTGAAATGCGTAAGTGCCTCGCTATATACGCTAAAAAGAGAACAAGTAATCGTTGTCTGCAGACAATCACCAGAAACAATGTGTGACATTTCATGAGCTACTATTGACTGCAGTTCTTCACGAGTCAATCGGGACAGCAGACCCTCAGTGATGCCGACTACGCGACGTCCGCTCATATCAGCAAGTGCAAAAGCATTCATTGCACCGGTCGGTAAAACATACCGCTCGACCTCGAGACCACCGGCCGCAGTCTCGATTTCATCGACGACGTTCTGAAACATATAATGGTACTTATCGCGTTTGTCCGGATATTTGGCACCCAAAAGACGCAGGACTTTACTAACAACTCCTTTATTCGAATAATACCAATGAATCCCCGCTGCTACTGCAGCAACAATCAAAACAGCCAAGGTATCCAGGCCAAAAAACTTGAATGAAGAACCAGCACGGTACAAAGATTGCCTAATGTCTATAAAGAACTTAACCAGCGACCACAATACAAAAACTGGGCAAAAATATAACAGGATAAGAATGGTAAATAATACATAGATACGCCAGGTTTTCTCTTTCTCAATGTCCCAGAAAGTCTTAAACTCTTGCGCCGCCATAATTAAGAATAATCGATTTAATTTTAATGTCAACCCAGCACTTTGCTGTGCGATGTGCTACTGATATCTTTTAGAAGATTGAAGGTGAATCCTCATATGTTTAAAGAAAACCCTAAACCTGTGGTCAACAAAGTGCTGGGCTACTTCCTTTCCAAATACGCTTTTGTAAATACTTTTGATGGAATTTTAATATCGAGTTTAATTTCTTCTAAAATCAATTCAGTAAAGGTATCCTTACGGAGTTTATTGATCATTATGATCTTTGTCGGGTAATTTCTTTTACCGATTTTTTGAAAATCAGTAATATTAATTTCTTTCATAAGTTTACCACTCTTGGCGTAGAGCTCAGCTTTGACTGGTATATAAGTCTTTTTGTCGACCCACATCTTTTTAAAAAAGTAGTTAACCTCAGGCACCTTTGCAGTCAATTCTAATTTGTAGCATTCCTTATCCTCGACTGAATCAATACCAATAAATTCAATTTCGTAAAGATCCTGTAGTTTTTCATTTTCAGCAACATCATCATATGAAAAATCACTGCCCATCATACTTTGTCTGAGCATGTGACCGGCAATCTTTGTTGATTTTTCAACTGAACGTATATACATCCACATCTCATCGCCAATCTTCAAGAATCGAGTCCCCTTATCACGGGCCGGTGAAACAAATTCCATATAGGAATATTCCTTTCCCCGGGTATAACCAATAAATTCCTTTTCTCTAATTTTCCCACCAAGACTAATCAACATCTTAGCTCTGTAGCGTGTTGTTTTTACAACGACATTATTGTCTACGCGCTCAATTATTTCTTCAGCAGTTTGCGCCAAGGATAAGGAAATTATTGAACTTAACGCCAACAAAAATTTAGATATCACTGTAATCTTCATTTTTTTTATCATTGTAATCATTTTTTAAATAGTCTTCAATGCCTTTGCAGGTTCTAATTTTGTTATCCTTGTTATTGGTAAGAATGCGACAATAATTGTTGCTAATAGACCAAATAAAAATCCCGTTATTATAATCATTGGTGTTGGCGAAAAATAAATAATCGGGCCAAATGGCATATCAGCTGAAGTAGAAGACGACATCATACTCATATCAACTCCTTGATACTTAAGCCAATAACTTAAAATACCGCCAATAACTGTTCCCAGAGAACTGCCTACAAAACCGATAATACCTGCTTCAAGAGTCAGCAATCCAACAACCGAAAGATTATTCAAACCCATTGCCTTCATCATACCTATCTCCTTTGTCCTTTCAAAAACGACCATAATCATTGTGTTAGCAATTGTCGAACAGGCAACGATTAAAATAATGGCATAAAAAATTGAGTAAACAAAGCTAAAGGTATTGATGTATTTGAGTATAGGATTATATTGAAAAGGAACAATAGAATAGTCGCCGCGTAATCTTATTTCACGCGCAACATTTATCGCTTTATTAGGATCCTTTACTATAATAACAAGTTCCGTAGCACGGTCCTCAAGATCGAGTAATTGCTGACCAACATTGAAAGGGATGTAAAACACACTTCTATCTATTCCACCTATACCGATTGAGAATATTCCTTTAACAAGAAGATTTATACCTGTTGGTGAGTCGTACGCGGTTCTTGTTATTATGGTTAATGTATCGCCCACGCCTATATCAAGACGTTTTGCCAATTCATTACCAATTATCGCCCCATTGCTTGATGAATCAAGGTAAGAACCCTCAACTATTCTTTTGTCCAATCCCGATATATGTGTTTCTTTGTCAGGATCGATAGCATATCCCAGTGCAGGTATGTTCAGTTCTTCCTCACCTAATAAAACACCAAATTTGATCCTTGGTGAAACCATTAGAATTTCTTCATGATCTAATTCGTCATATAATTCCGGTGTCAAATCTAAAGCCTCTGATAAAGGAATCATTCGTTCGCGTCTTTCATACTCCTTTGTTGTAATTCTTATGTGCCCGGATATCAATCTAACGATATTTTCACCTATATTCTCGATCACACCACGCATATAACTCTGGGCAAATATTATCACGGTGATGGCAATTGCTACACTAATACCCGAGATAATACTGCGCCGTGTATTACGGAAAAAATTTCTGTATGCGAGTTTTAATAAATACATTATACATGCCTCAAGGCTTCTACCGGCTCAAGTTTAGTTGCTTTTCTTACAGGCCAGAGCGTAACGATCACAGATACTACAACACCAAAAATAAACACACCGAGAACTATCATGTAATTAATTTCTCCCTTAATAATAAATTTTATCGGATAGATCATATCAAGATCTTTTAACATATGGCTCAAATCTAACCCATAATATACAAGATGAAATGACGCAAGCAAACCCAGAAAACAGCCAAAAAGACTGCCAAATATGCCAATAATACCGCCTTCATAGATAAACATCTTTACAATATTATAATTACCAAATCCCATTGCCTTTAACATTCCTATCTCTGGAATACGTTCCATCACTGCCATTAGCATTGTATTTATGATACCTACTGCTGCAATAATCACCACGACAAGTGCGAGCATGAATTGCCCTGATCTTTTCATCCCTGAGATTTCAAAAATACCTGCGTTAAGTTCTTTATAAGTATAAACCTCAAAATTCTTACCTATTTTACTGGCAATCTCTTGTTTCAACTGCATCAACTTATTACCATCTCTGGTTCTAATACACAGCTCTGTTATCCCATACATGGACAAAAGTCTTTGTGCGATATTTATATGCATAAGGGCTGCATTCCGATCTAAAAGAGGATGCCCGGTATTAATAAGGCCGGAAACTGTGAAGTCATATGCCTCATACGTACCATACCGGTCTCTGGTAATAATTGTCAAAAATGATCCAACATCTAAATCCATATCCTTTGCCAGATCTTTACCTATTAGAATATCATCCTGATTTTTCAAATATTCACCTTTAACTACTGTATTTGCTGTTTCAAAGACTTCACTTTCCTTTTCGATATCAATACCAATACCCAAAACAGGAAGTTCATCAATACCATTATTTATGCGGCACTGAAATTTGATACGTGGTGTCACGCCCTTAATAGTTTTTATCTTTGCTATCCTTTGTAAAATGAATTCAGGATTTTCAATAATTGTATCAAGGGGGAATAATCCTTCTTCCCGATAATAGCCTCTGGCAAATATTTCTAAATGACCGGTTTCATAATCAATAATATTTCCTGCAGCAAGACTGTCGAGACCGTTCATCATCGTATCCATATAAATCATCACAGCAAGGCCAACCGATATTGCAGCTGCAGTGATCAGTGTTCTTCTTCTGTGCCGAAAGACATTACGCCAGGCAAGATTGAGTATCTTCATCCCGCCCCTCTCACATGAAAAGTATCATTTAACCTTAGCTTCAAATTCCTCATTGCACTTCCGTGTTGCTTGATTCTCTTTTCTCGTTTAAAGGCATCACTCTTAGATCTGTACGCCTCAAGGTAAATAAGTTCGATTGGTAACATCTTTCTTGTTGAATAATTCCTCCCTTTCCTATGTTCCTCAAGTCTTTTGCACAAATCTGAAGTGCATCCAACATAGATGGACCCATCTCTTTTACTTCTAAGCATATAGACACAGTACCAATTGAATCGAGGGGCGGGACTCATTTTTTCTTATCACTCGCTATCTTACCGTCTCTTAAGTAAATAATTCTCGCGGCAAATTCCATTACAAGCTGGTCATGCGTGGAAAAAATAAACGTTGTTTTCTTCTTTTTATTAAGCTCTTTCATCAATAATAATATCTCCTTTGCATTTACTGAATCAAGATTTGCTGTGGGTTCATCAGCAAGGACCATGCTCGGTTTTTTGACCAGAGCACGAGCAATGGCAACACGCTGCTGCTGACCACCACTCATCTCATTTGACTTCCGATGAACAAATTCTTCAAGCCCCACCTCTTCTAAAATTGATATAACTCTTTCCTTTTTTTCTTCTGCTGGCATGTTTACTAAAATCAAAGGCATCTCAACGTTCTCATAAGCGGTTAATACAGGAATCAGATTAAATGTTTGAAAAACAAAACCGAGTTCATTTTTTCTAAATTCTGCTTTCTCTTTTGTGGAAAGTGTAGTAATACTTGTACCATTAATTAAAACATCACCTTTTGTAGGTATATCAAGACAGCCGATAATATTTAAAAGTGTTGTCTTACCTGAGCCGGATGGTCCGGCAATAGCAGTGAATTCACCATCCTCGATTTTCAAATTGATACCGCGTAGGGCAGGAAATAAGACTTTACCAACCTTATAATCCTTGAACAAATCAACCATTTCAATCACTACACCTCCTTAATTATCAGAAGATAATTAGATTCAGACGGATTGTATCAGTATGCCCATGGCACGCTAAAAATAGACCTTCATCCATACATACACTGCACCATCGTATGGTGTAATATTCTTAAATTCGCTTCCCTGTGATCCAATAAGATAATTCAGGCCCACAATTATATCTGTATTTTCAAAAATCGAAAAACTCACCTGGGGCATAATAATTAGACTTCTATCATTCAGATTAATCAAATTACTAATTCTCGGCTGTACAATTGCGAAAGGATCAGGTACTATGCTGATAGTAAAGTAGAGATACTGCTGTGCAAGTGTTGTACGTTCTCCTGAATAGATTTTTACAAAATCATAATTCGCTGAATCATCTTCACCACTGCCGTCAAAAAAATACTCGGTCATTGTATAAATCATAAAAGGAAATGTGTAATCGATCCCAAAAGAAAATTCGCTATAATCAACAGTATCTTCCCATGTATAACTGTACTCACCCCAGTAACCTAATATTAATTCACCGGTAATTTCAGCACCAATTATTGTTTTTTCCTCTGATGATCGGTGCATAATATTTAAACCGATATCATTCTTTAAAAGATTTGTGCCGAAGCGTGTACCATATAATGACTGTTTCAGATCATTGTGCGGAATAATAACACCGCGTATACTTGTTAATGTTCCTAATGAAATATAACCAAGCAATGCATTTGAACCTGGCTTTTCGTATCCAGGTTCAAAATAATTAACCGGGTTAAACACATCCAATGGTCTGAATATCCTGGCTACGCCCCAGTAAAGTCTCTGTTTACCCGCAATTAATCTCAAATTTTCAGGCCCTATCCATAGGGCAAGTCTTGAAATCTTTATATCATCTATAGCAAAGGAAAAAAAAGTAGTATCATATGGAACAATAAGATCAAGCGCCACTTGTGTTCCATAATCTAATCCGTCAGCTTTAAATCCAATCCAGCCGCGATTATAGCCTGCAATACTTAATGAATCATTCCATTGAAGACAAGGCCTTGTTTCAACATAACCGGAAATATCGAAATTGGTGAAAAAACAGAGCACAACTGCGAGAATATACATGTAAAATTATAATTAATATAGCTGGGGAGTCAATAGTATCTTGAATTCTCCCATTTATAGGAATTCCTAATTTGCCTCAAATTGCCTTGAATTGCCCTATATTTACTCCAATTTTTTACTCCGCCGTCTCCTCGTTCTTTCCCATTAATTTTTTCAAAAGATATCCGGTCATCACGCGGTTCAGGTGGTCAAAATCAGTACACCCGATTAAATCGCTGCCCTTGATATCAGTATAGTAAAGCTCATCGTTGTCAATGTTTTTCTTCTCGACCTTGACCTTGAATTCAGCATCGAAGGCAGTCATGAACTGTCTTACCGGCATATCGATGATGCCCTTTTCAGAGTACTGTGCGATCAGTGTATCGATTTCTCTTCGATTCTGAGACAGATGTTCGATCTCCTTTTCTATTTCGCCTCTTGACCCTGTGGCTTTGCCAAACATGTACTGTAGATTCACCGGGTCCTGTATTTCCTTTAACTTATCAGCCCCTTTCTTTAAAACCCCCTCGAGTATCGCGATTGCCTTTTGGATCTTATCCTGTGCTTCAAGTAGACAAGACAGGTATGCCTCGATAACCTGGAATGAAGGCATCTTTTCCAAATTATCATAGAACAATTGACCATAAGGTTTACAAAATGGCCCCTTATCTATATCCTCAATAGAATCAAACACCATATTCAATCCTCCTGCTTCCTCTAATAAAAGCCTCTTTGGCAAGGTGTATTGCAGCATCCTTCAGTTCATCCTCAATACGTAAAAGCTGATTGTATTTCTCAATACGTTCGCCGCGGCATGGCGCACCAGTCTTCAAAGCTCCAGTACCCATGGCAACGGTGAAATCCGCAATAAAAGAATCTACTGTTTCACCACTTCGGTGTGACACAACAACGCCCCATTTGACCCTCTGTGCCATCTTCACCGTAGCAATCGTTTCGGTTAGGGTACCGATTTGATTTGGCTTGATCAACACGGCATTAGCAACCTTTTCCTTGATGCCTCGCTCAAGCCGCTCAACATTGGTGACGAAAATGTCATCTCCGATTAGCTCGATCTTATCGCCCAGGGCGTCATTCAGTATTTTCCAGCCTTCCCAGTCATCTTCAGCAAGACCATCTTCGATCGCCACGATCGGATATTTATTGACCAACCCCACATATTTCTCAACCATCTCTGCAGAACTGAGTTCAGTGTTTTCTATCCGTAACTTGTACTTGCCATCTTCTAAAAAGCAACTTGCTGCAACATCGAGTGCGATGCCAACATCTTCACCGGGTCGGTAGCCTGCCTTTTCAATCGCACGGACAATGAAGCTAAGGGGCTCCTCATTTGACGCCAATTGAGGTACAAACCCACCTTCATCAGCAACTGTAATCCTAAGCCCTTTGTCAAGCAGAATATTTTTCAGCGCGTGATACGTTTCACTACCACACCTCACGGCTTCTTTGAAGGTTTTGCATCCATAGGGAACAATCATGTATTCCTGGAAATCAGGTCCCTGCAATAACGTGTGGACGCCGCCATTGATAATGTTCATCATTGGAACCGGTATCAATACTGCGTAAGGACCGCCCAGGTATTTATACAAAGGAAGATCTACTGCCGCCGCTGCAGTACGGGCAATAGCCAATGATACCCCACACAGAGCATTAGCACCCAACTTTTTCTTATTTGGCGTTCCATCAAGCTCAATCATGAGTTTATCCAAATTAGGCTGTTCAGTTATATCACGACCAATTAACGCCGGCCCGATTATCTTGTTGATATTCTCAATAGCCTTTTGGACCCCTTTTCCTCCATACCTTCGGTTATTACTGTCTCTGAGTTCGATCGCTTCATAAGTACCAGTGGATGCGCCTGAAGGAACAGCCGCACACCTTTTCACACCTGAGTTCAATTCTATATCAACCTCGACTGTCGGGTTGCCGCGTGAATCCAGTATTTCTCTACCAAAAACTGACTTTATTTTTCTGCTCATAAAACCGTACCTCCTTTTCCATAGCCAATAATGCTTCACTATCATCCAAAACCGCTATGAATAAATATTCTATAGATTATCGGGTACTTGTCAATGAAATCTATTTCCCGTTGGACTGCCTTACCATTTAGGGCGGGGTTAACGGTCGGTGTAAATCTGCATCTGTTCTCTTAGAACCTGATACAGTTTAATATTGTCTTTCTTTACTTTTTCTTCGACTTTTTGCAGACCCATAATGAGATCATCAAAGGTCAGATTATCAAACAACAATTGCCAGGATACTCTTCTGCTTGCTTGCAGCCGTTTCAGCTTCTCTTCGGTCAGCCCATCTCTTATCAAATCCAGACCTCCGTGAACCATTATCGCCTTGGCAAGAGTCTGCTTCATTTCCTCCCTCAATAGCTGCCACAAATCCTTGCCTTGAATATGAGCGATCAAGCGGCCAATTGCCAGAGACATGGACAAGATAGCATTCATACCAAGATTACCCTTCCTTTGCATAATCTTAATGAATTCATCACTGGTAGCGTTTTGAGAAACCTTGCCCCTTTTGATCGCAGTCTCTTTTTCAAGAGCAAGCAGTTTCCTGTCAAGCTCAATAATACTTGTGAAATCCACAGCTTTCTTACTGATAAACTCCTTAGCAATGATATTCAGTACGTTCTTGACAGCGTTTTTACAGCCCATACCGCCATAGCGCTGACTCATATTCCAAAGTGCAAATAGCTCTTGGTCATTAGTCTGCGTAATATCACTGGTCGTTAATTCCTTTTTGAATTTGTATGTCTTATCAACCTGTTCGCTAAACAAGTCTCTATGCTTATCAACAACTGGAGACCTTTCAATTATGCTGTCCACCAGGTGAATGGCTTCATCTAATCCTGCTGATGTGCCAAGCGGTGTGGCACCGGTGAATTTCAAGATTCTTCTATATTCCTCACTCCCTTCAATACCGAGGTGAACCTCGACCCCGACCGTTGGAATCCCTGCATTAGTGGGCTCTTCATAAGCAATTACATCAGTGATTACCAAGGAATCAATGAACTTCTTGGTTTCGGACAATCCTTTTCTCTCGTACTTGCCCTCAATCACTTTTTCCATATCTTTCATTATCTTTGTAACCGCACCGTATTTGAACAACCTCTCTGTATTTGCGCCACCGCCGGTCTTAAGACCAAGGGCATTGACAGCAAGGGCGATCTGTGCCTCCATATCATCATTAGGTGATTTTGAACGGTGTGAAACAACAAGCTCCAATCCCTTGCCCAAAGCAACAAGCATAGCAAGCATTGTTTCTGACAAGGTGCCAATTTGATTAGCCTTGATCAATGCCGTATTTATCAATCCATTATCAGCACACTCTTCGATCGTCGAATCTTTTGTGGTTACAAGATCATCACCGATAATAAGAACTTTGTCGCCAAGTTCTTTCATCAAAAGCTGCCACCCTTCGTAATCGTCCTCAGCAAATGCATCCTCGAGTGAAATTATCGGGATTTTCTCAACGGTTTTTTTGTATAGATCCACCAATTGATCCCTGGACATAACGACCTTTTCTTCACCGCGCCAGAAAAAATACATCCCGACACTATCTGATTGCTTAAATTCAATTCGATAAGCATTACTCAATTCACTGAGTGCCGGATCAAAGGCAAGCACAATATCCTTTTCTGGAATATAACCACAATCTTTGATAGTCTGGACCGCCATGCGCCACATCCTCTGCTCCGGTATGGTATCAGACGGTTCTTTACTAATATAAGGAGCCAACCCACCTTCCAAACCAATCCCCATAACCCGTGCGCCAGTTGCTTTTTCAATTATCTGTTTGAGCCTTGTTTGCAATCTGACCGTGATCATTTGAGCTTCTTCATAATCTTTTGCACATAACGGCATGAACATCATCTCCTGCATACTAATATTGCTCTCTGGATACTCCTTTTCAGTATGACGACCACCCATACCGCAATTTCTGAATTGCCATGGCGCGCGCAATTTTTCACCCTTCTCAAGAGTAATTTCTTGCATCCTTTTGTTTCTAAGCATCTCTTTAACAGCTTTTGCCCTATCAATCCAGTATTGTCCAGAAATTTCAACTTTTTTCGCATGTTGTGCAGCTAATCTCTCCCTCCGTGAATATTCCTTTAATTTACCCGGATCAGCCAACAAGAAATCAAGCAGACCAACGGCACCCATACCAAGACATAGTCTACCAATATATATCATTAGATCATGATGTAGTGTAAGGCCGAAAATGAGCAGAATGACGGCAAGCGGGAGCATGACCAAAGCCATTTTACCGCTTATCGCCGGACCTGCAGCTGCTACGCTCAAATTAAATGGAGCCTCAGGGTAGTAGGTTAGACCTTCCTTCTTCACCCCGGGGAATTTGCCATATGGGATTTTCAAGAACATACCCACGTACCACATCAATCTTCCAAAGAAATTCCTTCCGGCATTTCTCTTTGCCTCGGGTAGAAGATTTTCCTTTAAGGCATTTGATTTGACCGCCCTCAGATAATGACCCATTTCATGAATCGCCACGCCAGTATGAAAACTTATTAGCCAGAAAACCGCCGATATGATGGTTTCATGACTGACAAACACGAACTTCAATACTGCTGGACCATAAAGTTGGGCAGGGATGTTCAAAAGAGATGAAATAAATGCAACATGGAATGAAACCAGAATATGGTTTGCAATTACATGCGTTGAGTGCAAATAATTAGCTAATCCAACATGCTTCTCTGCCATGGGTTTCAGTATATTGTTTTTTTTGAACTTGTCAAACCTAAACCACGCCTCGACTCAAAGTGCTATTTTTTTCTGCCCGTATCAGCGCCAGGTCCGGCTTCTGAAAACTCAATGATACCGCAACACTTGGACATTTCTTCACACATTCAAGACACCGTATGCACTCCTTCTGATTAGGATTCTCGTAGACATTTATGTCCATAGGACAGATCATTGCACAATAGCCGCAACTCGGTTGCCGGCATTTTCCTTTTTCAACATGCAGATGAACCAGGGAGAAGCGGTTAAACACTGAATATATCGCACCTATTGGACAGAATACGCGGCAAAAGAAACGTTTAATAAGGATTGAAAAAACAACAACGAATAATAAGATGCCAATCTTGGTCCAAAATAGCCAACCAACAAGGGCTCTAATATCGCCCGTCTTATCGATCAATACAAGCGGGATGCCGGCTTCAATGATGCCTGCTGGACACACCTTACAGAACCATGGTTCCATGGTAAACCAGGCAAGGAATCCGGCGACAATGATCAGAACCGCATACTTAATATATGTCATCCACTGGGGTAACCGTAACTTGACTGTCTTTATTTTCTGTAAGAGATCCTGGAATAGACCAAAAGGACAAAGCCAACCGCAAACCATTCTCCCCACTAACATACCCACGGCACCAAAGAAACCGGCGATATAAAAAGGGAACAAGTGGAGGTTGAAGAAATGTTGTAGAGCGCCGATCGGACATGAAAAAAGAGAAAGCGGACAACCCCAGCAATTAAGGATAGGCACACAAGCAGATTTCAAAGGTCCCTGGTATATATTGCCGGTCCACAAAGCCGGTGCATGACCCAGGGTTATTATTGTGGCAATGATCTGGCCTATACGGTAGCGTGCAATGCGTTGTTTTTTTCTGCGTTTCTTCACTGCTGCAACCCCATACAGGACAGGCACATAACTGAACCAACAGTCTCAGTTTCAACGAAATCACCAAGCATGCCGCCGTAGATTATCGAAGCGAGGAAGATTGCTGTGAAGAAAATAATTACATAATGTATCAACCTCCCCAAATCCTGTTCAATGCGTTCCAATGCCAATAGCAAAAAATTACTGTCTTTCTCTTGCTTATTCAACTCGACCTCCTCAGAACATACTGGTAAGGACTAACTTAACACCCCGGAATGGCTCTTCGAATCGGCACACGCCACCAGAACATATCAAACCACCTTTTTCTGCACCGACACGCACGCGCAGATTGTGACGGCGCGTTAGATCCAGGCTCAACTCGACCATTGGCCATGACCTACCCTCACCGAGTTTGGGTATCAACCAATCGGGCGGCACGCGGCTGCGCCGCTCATAACGTACCGAGAGTACAAACATCTCTGGTTTCCCTAACGAAAAAGAAACCGCATGATCATAATAATCGCTTGTATCACTGGATACGAAAGTGTGTTCATAACCAACGTCAATAAAGAACGAACCAAAATCATAAGTGAGATCAATATAAGGTTTGGTTTCTATTTTTTCCTGTATGGGTAGTTCAATCCCCTGCTTAATCACCCTTTCGATCCCCACTGTTATCTCCATATCAAAACTCGGGTGCGTAGTGATCTTGGCGATCTGCTCAAGCACACCGTCCATATCATCATCGAGCTTTATTAATTCCTCGAATATATCCATTGATGCATCATGGGTTGAGATCTTATTATTACTCAGCTCCAGCGAGATGAAATCAAATGGTGAAGCAATAATTGTTGTACCATAACCGATCTCATCAATCCCGCGGTTCACTGACACGCCTGATTTTATCGGTGTTACGGGTTCATTGTAACGGTATCCAGGACCGCCAAAACCTATGTCTTTATAATCAATGTACTGGCATGATATACCCAGGCCAGGGATGGCAAGACCAGTGGTAAAGAGAAACCCCTCGCCTTTTAACCGACCTCCGACAACGGGTTGTGTCCCCCACTGCCTGCCGTATTCAAAATAATTCTCCCAGGGTCCAATAGTCAATCCAATATTACCACCGAATAATTCAGTAAATGCCTGAGGCGTCATGTCTGAAACCCGGTTCACTCGTACGTAGCGGCCAGCAAAAGAGGTGACAATATTGACTCGCTTTTTGGATATCGGCAATTTGGTCTCGAAATTGGCACCCCTTATCTGGTCAGTCGTATCATTCTTTATTGAATAGGTGAGTTCTTCAAAAAAAATATTTCTCGGTTTGCCAGTAAGTAATGTCAGCCGGCTATTGAAGAACTTGAAATCCGCTTTCAGACCGAATAAAGCATTGTCATTATTAAAATCCTCGTCGAGGAATTGGTTTAAACAAAGACCTCTGCCAAAAGTCGTGTAGTATGTACCATAGAGTATGCTTACCGGGTCTTTTTTGTATTGCGCAGTAAAGTCAAAATACTGGAGTGAACCAGGTACGGCTATTGATGGATCCCAGAAAAAGAAAACGCCTTTGAGCGTGATCTCTTTGTAATTACCCTGGAGTTTTAGTTTTTCAGTAAGGTGTTCCTTGTAATTTAAGCTGTCTAATCGGCGGTCAACAAATACCCAGTATTCAGCTTTATTAGCACCGCTAATACGTATGTCTGATGCCGTAAGTAAACCACACACACATAAAAGCAAGAGAACTCTACTCACCAGTTTCATCATTGCCCTCAACAAACAGCTCACGCATCGTTTCAATGAGGATTTCCTCATCACCCGGTTTATAACCCATATGCGTAAAAACGATCTGCTTGTCCTGGTTAATTATGAAACTGGACGGCATTGCCTGTACATTGTACAGGTCGCGCAGGATATCATCCGGGTCCATGACAATTACGTACTTCCACTTATGGCTCTTTGCAAAAGGTTTGACATTAGGCACACTTCTTGCCTTATCAACACTGATCGCCAGCAGGTTTATACCCATAGAATCAAACTCATCATAGTATGGCTTAAGCGCATCGAGTTCTTTAATGCACATCTTGCACCATAGCGCCCAAAAACTCATGAAGACTGGACCATCAACAAGTAGCGAATCAAGACATACTGTATTACCGTCAACATCTTCAAGCGTAAAATCAGGGGCATCTATTATCTCTCCCTCATCAGTAAAGGCAAATATCAATGGTATTAACAAAACAAAAGCTAACTTATTCATTTTATTCCTCCTCAAAAGGACTAATTATTGACTGCATTACTTCCTTGGTATCTATATCCTGAACAAAAACGACTGTTTTCATATTTTGCACCGGTATTGTGTGAGAAAATGTCATAATCGTGTCGAGTGTATCAGGATATGTCAGCTCAACTGGAAAAGAATAGATCTCCTGGCATATGTACATAAACGTTGTGTAGGCACCAGGCAAGCTATCCTGTAGAATCGCTACATAGGCAACAATCTCGCCATCCGGGATCGTATCCGCAGTCACAATAGTAAGATCTATGGACCCTGTAGACGGCGATGCCGTAGCGTTATTAATATACAAATTAAAGTACGGCGTCGCAGTTCGAGCGATTTCTACACGTGCTGCATACAGGCTGTCGAATTTTCCAGGATCAGCTTCCCACACGACGTCTGTACCATCGAAGATCACGTAGGGGGGCATCAACCCGGCATCATAGAACGCTTCACGTTCATCAGCAGTTGGATTATTGTAAGTTCCCCCTATATGGTAGGAGATAATAGCAAGTGTATCACCGTAATAAGATAGTGAATCAGTAAGCGCCCGCTCCGCGAGCGCACAGAACCCTCAGGAATCCTCAGTAAAAAATTCGGCAAGGACGACCCGGTCAGTCGGTTCTGGAAATTCAACTTCTGGTGCATCAGAACAGACACTTAAGAATAGTAATATTATTGTTAATGGAATAAATAAAATACGTTTTTTCATAAGGGAATTATATAAACATAAGCCCATTTGTCAATAGGATATTAGTTGTTAATCCTGTATATTCCGCTTTTCCTCTTACCTTACAACAATCTTTCCAGATGTATTTACCAGCTGACTCGTAAATTCATAGAAGTAGACGCCTGAACTCATTGCCTGGCCTTTGCTGTCTCGCACATCCCATTGGACTGCGGCACGCTCACCTGGAGAAATCCTTTCAAGTACCCTTATATGACGTCCTGATACATCGTAAATGGCTATGGTGTATTCCAAACCGGCGGGTAACTCAAATACAAACCTTGTTTCCCCAACACAAGGATTAGGCATAACAAGCACCTGGCTGCTCTTCACATCCGTGTTTACTTCTTCGATTCCAAGTTCGGTTACTTTTTTCATACCGCCTTGCCAGATTTCCATAGTAGTATCAACCTGCATGCTATCGTTTTGTATCCACGCCAGAATCGTACAATAATTATCATTCCATATGGAATTTATAGTGAAAGGTTGGGTGACGATTGCATAGTTACCCGGTGGTATCGATACAAGACTGCCATTGTGATCTGGTAAATAATCACGGGGAACATGGTTGTGCCAATTAACACCATTCGGTGCCATGTAATACAGACTGTCTTCAGTGATAACAACTATTACCCTGCCATTAATAGTCGCAGTAGAATCATTTTGCAAATGGACATTAACCGTACCTTCGCCGGTTGACGGTGTATAGTCTCCCCACATGGTTATTGTTACTGGTGCGGGCATTGCCATGCGACCGGTTATCATTGACTCCCATAACATATAGTCAAAACCACCGTGTTGATTACCATCATACCATAGCCATGGCGCAAAGTACATACCATAGTACGGCGGTGGATAATAATGTATTCGCTGATACGCCTCTTCCAAATAGAACGAATCTATCGGACTGAAATGCACATCAACGACAGCGACTCGACCTGGATAGGTAGCTGCAATCTGTGCCAGTGTCCCACTGGCTTCTCCACATGATATTCATTGCTCATCACCGATCATCTCACAGACAACGACGCGTTCTGCTGCAAAACACGTGTTTACGAACACAATACACAGAACAAGACTTAAGAGTATTTTATATAGCTCATGCATAAGTTCTCCTCTCCATTTCCTTCATACATAATTATATATCGAATCGACTATGTGTCAAGCAGTACCCACTAAAAAAGAGCCCGCCTCTATCAACTGAAGCGGGCTCGAAAACAAACAAATGTGGCTATCTTACCACTATCTTACCAGATGTGCTCAGCGCATCACTTTCAAAACGATACATATAAACACCAGCGCTTATACGAGAACCTTGTTCATTAGTAATATCCCAAACGACTGATTCCTGAGTTGTATGTGCAATACCCTGCAGACTCTTCACCCGACGCCCTGAAACATCATATATGTCAATCCTGTAATTAGTACTGATAGGCAACTCAAATGAGAATATAGTGTTTTTGATACACGGGTTTGGTGCAGCACTCACCATACTCACCGGTACAACCTCAGACTTGTCCTCTTCTACGCCGACTAGTTCCATAACCGGCTTAATACCCCCTTGCCAGACTTCTTTTGTCGAATCTGCCTGAAACTGGGTGTCCTGGATAAACGTAATGATATCGCACCTGTTTTCATCCCAACCAGTTTGAATTGTAAATGGATAAGTTACGGTTACTGAATCACCAGCCGGGATTGACACAGATTGACCGTTCTGATTGGGGATATAATCGCGCGCAACCTGATTATGCCAAAGATCGCCGTTTGGTGCAGAGTAGTATAAACTGTCTTCAGTAATCACAAATAGAACTCGCCCGGATAGTGTCGTTGCACCATCATTACGAAATTGTGCATTTATCGTGCCCGTTCCTGCAGTTACGCTGTAATCTCCCCACATCGTCACAGTCACTGGTGCTGGCTGATTCATCCGAGCTACGATCTTTGCCTGCCATTGTGAATAGGTGTAAGAACCATGCTGATCACCATCATACCATAACCATGGTGTAGCATAACCGCCATTATACGGAGGACGGTAAGTATACATGCGCTGAAGTGCTTCTGCACAGTACAGCGGGTATCCTGAACGAATATGCATCTCAATCGCAGCAACTCTTCCCGGATAATTAATGACTATTTGGTCCAGTGTACCACTGGCATATCGACAAGAGCCTCAGGTTTCCTGGTAGAGCTCTTCGCAGACCACCACACGTTCTGCTGCGAAAGCCATGTTTACTGATACTAAACCTAATACGAGACTTAATCCTAGCATGACAACACTCTTCATATGAACTCCTTCTCGCCCGTTCACTAGGCGATTTTTTGCCTTTACTATTAATTATATAAACAATCAGTAGAATGTCAAGAGGTAATTGCAAGGTTGCAGATAAATCGAAAGTAGGATTAGAAAAAGGGGTATGTTCAAAATAGACAGGTTATAATACTTTAGCAGATCAAATTGCTAAACTTAAATAAAAATAAAGAAATATAATTTTGAGGTGTGATTTTGTAACGAAATTAGATTTTCGTGGTGGATTTTTAGAAAATGACCCTTGATTTTGAATTTATCAAATGAACTCCTCACCTTTACCCCGTGTAATACAATTTATGAATATCGTTTCACAATATTTAAGGTAGATCGGTTATTTCTATTTCTTTTTGCATAGAATCATTCATTTATTACACCGGGTGAATCCTCTCCTCAGAAAGAGAGAGGAAAGTGATCAATTAATACACCCTCTCCCTTAAAAAGGGAAAGGGTAAGGGTGAGGGTTTCCTAAGATGTCTATTAAACAATCTGTCCAAGTTTCTGCAGAAAAATCGAAAGTAAATCAATTCATTGATAGACAATAGGTTTTGAGCAGCCTTTAAGCTTTTTCCAGATTTATTAAACAAAAGTCTTGACAGTATCAGTAAAATGTATATAATACTGATATGGATAAGATAAAGGCAAGTAAGACAAGAAAAGAGATATGTTTATTAAAGGCGAAACGTGATTGTTTAGAAGGTTTAGCCTTACGGCATCGAGTAATGATTAATGCATGTTTGATCGGACGATTTTTAGGGACCAAAAAGAAGAAGCGCACTACCCCGGCTTATTATCTTTCCCGCAAGATTGCGGGTAAGACACAATTGATTTACATCCCGCGAAATAAGGTTGAGAAACTAAAGAAAAGGACCGATAAGTGGCGTGAGTATGCATTATTAATGAAACGTATTAATTTACTGAGTCAGCGGATAATAGCTCTATTTCGGCGGTTGGGTAAGGTACAAATTGATAAAAGCTGGGGGAAGTGATGGAAGGCCTGCCTGTCG
>JAUVZL010000061.1 GCA_030602565.1 Candidatus Stahliibacteriota bacterium
CTTGCGATCTCCATAAAACTGATTGTACACCGGTTCCATTGCCGGCAGAATATCCTGATCCGCTAATAACTCAACTAATCCCCGTCGCCCGCCAATCAAGGAAAGCGATACCTTAGGATCAAACCACCGTATGCTCTTATAGCGACGCATAATATACCATAAACTGCTCCACTTATACTCATCAGGATGCTTAACCAATCCCGCCTTCACCGGATTGTAAAATATATATTTGGTCAATTGTTTGTAATATACGTCCTTCTGTACTAAAAAGGCACCATAACGGCGCTGAAACACACTGCCCCGACGCCGACTCATGTGATTAAAATACATCGCATAATCCCTTAATACCTGGTTCATAAAAATACCCAAATTCGGCAACTTTGTCTCCACAATAAGATGAAAATGATTGCGCATGATGACAAAATTGTGAATTACTACATAGTACTTCTTTATATATTCTTCTAATACATCCAAGAATGTGCTATAGGCATCGTCGTGTTTGAATAACCACAACCGTCCATTACCACGAGAAACCACATGATATAATGCACCCGGATACTCGACCCTTAACGGACGTGACATACTTATATCATATACAATATTTGTAGAATGTCAAGACCTGCCACCTTCTTAGTATGAGAAAAAAATATTATTGAAATATTTATGTGGCACAGTAGCTAGGGATAAAATTAAAAACAAAAAGATTATTTCAATTATTGATTTATACTCAATAACAAAGCCACAAGATAATTAAAACAGGAAACCGCGCGACCAACCACAGCCCACCCGAAAGTGAGCAAAGTGAGCCCGGGATCAATCGCCATTACTTTGAGCGCGGCTCCTCCTCCTGCATTACTTTCACCGGATCGATCGTCTCATCAGTCTTCTCAGATTGCTCTTGAGCTTCACCTCGATATCACCCAGACCGGCAATCAACCTCTGCACCTTCTCAGCTGACGGCTCGGGTAGGTTATTCCTAGGAAAAGGTGGCAGGATTAAAGGGGTCAGGTCTGGACATTGGACATTTTTTCCTAAATTGCAACCAACACGTTTGATAATCCTAATCCTCCCTCTGTAATGCATGCGATTTGTCCAATGTCCAGACCTGACCCCCCCTCTGGCAATATACGAGAGGATGAAAAGGGGACGGTATATGTGGACGAGTGGAATCCAAAATTTCCTATTTATAAGGGAGAAATGGATATCTATTTACCACCAGGGAAATATTTGGTGAGAGTATTTAATCTTGGTAAAACAAAATGCTATGGTTCTGTTACTATCTACAACGAGGGTTCAACATACACAGAATTGCATTCAGAAGAAATGAAAGAATCGCTGGTTAGTGAGTCTCCCTTGACTGAAAATAGACCCTGGCATGAGGTAATAGAGCAGCATACAGTATTGCTGCAACAAATACAGACAACTCTCTCGCATATTATGAAGAAACTATAGTGTAACCGTATCATGTAAGTCCTTACTCAAATAAGCTGTGGTGGTAAGATGTCTACTTTTCGACGCCAAGCATTTCTCTAAACTCGTTCTCAAGTTGTATCCGTAATTCGGGCATTTTTTCTTTGATTGACGTAAATGCTTTGTTTTGTCTATTTCGGTTAATACTTTGAAGTCTCGGAAGCGAAGATTCGCTGTATTTTTGATATACTGTAAAATCATACCACGCAAGCTTGAATTCTTTGTATATCTGCTCAATAATATCACAAACACGTGTCACAAAGAATATTCTATTGTCATCAAAATACCAAATAAATTCCCAGGCATCATGAAAAGCATTCTTTTGCTGTTCGTTAGTTGGCAGATCATTCTCAGTCCCGAAGGGGTTCATAAAAGTATATACTGATTTCTCCATTCTCACCAGTTTTGTATACAACTTCCGGATTACAACTGCCCGGTCGTTGTGAAGTCTTGAAAATTTTATCTGTTGTTCAACTGCAATTGTGTGCAAGCCTGTTTTGTAGCTTTCGATGTCCCTATTTAACCAGTGTAGAAATACTGATCTCACAAGCCAGGTCATTGCTGATACAAGAATCAAAAAGAAAACAGAGTTACTTAATATGTAGTTAATATCCATTTTTCCTCCTCTCAATTTGGATTATACATATTTCCCTGGGCCAATTTTATTGACAAGATTCTGCTTTGCTTCCTGCTTGGTCTTTGCTGTTACGCTAAATTTCACACCCCGCGAACCTATCTGATCTCCTTCTGGCAAAGGACCTATAGCCTGTGCAGTTCTATCGTCTTTAAAGAATAGACAATCGTACTCTTTTCCATCCTTTGTTCTATAAATTCCAAGTTCAATCATTTTAACCTCATGTTCAATTTTGGTTAATAATTTTGCTGTATAATCTGCACGCCCTCTTTCTAAAGGTTGATGTAATCCTTCCGAAATCTGTTGTCTATCGGATTCACTCAGAGACTCAAGCATTGAATCCAGTATTTTTTGCTTTTTTTCTAGTATCTTAAGATCCGGTGGTTTCTTCGAGAGATATTCAATCGATTCACGCAGATTGCGTATTTCACGGTCTTTTTCCATTCCCACCTCTATTATACGCTTAATAATTGCCTCTAGTTGTTTCTTAATCAATACATGCTCTGCCTTCTGTTTATTCCATACTTTTAATAAACTAAAAATCGCTGCTATAATGCTCGATGCAGTTGCAAACATAGCGAGAATTACTATAATCATATATTATTACCTCCATCACGCATGAATTGAAAGAAAGGTGCTCTGTCGACCACATGTCGGTTATACCTTTCAGCGGTATGAACTATGAAGACTGCTACAATAGTTGCAACGGCATATGGTCCATACGCATTTTGAGAAGAGTCTACTTTTGCTACATATCCAAAAATAGCAGCAAATATCAAGCTAACCATTATTGTGATGCCGAACATAAGGCGACTTTTCGAGGATACGCCAATCGAGATAGAATACATTGAAGCTGCAAGCGTTAGTGACCTTTCAGTCACTTTTCCTGTTAATAAACATTCCATACCAATTGGTAAAAGCGGCAGTAACAAATGTAGTACAATGCTTAGGAGATAGTTCTCCCAGTATACAGGTAAACTGGGAATTTTGTAACATCTATGAAGATTTGAATTAAGACGCGTTTTCATGTTAGAATTTACTTCCCGTGGTTTTTGTCCGACGATGTAAACCAATGAAGAAAATTACATCAGGTGCATTATTTGGCATAATCATTCGCCTATGTAAATTAGTCTAAAAACAATTTACTTTCTGCCTGAGCAATAATTCTGTCCCGAAGCCCACGGCATAACGCAATGAGGGCATTAAAGCCTAATTCCTGATTATTCTTGAACAAACCTTCGGACAAAATTAGATATTCCCATTCTTGGGCTTGTTGATAATCAGATAGTGGTGGTACGGTTGTCGCCTGTTCGCACCAGGCAACAGCAGCCCTAACCTTTACTGCTACGTTTGCACTTTCTATATCTTTATCTGCTTTTGTTTCAACTAAGTAGATTTTGTCTTGTGCTTTTACAATAAAATCTACTTCATAATTCCTTAATATACTGGTATAATCTCGATAGGTTATTTTCAAATTATGGCGTCTATCCAGTTTTGCATAAGAAAAAACTTCCGCTGAAGGATTTAATATGTTCAACATATAGTCTCGTTCAAAGCCGCCACCCTTTGCCTGATAGCCTAATCGGGGATAAATACTTTTATCGGTCTCTACAGATTTACTCTCTCGAACCATAATTCTCGGGACTTCAGATAATTTTCCCCATTTTCCTTTTACCTCATATTTGTATCCTTCGATCAATTTTACAATTGCCCGATGGATAGTTTGGATAATATAATCGAAAATAAGGATGTAATTCAACACCGAATAATTTTCTTGTTTGGTAAAATCTATAGATTCACCAAAGCAGTAATCTGAAACATAATCATCTATAAGTTGAGCAATTTCTGCCTGTTTTGCTGTAAGGATTGCGGTTTTGCCCCTCCTTGCCACAGCTCTGGACGTTTGTCTTAAAAAATGGGAATAATCAAAGTATTTATTGTCTATTTTCCAGGTTTTTGTCTTTTTACCAGTTTCAACATGGGTTTCCTGAATAGACAATTTGGAAAGCCACTTCTTCAGTTGATTGAAATCACCTGGATATTTAGAAAGGGTGCTTATGTCTATCTGACACAGTTCTGGCATGCGTCCTTCATCAAAAACTTGAATCGGCCAGGCGATGTTGTATTCTTTAATTCTTTCTGCCACTGCATCCACTGACATTATATCCCCGGTTGAATCTATCCTACTCGTATCTCCGCCACCAATGGCATATCCTTCATGCTTCAATTTTTCATAGAAGGCACGGAATCGAGGATGTTCAACTATAAATAGAAAATCCAGAGAATTAGATGGAACTTTATTTCTCCTGATCTCAGAAAAGGCATCTCGTTTGGCATCTTGTAATTCAGGATATTTATATCCCGGAAACATCAACCTCAAACCTCTACCAATAATCTGCTCCAAGAGAAGATCTGCCTCAGTTGCTCTCAAAACAACTATCACACATATATTATTTTTATCAAATCCTTCTCGTAGCATCAAAACAGAAATGACCACTCTCAGTGGGTCGTCGTCTATATCGATTTTATCAAGTCTTTTTCTCGCGTTATCAAGAGTGGTACCATGCTTTGTCTCGGTAAGGTCAGAATGGATTACCATTACTTGTTTATCATCGTAGTAATTGCCATTTTCATCGGTCAGGGTGGCGAAATGTTCTCTTGTTAAATCCGCTACTTTCGTATCTTCACAAAGCACCATTAAAACAGGTTTTTTCTCAAGTACTTTTTTTCTAAATTCCGAGGACAGCTGTTCTAATTTTAGCCGACCTATTTCCAAAAGAAGCTTCTGACCAGCAGAAAGAGATTTGATCTCACCACGTTTATGTCCACCTTCAGGTTCATATCTTTCAGCTCGGAAATCCAAGTCGTCCAACGACTCGCCACCAATAGACTGGCGCTCTTCCAGAAAAAGTTGTTTGACTAACATATCCTGCATTGCGCTAACGAGATCATAATCGTAAACAATATGGGGAAAGTATTCTTGTTTCACACCGCTGCCATAAAAGGGAGTAGCAGAGTAATCTATCTGAATGAAGGGACCAAACTCGTCTTTGTGATTTTCCGTTAATCGCTCATAGAGTATATCCATAAACCTACGCCAGATTAATTCTTCTCCAGTAGCACTCTTTTTACCATGAACATGATGGGCTTCATCATTCATCACGATCAAATCAGGATGCTGAGAAAGAAAATCAAGGACAATTTCGCCTCGTGGCATCTCCTCCACATCCTCGCCCGTATACTGAGCCCAAAGATTCTGAACACCGGGTTTAAGTCGAAACTGTTGCCAGTTTGTTATAAGAACAAAAGACCCTTCAGGTGGAGTCGTATTCGGCTGGACATCTCCTGGTTCAAGTATCTCTAAGTGGAATCTCTCTCGCCAGTGGGCTCCTTCAGGCATAAATAAGGCTCGTCTATAATCAGAGGTCTCGAGATTCCGATTCCCTGTCTTGATGTCACGTTTACCCTTAAAAGAATCAAGCAAGCGGTTCAAGACTTCATGTCCAGGGGTAACTACTAAGAAACGGTAAGAATAATCACCTTTTTCATTATTTACCTTATTGAAATATTGCCAGATAAGCAAAGCCGCTAAGATCCAGGTTTTACCTGAACCAGTTGCCATTTTCAGAGCATATTTGGGGAATGGAATGGCTTCAACTTCCTGTTTTAATGGCAGATGTTGATAAAGTGCTTCCGGTGTTATTCGTTCAAAGAGTTTCTGTAGATTTCCGGTTTTCAATATTTCATGGCAATATACAATTGTTTCAATCGCGCGTCTCTGACAACTGTAAAAACGTTCTTCAGTATCCTCGCTCCGCAAAAACCAATAATTGAAAAGGTTGAGTGTAGTTTGAGTAATGCCGGACCAACCTTGATCAACCCATGCCTGCACCTCACTTTCCAGTTCTTTGGCTAAATACATCTGAGAAAAGGCTTCTTGATTCGTCTTTTTAGTCATATGTATTACACCTCAATTGTAACTCCGGCATCATTGCCAAAAATGTCAACTACGCGTACGGCAATTCTTCGTTTCCGTTTCTTATCTACAGTCGCTGTTGCCGCGGTTAGTACTGTCTTGGCTTTCTTGCCATTTCCCCTGAATGCCTGCCACTGACTTTTAAAAGTAAAACCATCGTAATCCCAATCTACTGCCCAGTAATCTATCAAAACAGCAAAGTTATCCTTGGCGAGTTTCATTAAGGTGTTATAAGTATCTTGTCCCTTTTTTGATGTATGACTTACAGGAATATCCATTAATACATATCGCTTTATTGCAATCTTTATTTGAACTTTTCCATTTCCTAAAGCTTTTATCTTTGGACTGTTCATCCGCAAATAGGGTCTTTCGTAAAAATGCACCTTATCAGCAATGCTTTCAATATCCTCTTCGTTTTTTGCTTTCTTGAGATAATCATATATATCAGGAGGGATATCCCGACTTTCAATTTGAACTTTCAGCTTATTCTTCAAAGCACTTTTGCGCGCCTCTAACGCTTGATAATAATTGTATTCATAATCCCACCCAAGGATTACTAAACGCTTATAACCTCTCCCATCTAATTTCTGTGCTTGAAGTGCAAGTTCCTCAGCTTTCTTTGCTGTAATAGGACGGTCTGGATATCCCACATAGACGAGTTCTTCAACATTATTAACTTTGCGGATTCCAAGACCACTTGTTTTATCTCTCGGTGTAGCACCATAAAGTTTCAATATCAGGTGTTGCATTTCCCAGATGCGACCACCAGTAAGATAAATCATCTCTCGTTGATAATTACCGATATTTTCTATGAGAAATGGTTTCGCTCGCATCTCTACAAGACGGGTTCGGGCTACTTGGATTCCAACCTTACCAAGCTCACAACCAATCCATCTACGACCAAGTTTTCCAGCAACAGTGAGAGTAGTACCGGAACCTGAAAAAAAATCACCAACTAAAGAATTTGGATTACTTGAAACATTTATAATTCTCTCTAAAATACCTTCAGGTTTTTGAGTATCAAAATTTACCCGCTCCTTAGCCATAGGGTTTAATGGATTTATATCAATCCATATGTCTTCCGCAATATTACCCTTTGTGTCTTCATAAAACCGTTTCACATATGGCAATCCACTTTCTGAGAAAACTATCATCCCATTAGCCATACCTTTGTCAATTCTTTCCTGAGACCAAATCCAGTGTTTACCGGGTGGTGGAGTCAATATTTTGTCTCCGAATCTTTTTGGTTTACCTTGACCCTTTTGCGTGAAATCGGCCAATGAATATCGCTTTCCAGTTTTTTTATCTATATACCGATAATGCGTTTTTAATAGTTTCTCTGATTTAGGAACAAAAGGTGTGTTAAAAATAAAGGAGGCTGTTTTAGTATAGAACAGAATAGTATCATGAATATTAGGATATGTCTTAGATTGAGATTTAGCAGAAGTTAATTTCTGCCATACTATGGAATTTTGAAAATTCTCTCTACCAAATATCTCATCTAGTAGAATTCTTATATAGGAATTGGCATGCCAATCACAGTGAATATAAATACTGCCATCCTCTGCTAACAAGCGTTTCATCAGCTGTAATCTCGGATAAAGCATATCAAGATAAGAATCAGTCCCACCAGCCCATGTATCCTTATAAGCAAGTCTTTCAATTACTGATGGTTCTTTAGTAAACTCATTACCCTCTATGGTCATTTTATGGGAGTAATCTGCCTTACTGTCAAAAGGTGGATCAATATAAATAAGGTTGATTTTCCCCTCATACCCTTGTGCGAGAAGGGCCTGCATTGCTAATAGATTATCGCCCCAGATTAGCCGATTCATCTTCTGTTTATCGATCTCTTCTTCGCCGAATAAACCATCCCGGAAGGATAGAGGAAGTTGATCTGTGTGCTGTGGATTGGGGATCACTACCTCTGCTGTTTGAAACTCTATATCCTTTGGATTTGCTGCCCGCCTGGGTTTAGTATCCCAGTGTAATCTTGCCGAATCTTTTTTCCTATGTTGATTATTAGTCAAAGTAATTTCCTTATTTTTTAATCCGTTTAATATTCTCAATATTTTTCAAATCAGCCTCATCAGCCATTTTCAAAAGTCTCTGGAATAAAAAGGGATGAGGGGTCCGTGTTCCTTTTTCCCAATTGTTAATGGTCGAAAATGTCACTCCAACTTTCTGGGCGAACTGTTCCTGTGTAAGTCCTAGTTTGTATCTGAGTTCTTTAACTAAATTTGATATATCATTATTGTTTTTCATAAGAACACCTTCTGTCAATATACATCATATAATATTCTATACAATATTATATAGAACTTTAATAAAAAGTCAAGATTTTTCATATGATTTCAAAATTCACACCATTAGAGCCTGTTAGATACCAATGCGTACATATTTCAAAGTCAAACTATCATGTCCATCTCTAACTGGCTGAAGATAGTAAACGCTTTTACCCCGTGGCTCTAACGGAGTAAAAAAAGGTATAGAAACCTCGGGGGGGCGGAACGTAGATACCCACCTTTACAAGCAGAGGGGAAACGGAGAAAAGGGGAAATAGTGCAGACATGCTTCGCTGGAGGAACACATTCGGTTGAAGAAACACTTTGCTGGAAACACATTCTTACGAGAGTAAGAAGTAAGGAGTAGGTAGTAAAAATCAATGAACTTGACCAGCTCTCAAGAGACGTTGAGCAAATGTGAATAATTAACTAGTGTTTCCCGTTTATGCTACCTCTAGTATGTAACGGAAATCAACACATCAGATTGTTTAAGTAGATAGAAACTATCAGGATCTACAAGTCTTACAACGACATCCACATATATATCAGGACCCCATTCAGGTCCTTCGTCCTTGGCCCGTTTACGTATTTTATAATTTTCCTCAGGTGGTGGCTCGCCATCAATCAATGCTACAGCCCATACATCACCTTCATTTATTACGTACATCGAATCAGCATCTAATGAAGATGGAAATGGTTGAGAATCAACAGCAATAATATATGTACCTGCATATAGTAGACTTCCCAGCCCGCCTCGACCGAGTCCAGCATCTAAAACATATTCACGGCTATCAATTTCAATCTTCTCAGGTGCAGCTAACAGTTCATCAATATCGTACCGAGAACACATGATGAACAAACAAATTGATATTATGATAAAAACTACAGGTCTCATACTAAATGATACTCTGGTATGAATATTTGTCAAGCACTTACGTGTGTACAGATAGATACGGATTTTTTCTGAGAATTTTCTCACTATCTTCTGTAAGAAAGCACGAAGGGAAGCCATAGGCTAACCCTTCTCTCAAAAAACCCACAATCCCGCTGGTCTTCGATACTACGGGATAAATAAAGCGAAAAGACTGGATACCCTGGTCAAGCCAGGGCATGACAATAAGTACGCTATAGGGTCAAATATGCCTTCGTTGGAAACTACGGCATACATGCCTACCCTCTCCCTCAAGGAAAGAGGAAATTTTTTATGCAGGTCTTTGACCTTTATTTCATACAATGATGACACTGATGCTTTGCTGAGCTTCGTAAAGTTCTCGACGGGCTCGAACAATAAGCGCCTTACTCCCCTCACCCCTGAAACAATACTGCCCTGAAGAGATTCTGAACTAACCCATGAAACAATACTGAAATGATATTCAGCACAAGGTTCAGGGCAGGCTTAGAGACATAAGAATTAAAGCGAATGGTCGTAGGGCGTGAAATAATTACACTGGATACCCTGGTCAAGCCAGGGTATGACAATAAGTACGCTATAGGGTCAATATACCTTCGTTAGAAACTACACCTGAGGTATCGATTACAGTGATAAATTACTTTAGTGTAATGACTTCAAATTGTGCTTTCTTTTTGCGCGCTTCATTAACGATTTTTTCAAGACTTTTAGCCGTAGTATCATCAATCCATTCCTCACCACACTGAGAGCAGGATAAATGGGATAAATGGGGGATAAATGGGGTCAAATCTTTACATTGTACATACATGTCTCTTATTCTATGATTTTGAGTCACGATATTTATTTTCCAGTTTGATTCGTCATTTCAATTATGCTCATATATCGAGTTATCAAGATTATTCTTTTTCGCCGATTATGTCTATCTTAGGCAATTCGATTATACGATTGAATATAGTATCACTTGTATAAAAAATATCAACTGACTGAAGTACTGCCACCGCTGCCTGAATTGCGTCAGGCGTAGGAATATTATACTTTGCCCTCAATTTTGCTGATAGCCTTACAACATCAGTATGTATAGGTATAATTAACAAATTTTTTGAGTGCAGCAAAATATTTTCATACTTTTTTGCCAGTGAAATCTCACCTTTACGAAAAGGTTGGACTAAAACTTCATGTAATGATATCACAGAACTTACGCCCAATTTCGTACCTTTATCAATCTGAGTAAAAATATGTTTGATTTTTTTAAAAAATCGTGGGTGTCGTTCAATAAAATAGATAAAAAGGCAGGTATCAATAAAAACCTTATCCAACATTTAACCCCAGGATTTACGCTCCTCCCTTACATACTGCTGGGCATCAATATCTTTCCAGATTCTTTTACCTAATCCGGATAAATCCAATATACTTTTCTTCTTCTTTTTATCATCAATGAGGGTAATAATAACTTTTCTTCGCCCTTTGATTTTAATTTTCTCCAAGAGCTTTATTTTCCCATTTTCATAAATCCCTTTTATGGTCTTTAACATCTCTATTTCTCAAAAATTATAACTATGTTTGACCTAAAGTCAATACCTGAAGAGTAAATTTATGAAGGGGGGAGGAGTGAGTGTTTATAAACAAGAAATAACTTAAGTCAAGACGGGTTTTCCTGAGACTACCACCTCCGGTGTCGATTACAATGATAAACAATAAGATAACAGCGATATTACGACTTTAAGATTACTTATGTTCCCTTAATATGATCCGGAATTCTCACAAAGTCACAAAGCACACTTTTCAATTGACTAACCCCAAAAATCCACTATAATACGACAGCAGTGAACAGTGATTAGTAATCAGGATACCGAAGGTTTTTAATTCTTTCTCTTTCGCTTAGTGCTCAGTGTTTACTGAAAAAGCGCCCGTGGCTCAATTGGATAGAGCAGCGGACTACGGATCCGAAACAACACATTTTGCATGCTCCCATGATTTCGACGGAAATAAGGCAAAGCAAAGAAGTGTAAGGCTTCGCACTATTCTGACCTTTACGGGATTTTCTGAACGATACCATATTTTCCGACAAAAAAAGACACAAAAAAAGCACACAAGCGGGTCGGCAGCTTATCCTGCCGACCCGCTATCGAGTTTATTGAAAAAAAAGGAGGTATATTATGGAAAATAAAAAATATAAACTTACTCAGAAAACACTGGGTGATGTATTTGAAGATAGGGTGATCTATACTGACACGCTTGACCTGATTGCCTACATACTAAGAGAAGAAAAGGATCCTGTGACTGGTGCTCGCAAATATAAGCATGTGCCTCACTCATATTGGCCTGCTGATGCACCTGGTGGTCAGCCAATCCAAGATGTAGAGTATCCACCTTTCCCAATAATGAAATACGATATGGATTTATTCCACCCGCCCGGTAGATATGTGATTAAAGTTGTAAATCGTTATGACAAAGCGAGAAGCTATGGTTCAATAACATTTTACAACAAAGGGGATGATTACAAAGTGCTCCATGGAGAAGAAAAGACACCATCTGTTGTTAATACAACAAATTCCTTTGATGATAGAATTACAGCATTAGAAATAAAGCATGATAATGACATGAAAAAATTTGGAGGGATGATTATAAAATTAATGGGATTGATGGAAAAATTAGCAGCCAAAGTGTAACATGTAAAAGAGTAATAAATGTTCTCTTAAGGTGATTTTTAAGGTATTTTAACAGCAATTTTCGTCTTCTGAAGCATTCTTTGCTGCAGATTCGTTACAGTGTAAAGAAAACGCTTAAATAAGCGTTTTTAACGCTATTTACACGCATTTGATATTTATGTATAGGTAATCAAAAATGGCCGTTTTTAGCGTTGCTGCAGCAGCTTGCAACAGCACTCTGCTACAGATTGCTACAGGATTACCGATAGGACCAAAAGCGGACCAAGTAGTAATAAGGATCGGTTTTCGCCGACCCCTATCTGATCATTTATTGTCCAACTTATCAGGATGTTATAGACAACAAACAGGCAAAATATTGAGAGTGCCGTTTGTGGTTATGAGGATTATCTAACCTTGACTACTTTCCGTTTTATCTTCCCCTCAACTTCAATAAAATAAATCCCTGGTTTAATTTTATCAGGCATTACAACTCGCCCCGTGATGTCAAAGACTTTGCAGGTTTTGCCTTCGGGTAGTAACAAAGGTCCGTTTATAATAGTCGCGTTGTGATTATTTCTCATATTAATAGGACTTCTGTATTCCTCAATCCCTCCTGGATCGTACTCATAGATAAAGGTATAATTATCTCCTGAGATAATAACTTCCTCATAGCTATTGTTATCGAAATCATAAACAGCTATTGTCGAGCCACCGTTTCTACCTGGTAACGTGTCGAAGACATAGAAATTATTATCGCCTTCTGCTTCTATTATATATACCCTGTAACAACCCTCCAAAGCAATCTCTGGTTTTCCATCACCATCAATATCACCAGCAGCTGAGTACCCACCATAATAACCATTGCTAAAACCAAAGAAATTCAAGGTATCGATAATCTCATAGGTATTATTACTTGTCGCTTCAAAGATAAAGACCTGAAACTGACCGTCAGGGTATGTACAGCCCTTAACAACAAACTCAGGTTTGCCATCAGAGTCGGCATCGGGAACATAAAAACAATCTCGTATGTTAGCAGTGGGAAGTTGTCCCTCGGCGATTTTCTCATAATTATTATCACCGATACATTCATAAACCCAATACCATTCATTGCCACCAGCAAGTACAAACTCTATACTGCTGTCGCCATCAAAATCCCCAAAGGCAATAGTAGCGGCAGGTGCTTCATTGTGCAGGGTATCAGGATCATCCACAAAAATTAGCTCATACTGATTGTCGCCAACTGATTCATAAATACCTAAATCTCCATAAGGAGTGGCTTTGTTTTTCACAAATTCTGGAAATCCATCCTGATCAATATCAAAAACACATATAGGTAAAACTTGAAATGGTCCTATCGTATCACGCCATACCTCAACCGCAGGATGAGAAAATGAATCAGGCGCTTCAAAAATCTGAGGTCCTTTATTGAATGAACCAAACATGCCACTTAGTAATAGGTCATGTTTACCATCGTTATCAAAGTCCTCGACCGCCCATACATCAATTGTAGAGGTATCCACCACTAATTGAAGAGCGAATGTATCACCTTCAATTAGTTCATAGATACGCACCCGTTTCTGCAGACTTGCATCAAGCGATCCAAATATGAGTTCAGGTCTTGCATCGTGATCAGTATCACCAATGACTATTCTTCCATAGCCTTTGTGGGTTCCGCGATCAACATACCATTTTTGTTGGAAATTAGCAATTAATACATTTAGTAGTAAAAATATAATCATAATTCCCTTTTCGCTCAAACATGGTCGGGAGGATAATTATCCTCCCGACCACTACTTTATCATTTCACCTTTACTAATTTCTTTTGGTATATTTCCCCAGTATTCAGATTTTCAACCCGTAAGATATAGACTCCCTGTGCGATTTTCCGACCATGATTGTCATCACCATTCCATTTCAATATATGATTTCCACTTATTGTACCATTGTAAATATCTTTCACCACTCTCCCTGTAACATCGTATGCTTTCATGCAGAGTTTTACCTCTGTGTGAGTCTGGAAGTTTATGCTCACAGTTTTGATGAATGGGTTAGGAGAAAATTTAACCGATTTACTGTTTAGGGTATAACTCTTTTGAACCATTGGCCCACTTGCCTGACTTTTACGCCCTACCTGCTCGTACTCATACTGATAAATGTAGATCGGACCCACAGCGGCGAAACTACCATCATCGCATTCAAAGGCTACGTTAATGGATCTGTCGACATAAAACTCCTCTGGAATCCATAATTCCAAGGTCTCTGGGACATAAGCTTCGTACTCAATTTCTGCCATTTCTTCTCCATCAATTGTAAGCTTCATCTTCCACTTGTCAACACCCTCGTGAAAGGCGATCGCCTTGAGTTTATAGCGATAAACTGAATCAAGCGTAAATTGATAGACGACTCTTTCATCGGGGGGCAGCTGTAAGTCCTGCTATAGTATCGAGAGAAGCCGAGATGAAGAATTGAAGGGACCCGACTCCCAACCTTTCCGCCACGCATTTTCACGGTTTTGGTATTTCTAACCTTCTGGTTATTTTAATGACTAACTTTTTCGCAATTTCTGTGTGCCGTGGTATTGCTTCTATAATACCGTTCCTTGGATTCAACCAAAGAGAATGCTTAGTACCTTCGCGTTTCAAAATGCAACCATGACGACGAAGATGTCGCAATAATTTTATCCTTTTCACTTATATTGAAATTGTCTCCTTTATAGCCTTGGCTGGCATACCTCTTAGTGAATCCTCAAGACGGTCTTGTAGAATTAGTTTAATGGCTTCGGTCAAGTTTTTTCGACATTCTTCCAACGTGCACCCCTGA
>JAUVZL010000085.1 GCA_030602565.1 Candidatus Stahliibacteriota bacterium
CTAGTGCTTCTCGCTAATTTCGGCACAAAACGTCTGACTATCAAACGTCGCATCTACACATGATTGTATCTGTGTCATCCATCTGCGCTAATCTGTGTTCTCCATCTGTGCCCATCTGTGTATCCAAAATGACCTAATAACCATAATGAATTACCCAGTGATTGATTGTGATAAACCAGAAAAAGGAGTGACAGCACATGTCTGCATCAGAGAATGCGAGAAGTAATGAGAAAAGACTTTTTAATATTTGGCAGCCCTTCAATTGAACATCCTGAGATTAGTGAAGAAATAGATTCTCTCAAATGAACGCAACAAAATCTTCTCTCGGTAAAAAAGTAGTAGGAGGGGGCATGTGGGTTTTTGCTCTGAGGGGAACTGAGCGACTATTCAATTTTGTACGCCTGATAATCATTGCCCGCATCCTTTCACCGAATGATTTTGGTTTGATAGGTATCGCTCTATTAACGATGGCGACTTTAGAGACCTTTACACGAACGGGTTTCAAGTCAGCCTTAATTCAAAAGAAAGAGGAAATTCGACCATATCTTGATAGTGCTTGGACAGTTTCAATCATACGTGGAATTACCTTATTTGCAATATTATGGTTTATTGCACCGTATGCGGCAATTTTCTTTGACTCACCCCAAGCGAAATCTATAATTCAAGTTATAGGTTTTTCATTTCTGCTTCAGGCGTTTACAAATATTGGTGTTATCTATTTCCAGAAGGAACTGGAATTCAATAAGCAATTTATATATCAATTCACAGGCACGATAGCCGATTTTGTAGTAGCAGTTTCAGCAGCGGTGATACTAAGAAATGTCTGGGCACTTGTTTATGGATTACTTGCAGGAAATACGACAAGGCTCATCATAAGTTATTTTATTCATCCATATAAACCCCATTTGAGTTCTGATTTAGGAAAAGTAAAGGAACTATGGGGATTTGGAAAGTGGCTTTTAGGTTCAAGTATATTGATTTTTCTAAGCACCCAAGGAGATGATGCCTTTGTTGGTAAATTTCTTGGTGTAGCGATGCTTGGTTTCTATCAAATGGCTTACAGAATATCAAATATGCCGGCAACAGAGATAACACATGCGATTTCGCAGGTTACTTTTCCAGCTTATTCTAAGTTGCAGGATGACATATCTAAACTAAGGGAAAGTTATTTAAAAGTTTTACAGGTTACAGCCTTTTTATCTTTTCCAATTGCGGGTTTAATATTTGTCTTGGCTCCGGATTTCACGAGAATATTTTTGGGAGAAAAATGGATGCTGGCTGTTCCTGCAATGCAAGTATTGGTTTTTACCGGATTAGTTAGGTCAATAGCGGCAACAACGGGTCCTGTAATTCATGCAGTTGGAACGCCAAAAAAAGAGACAAGATGGCAAGTAGTCCGTTTATTCGTAATGGTTGTTCTAATCTATCCTTGCACTATTAAATGGGGAATACTGGGAGCATCAATCGCGGTATTTTTGAGTATTCTTGTTTCAACCGTTGGATTCAGTTCTACCGTCATAATAATTACAAAATGTGGAATTAAAAATTTTAGTAAAATGATAGTCTTTCCTTTAGTAAATGGGATAATTATGGCTCTACTTATATTTGCATTAAAAAACAGTGGTAGCATAAACGGAATTTTGGGCTTTTTTTCACTTGTTGCCGTAGGTATTTTAGCTTATCTGAGTATAGCATATTTCTTTGATAGATATTTCAATTATAGAGTGCATCCACTTCTAAAAGAAATAAGGCATTTTATGGGAATTAGTAATCAAAGATGAAATAAAGAATGGGATTATTATCTTTGTTTAAAATAATGATTATTAATTTCCACCGATTGCACCAATTACTGAAATTATTTCTATACTTGTTTATAAAATATCCAAAAGATATTTCATTTTACTTTGACTGGATATCTTCCCTCAAAAATAGAAGAGGAACCCTTACAGACAGCAGACCATGGTTGACCTTTAGAGCTATCAAATGGTTAAATTCCTATCTTAAACCTGAAATGAAGGTGTTTGAATATGGGACAGGTGGTTCTACGGTTTTTTTTGCTAAGCGCGTTAAAAGTCTTATTTCTGTTGAACATGATGAAAATTGGTACAGATTTGTAAGTGACTTACTTGAAAGAATGCAAATTTCAAATATAATTTATGTTCTTTCAAAACCAACCGAATTACTAAAACTTAAAAGAAGTGTTGCAGATCCTAATTCATATACTTCAGGTTTTAAGGAATATCACGGATTAGACTTTTCTGGATATGTCCAAATAATAGACAAATATCCAGATAAAAGTTTTGATTTAATATTAATTGATGGACGCGCTAGACCTGCTTGTATTAAACATGCAATAAAAAAGTTAAAGAAAAAGGGTGTTGTTATCTTGGATAATGCTGACAGAGAAAGATATAATTTAGCTAAAATGCGATACTTGTCTAAATTCGAATCTAAGCGGTTCTTTGGGATTGGTCCATATAATACAATCCCGTGGGAAACGGCAATTTACTTTAAATCATCTAATTTGTGAAATAATGATGCGTATAATAGAGTTTTTTAAAAAAAACTGGATTGAATCTAAACAATCTATGCAATATGCAACTCATAATAGAACACCATTTTTCAATATTGCAAAAAAATATTTGGCTATCTGTGATAAAATTCTTGACATTGGTGCTGGAAGTGGTAATTTCATTAAATTCTTGGGTAAAAATGACATATATGCTATAGATGGAAATAAAGACTCTGTGAATAATTTAAAAAATCTGGGAATAAATGCTGTACATGCAATTTTACCCGATATTCCTTTTCCAGACAACTTTTTTGATGGTTTACATGCAAGTCATATTTTAGAGCACTTAAATCCTGAAGATTTTTATAGAATTTTGAGAGAAATAGACAGAGTATTAAAACCAGGTGGATTATTAGTAATAAGTAGTCCAATGATGTGGGAAGGATTTTATTCTGATCTCTCTCACATAAAGCCATATAATCCGAAGATATTAAAAAGTTATTTATGCGGAAGTTCACCTCTGTCTAGAACACGGCTACGAATAGGCGGCTATCAAATAAGAGATTTGATATATCGTTACAGATTTGAACCCATAAGACCTATTATTTGGAGACATTCCAGCATATTTAATTTTTTATCGTTACTATTGGTAAATTTTTTCCAAAAACTTGGTATCGGTTATTTTCATAAATCGGGTTATACGATTGTATTGGAAAAACTAAAAATCCAATAGTTTTATTATGCCTAAACTTCCTACTGTCAGTGTAATCATCCCCACCTATAACCGAGCCCATTTAGTTGGCAAAGCCATTCAAAGCGTCTTAAATCAGACTTATCAAGATTTTGAGGTCATTATCGTTGATGACGGCTCAACAGATAATACCGAAGAAGTTGTCAAAAGCTTAGATGACCCTAGAGTCCACTATATTCGCCACAAAGAAAACAGAGGCGGCTCGGAGGCACGAAATACAGGCATAGAGCATGCTAAAGGTAAATACCTTACTTTTCTTGATTCAGATGATTGGCTTACATCGATGGCCATGAAAATGCAGGTGGATATGCTTGAAACTACAGGAGCTGATGTTTGTTATGGTGACTGGCGTCGTGCGTATGAAAGTTCCATTTTTCCCCATTACTCTGATGAAATATTCTCTGCTGCACCAATGCCTGATCCTATTGCATCTCTTTTAGGTAATAAATGGTGTCCTCCTTTTTGCTATCTAATTAGACGTAAGGCAGTTGTAAATATAAATGGATGGAATAATGATTATAAGGCACTTCAAGACAGGGATTTCGTAGTTCGAATTGCTTTTAATAGAAGTAGATTCGTTCATTACAAGGGGGTCGTAGGTTACTATTTCCAACATCACGAATATAGAGTGTCACGAAGTAACCGAATTCGCTGGCTTACTTTTATGAAACGACACATCTTTGATAGTGCACGATGGCTTACATTGAACAATGAGTGGAATAAAGAACGGCGACATGCAATAGCTTTAAGTTTATTTCGACATGCACAAAGATATTATGGAATAGATAAAAACCAATTTCAAGAATGCTTAAAGAAAACAATCGAAATATTACCTGATTTTAATGCCCCTCGTAAATACTATCGAATATTAGTAGCGATATTAGGATACTACCGTGCTGAGACCATAAGAAGGATTATCCTAAAGATTTTCTTTCGAAACAAAATGTAATCATCAACTAACATAATATTCTACTTCAGATGGATATTGACAAAATGAGATTATTGAATAAGGTGGTATAAGAAAGGAGAGAACGATGGAGAATAAGGGGAGACGATTTAGCTCTGAGAAAAAAATGAAAGTTATTGTAGCAACTTCGATTAATCCCGTCACAGAAGCCATACAGCGTTTTGACTCATTGGATGGCTGGCATCTAATTGTTGTTGGCGATAAGAAAACTCCACGGGATTATAGCCTGAAAAGAGGAACATATATTGCGCCTGAAATGCAAGAGGCCTACGACAGAGAACTCTCTGATGCTATTGGTTGGAATTGCATAATGCGCAGAAATTTCGGGTTGTTGTGGGCTCACGATCTGGGTGCACAGATTGTGGCACTTGTTGATGATGACAACATACCCTATCCTGACTGGGGTAAAGACCTAATGGTTGGTAAGACTCTCGAAGTGAATTATTATGAGACTGATCTTCCTGCATTCGATCCGCTCGGAGCTACTAATTATAGAAATATATGGCACCGCGGTTTCCCATTGCAATTGGTGGCACAACGGGATTACTCCAGAAGATATAGGAAAACTGTTCGAGTTGATATACAAGCTGATTTATGGAATGGAGATCCTGACATCGATGCGATATGTCGCATGGAGCACTCACCCTATTGCACTTTTGATCCAGCTGTCTTCCCCATGGCGAGTAATAGGCTGTCTCCGTTTGACTCTCAAAACACATTTATCAGTGCAGAAATTCTTAGGAATTATTTCGTATTCCCACACATTGGCAGAATGGATGATATCTGGGCAAGTTACTATGTGCAGGCATTAGGTTTTCAAGTTGCCTATGGTAAGCCATCCGTAATCCAAAAACGTAATGAACATGACCCTGTTCAGGACATGAAAAATGAGTATGGTGGCTACGAACAAAATCTGAGACTTGTTGAAGATCTTGCTGTAGACACGGAAAGAATTTGGTGGTACTTGCCCGCGAGATCAGCAAGGGCATTTATGCTTTACCGAAGGCACTTCAATAATGCGTAAGATTCTGATAACCGGTGCCGCTGGATTTGTCGGTCGTCATTTAACTAAGCGTTTTCTTGATATGGGGGATGAAGTTCATGCAGTTGATAGTATCGTACCTCTAACAGGAGGGATTGATCCCTATAAAGGGTGGCCATTATTTTGTCCTTTTGATTACTCAAACTTCCATTTTTACATGGAGGATTGTCGTGAATATTTCAAACGTGTCAAAGACCAGGATTTCGACTATTGCTTCCATCTTGCTGCGGTGGTGGGTGGACGTATTATGATAGAAAACAACCCAATTGCCGTCGCAGAAGATCTTTCCATAGATGCGTCATTTTGGCGATGGCTAGTAGAAACGAGACCTGCAAAAATAGTGTATTTTAGCTCAAGCGCTGCATATCCGATCAAGCTGCAAGAAAGAAACAACTACTGTTTATTAAGAGAGGATATGATTGATTTCAACAAAGATATTGGCGTTCCGGATATGACGTACGGTTGGGCGAAGTTAACCGGGGAGTACCTGGCGCATCTCGCATTTCAGAAACATGGGTTGAAATCAGTTATCTACCGTCCTTTTTCCGGATATGGTGAAGACCAAGACAATGCATATCCGTTCCCCAGTATTTGCAAACGTGCATTAGCCAATGAGGATAAATCCGTCTTGACTGTTTGGGGCACAGGTAATCAGATGCGTGATTTTATACATATTGAAGATTGTGTTGATGGTGTTTTACAAACAATGGATATCATCGATAACGCCGATGCAGTAAACTTATCTACAGGAATCTACACGAGCTTTAAAAAATTCGCGAGATTGGCTGCAGAGGTGTGCGGATACTGTCCAGAAGTCATTGGTCTATCGGATAAGCCTTCCGGAGTTTTTGCAAGGGCAGGAGATACGATGAAACAAAAGAAGTTAGGTTTTATCTACAAGATCGATCTTCGATCGGGCATCGAACGAGGGATAGACTTTTATTATAGGAAATAATCTGCTAAGATAAGCGTATGCCAGAAATACTAAAGTGGAATGAAACAGGATTTTGTGTTCGCCTCAGGCGGATTTACACAAAGGTTGACAGATCATTAGATGAGCTTCTAAATTTTTTTCAGGAGGATCAAAATGTGTGAAGATTTAGCTAATTTCAGAGCAATTTTCCCGCGGAATGCCTTAAGGTCTATAGAAAAAGACTATTACAAATGGAAGATTATTAATAATCCTTACCAGCGAGGCTTTATTTATTTAGAGCAAAAGGGTAGTAAAGTAGCGGGTTCAGCAACTATTACTCCAAAAAAGATAACAGTATTGGGAAAAAAATTTCTAGGGGCAGAGATTGGAGATACTTTTACACACCCGGATTGTAGAAGACAAGGTGTCTTTTCAAGGGGAGTAACTAAATGCACAGAACAAGCTATTTCCAACGGTATTAACATAATCTATGGAACCCCTAACCCGCTATCTTTAGCCGGGTACCAAAAAAAATTAGGTTATCCACCTTGTCCATTTGTCAAAGTGAAACATATGTCTAAGTATACTCATGTACTACCTATAGAAAAGGTTCTGAGTCGAAAGTTGAGCCAGAGGTTAGGCAGACCTTACTTATCAAAATTAATTTCCCGAATTTACTTTCAATATTTATATTACCGATCTCGAGGGTGGCATCAATCTCGAGCGCCAAGACAAGAAAAAACTTTCGACGTAGTACCTGTCGAACAATTTCGAACAGAATTGGATGGATTGTGGGGAATGTCAAGAGCAGATTATGTATTTTTTACTATACGCAACGAGATTTATTTAAATTGGCGATTCTTAACAAATCCTGATAATTATGCAGTCCTTGCAGCTATTGAAGGTGACACATATCTTGGTTATGTGGTTACAAAATTATCATCGTCTATGGAAGGTGAATATCTTATCGGTACGATTTGCGACTTCATAACGCACCATGATCGACAAGACGTTTTTTGTCAACTCATCAGGGAAGCAGAAAAAAGGTTAAATGAAGCAGGAGCGCATTGCTTACAAGTATGGTGTGCCGAAAATTCGCCCTATTATCAGTCATTAGTCCTTTCCGGTTACATATCTGAATGCATAGTTCGGGTGCCTGTAGTACCTGTAATTGTTTATGCAGGGACTGAGGTTGGTAGACAAATTCTTGAAACGAACGGGAAATGGCATTTTACTATGGCAGATTCAGACAATATATAGTGCACTTTGGTGTAAATCCATGACACGTTAAGCGAGGCAAGGTTACTCTTACAATAGCTTCAATGGTGCATAAACATAAGCCAAGCCACAATAGTGAGGAAAAACGATGCAACCGCAATCTATTAGAATAATCAAAAGGTTAATAAGACCTTTACAGCCTTTGCTATTTCTAACGAGAGTAAATTGGTTGTTATCTCGGCTTGTTAATTGGCCAATTGTTTTGTGTTTCCATCAAATAAAGAAATCTACTAATAGTTTAATGGACCACCGCGTGGGCGTGACAGATCCTGAATTTTTTGAAAAGATAATCATTTACATGACTTCACTTGGTTATAAGTTTATCACATTTGATAGTTTGGTGGATGGTATAGCGGAATCACGGATGGGACGGGTAGCAGCGGTTACCTTTGATGATGGATTTAAAGACTTATATCTAAATGCATATCCAATTCTTTTAAAATATAAGATACCTTTTACTTTGTTTTTGATTACCTCAACTGTTGGTTCAAAAGGACTTCTTTGGCTGCACAAGTTATACATATCAATTGAGAAAATATCGTTTAGAAACATGTTAAAATTAATAAAAGAATTTAATAATTCTGACGAAAAAGAAGTCATACTTCAACACTTAATTGGTAAAATAGTTCAGACTAGTAAAAAAAATATATTGCAAGAGTTAGTCTCTAAGACGGCATATGAAGCTAAATTGAGTAAAGACGATGAAAAGGCATTGGCCGAGAAATTATATTTGAACAAAGCTGAATTATTAGAGATGCAGAAGCTGTACTGGTTCAGCGGGAATCGGACAAAACAGGGGTCTGATTTAAGGTGGAAAATTGGTTATTATATTCCATCCTTTTCGCCCTTGCCAAGGCCAGTTTTTCATACCGCTTGTTAATAATTTCCTCTTTCCGTCCCAATA
>JAUVZL010000060.1 GCA_030602565.1 Candidatus Stahliibacteriota bacterium
TTCGATACTTGCAATGAGCACGGTCTTGGAAAAAAAATCACCATTCAGAGTACTCCAGGGGTATGCGTCCTTACACGATGAACATGGCGAGGAAATGCACAAGAGCAAAGGAAATGCGATATGGTCAGATGAGGCTGCTGAGAAAATCGGCGCTGATGTGATGCGTTGGATGTTTGCCAAACATAATCCAGTTCAGAATTTGAATTTTGGCTATGGTCCAGCAAAGGAGATAAAAAGGGTATTATTGACCTTGTGGAATGTCTATTCATTCTTTGTCACCTATGCAAAAATCGATCAGTTCAACCCGGTCAATAAAAAAATCTCAGAAAGCAACTTGCGAAAGCTCGATAAATGGATTCTCTCCCGGCTAAATTCTCTGATTGAACAATGTGACCGGGCTTATGACAACTATGATTTAGTATCAGTAGTCAAAGGAGCTGAGAAATTCTTCGAGGATCTGTCAAACTGGTATGTTCGGCGCAGCCGAAGAAGATTTTGGAAATCAGAGAATGATATAGATAAAGAGGCTGCATACCTGGTGCTCTATGAGTGCCTGGTCAAGCTCATCCGTATCATAGCACCGATCATGCCTTTCTTTTGCGAACATATGTATCGAAATCTCGTAAAGAGTCTCGATCAAAATGCTCCTGAAAGCGTTCATTTCTGTAATTTTCCTGAACCTAACAGCAAACGTATTAATCCAACACTTGAACAAAAAGTATCTATAACTCGGACTATTGTTTCGCTCGGTCGCGCTGCCCGGAATAAAGCGAACATGAAAATTCGCCAACCCCTTGCATCAATGACCATCAATGTGCCGAGTGAATGCCCAGGGCTATCTGATGACGCAAAACATACGATACTCGACGAACTGAATATCAAAACTATAAAAGCGATAGGAACCGATGCCCTTAGTCAAGTCTATATGTTTAGTGCCGTGCCGATCTTTGATAAAATAGGTCCGAAATTCGGCAAGTCAGTAAATAAAGTCGGCCAATGGATAAAATCTCTGTCCCACGAGAAGATCGAGCAATTGATAAATGCTGGTTCGCTTAAAGAAACCGTCGCCAGTGAAACGATTGAGCTTTCCAAAGAAGATGTTGAAATAAGAAAAATCGAAGTGCCCGGTGCCAGCGTTATGATCCAAGGGGATTTTGGCGTTGGTATCGACACAAAACTCACCCAGGATTTGGAGTATGAAGGCTTGATCCGCGAGCTCATCCATAAAACTCAACTAATGCGCAAAGAAGCAAATTTCAACCTCACAGATAGAATCAAGATATTCTATCAAACCGATGAGAAACTAAAAGAAGCAATTGCCGCCAACCTTGGTTACCTTAAAAGCGAAACTCTCGCCGTTGAGGTAAACAAAGGTATTCAAACTGGAGAAATCAGCAAGGTTTTGGATATTAACGGTATACAAGCAAAAATATCTCTGCAAAGAGTTTCCACCGAAACATTGTAGTGGCAGACCTTGGTCTGCATTTATTAATCGATAATTTGTAGTGGCAGAGTTTACTCTGCAAATGTCTGTCGAGCAAGCTCGCCCCGTGAAATAACAGACAAATGCTTCTTTGTATGTATTGTCCTTGTCATGAAATTTGTGTTTGTTTTTCGTCTTCAGTCTTGTAGTATTTCACAGGGCTCGACCACTACAGAATTGCGGCACGGCTGCAAGCCTCTTGATTTCTAAGGCTATTCTGTATATGATTTCCCATGAAGTGCCCTACATGCCAAGCTGAAAATCCCCCAAAAAATAAGTTCTGTGGTGAATGTGGTCATAAACTCCAAGAACCGGTCATAGAAAATCGCATGGACATCATTAAAAAAGATATCCCTGAATCCTTGGTTAAGAAGATTCTTCTTACTAAGGATACTGTCGAAAAAGAACGGAAAGATGTTACGGTGATTTTCGCTGATATTTCTGGCTTTACTACCATGTCTGAACAGCTCGACCCCGAAGAATTGACGATTCTAATGAATAAATGTTTCCGCAAATTAGGTGCTATGATCTATCGTTATGAAGGGATCATTGATAAATTCATTGGCGATTGTATCATGGCAATCTTTGGCGCGCCGGTAACGCATGAAGATGATCCAGAACGTGCAATCCTCGCGTGCCTGGACATGCAGAATGCACTTAAAGAAATAAATGACAACCTTGATTCGTCATTAGAAAAATTGACCATACATTCTGGGATCAATACTGGAGTGGTTATCGCTGGCAAGGTCGGGTCAGATCTCCAGATGGACTACACGGTAATGGGCGACACCGTAAATGTTGCACAGAGACTAAAGGACATTAGCCCTCCGGGCGGTATCCTTGCAGGAAAAGAAACTTACAATCGTTCCCGGCACGCCTTTGATTTTATGCCCCATGAACCGGTTCAGCTCAAAGGTAAAAAGGAAAAGGTAATGCCCTTTGAGATCATCGGCAGAAAATGGGGTTCTGAGTTTGGCTTGGGTGCAGTGCATTCTGATTTGATTGGACGTGACCAGGAACTCGATACACTAAAGCAAGGGTATACAGATTTAACCAAGGCTAAATCATCCATCTTTGTAATCAGAGGTGAAATAGGTGTTGGAAAATCACGCCTTTTGTATGAATTCAAGAAATTTCTGACTATATCAGCGCCGGATATCGCACTTATCGATAGCCGCGGTGTCTCGTACGAGAGTTCAATACCTTTAAAATCCTTTGCTGACAGTTTGCGCCACTTTCTGTCTGCTGATGAACCTTCGGCTTTAGAAATTTCAGAAACTCCAATCCGCGAAAAAATGAAATCGCTGCTTGTTGATGAAGCAGACGATATCGCGCCTTATTTGCTTAAGATGATGAACCTGACGCTCGACAAAGACCAAGTGGAAAAGGTCCTTCATTTAGATAGCCATTCGCTCCAGCTGCAGATATTCCTGGCAGTTGCTACACTATTTGAAAAAATCACCGAAGAAAAACCCTTGATATTAATGATCGATGATATTCAGTGGGTGGATTCAACGACTGTTGAAATAGTGAATTTCCTTTTGCCCATGGTAAAGAAGAACAAATTTTCACTATACCTTAGCTATCGCATCGGAGATATCTCTAATATTCAGGCATTACTAGATACGATATTCGACGAATACAAAGATTATGCAATTGAACTCGACCTCAAGAACTTGAACCAGGAATATAGTTCTCAGCTAATCGTTAACCTAACAAGCCAGGAAATCCCTGAATCATTACGCAAGTTTATTATTGCAAAAAGTGGCGGTAATCCATTCTTTATTGAAGAAATCGTGCGTCGGCTCATTGAATCAGGTAAATTAGCAAAAGGCGACAAACTTGCGCCAGATAGCATACAAATCCCTGGTTCTATTGATGCTGCGGTTACGTCAAGGATAGATGGCTTAAATAAAGAAGCAAAGTACCTTTTAAAAATTGCCTCAATTATAGGCAGGTCGTTTCCTCAGGAACTCTTGAAAGAAATCGTTAAGGAAAAAGAAAGTTATCAACATATCGATGAACTCGAAGCAGCTGAGTTTCTTGTGAAAATCAATAAAGATAACAATGTATTCTACACATTCCGACACGCCCTTTTCCAGGAAGTTGCATACAATAGTTTGCTTAAGAGTGAAAGAATAATCTATCACAAAGTGATCGCGGAAACGATCGAGGAGAAATTCAAGGATGCAATTGAAGGTTATTTTGGGACATTGGCTCATCACTACTACACCTGCAAAATTTTTGATAAAGCTCTGCATTATTCATTAAAGGCTGGCGACGAAGCAGCTGAATTGTACGCGAATGAGGAGGCTCTTTCATACTATAACCAAGCTCTATCAGTTGTTGAGGACCAACCACAAAAGGCGTTAATCCTTGAAAAAATCGGTGATATCGAATTTATGATTGGTCGTGTGGAGGATTCTTTAAAGCATTATCGTGAAGCAAAAAGATTAGTAAAAGATAAATCTCAACAAGCCCACAGTATTTCAAAAATCGCCAAAGTCCTGGAGCAAATCGGCAAGCTCGATGAGTCCATAGATATTATGTATAAAGCAATCAAAATGGTTGAAGGTAGCGAAACACCGGCTGCAGTAGAACTGTACTATAATCTGTCAAATATACTCATCGAGTCAAAAGCAGAAAGTGAACAAGCGATGACTCTGGTCGATAAGGGCATAGCAATTGCCAAGAAAATCGGCGATAAACATTTGCAAGCTGAGGGAATGCGCGCTAGAGCTCATATTTTATGGCGTTTGGGTAAAAATGAAGAAACCTTAGAGCTTTTGAAAAAAACACAAAGCATTTATGAAGAATTAGGTGAGATTAAAGTCTTACCATACCTTTTCTTACTCGTTGGTGCGGTTTATCGAGCAATGGGTAATATAAACGCGGCTATTGAATTCGTAAAGAAAACTATTGATATCGCAAAGAAAATAGGGAACAGAAGGGTAATGGCGATGGGTTATAATAATATCGGCGTGTATTACTCATTTCTTGGCGATTATCCAACCGCCATTGATTTTACTGAAAAGAATGTTGAAATCCGTCGGCAACTGGGGGATAAAAAAGGTGAGGGTATCGGTTTAATGAACATCGGTTTGACTTACGAATTTCTTGGTAAGTACGAGGCTGTTCTCGATTATTATAATGAAGCCAAGAATCTATTTGAAAGCATCAACGAAATCCGCTCGACATTCACAGTGTATGCAATGATTGCAGACATATTCATAGCCCAAAAACAGCCAGAAAAAGCCCGGATGTATTACGAGAAATCTCTAAAGATTGCCCGGAAAACCCAGGAGAGACCTCTTGTCGGTGAAACACTGTACCGATATGGTGGCTATTTCCAGGATATTGGTGATCTGAAAAAAGCTCAGGAATATTATAAGCAAGCTGAACCGATGTTGCTTGAGTGTAATGACAGGCACATGCTTTCTGAACTCTATGCTTCGTGGGCTGACACGTATATTAAGACCCGGGATGGTAAAGCGCTTCAGTATGCTGAGAAAAGCTTGAAGTATGGTCTAGAAACGAAAATAAAAAATACAGAAATACGTTCCCTCAGAATATTCGGTCGTGCGCAAGCTATAGTAGGGGATAATCCTTCTGAAGGTATCAAGAACATCAAGCGCTCAATTGGTATTGCCAAAGAAATAAATGCATTGACCCAGATGGCTCATAGTCTGTATGCCCTTGGAGAAGTATTGATCACAAACAACAAACCAGCTCAGGCACTGGAGTATCTTAACCAAGCTAAGAAGCTTTACACTGATTTCAATACCCCGCTTTGGATAGAGCAAACCGACGTTCTTATAAAGAAAATATCATGAGCAACTTCCTGCTCATCCATCATGATAATGTAGCATTGTGAACTGGCTAAAAAAGCAGCCTCCAATTTATCTTTGCATCATACCACTCATTGTCTACATCCTTACTGCCTCCCGAACTCTTCCCTGGGGTGACGGCGCTGAATTCTATCTGGCAATAAGAACTCTGGGCATACCCCATCCATCTGGATACCCTCTGTTTGTGCTCATTGGTCGATTGTTTTACTTGATCAGTGCATCTCCATTCCTTTTGAATCTACTCCCTGGTATTTTTACAAGCATCACGGTTCTTTTTCTTTATTTTATCATTTCCAGGATGACAAAAGACCGTCTTATTTCAATTATTTTACCTTTGTTCTTTGCCTTTGGTCGAGAAATATGGTGTCAATCAGTTGCTGCAGAAATATATACCCTGAATTTGCTTTTTATGACGATCATTTTGTATTTGTTATTGAATATCTCTAAGAACGAAAGATTTATCCCGATGATATTCTTTATCTCGGGTCTTGCGTTAACTAACCACCTTACGGCATTATTTTATGTCATACCAGTACTCATTTTTGTCCTGCTTCTGAAAACAAAAGCCATTCGCTACCTACCATTAACAATAATCCCTTTATTTCTCTATCTCTATTTCCCCATACGTGCGGCTGCTAACCCCGCACTCAATCTTTTCAATCCGGTAAACACAGGAAGGTTAATAAATTATGTTTCAGGCAAGGCATTCCATTACCGAACGCTCTTCTTTTCGGGCACATACCTTGTGGAGCAGCTGACGCAATCCCTTAACTATTGGTGGCAGCAATTTCTCATTTTAATCCCGGTAGGGTTTTATGGCATTATCCTTATTAAAGATAAGAAACTAAAGAATATGCTTATCATTATTCTGTTTATTATGTTTGCCTATGCAGTATTGTATAATATACCTGATAAACAAGGTTATTATCTTCCATTGTATGGGCTATGGCTGGTGCTCATTGCAATTGGGCTTTCAAAACTCGTTCCAACACGCTTTAAGATTGCCCTTATTATCTTCCCTTTGATAAGTGTTATTATGAATTACCGGGTATGTGATTTATCCAGCGAATCATCATTAGATGATCTGTGTACCTCAATATATGATAATTTGGCAGATCATTCCATTATCATCAGTGATGACTATTTTGTCTACTGTGGTATGTTCAACCGAGAGTTGAACGAACAAAAACAGATTATACCAATCTCGCAATTCTATTTAAGGATGGATTGGTATCCAGCTCAGCTGCAGCGTAATTTTCCCAATATTATTGTCCCTGAACGAGTCGCTCATTTGCTGCGTGCATGCCAAGAAGAACTCGCCACTACCAGCAAAGATAAATATGGTGATATTAGCAAAGCATACTGCCATCGGATCCAATACGAAATACTGAACGCAAACATCGACAAGATTCCTATCTACTTCTTTATATATGATGATGCTGCATGGCCCAAACATTGGTTTGATTTTTACCTTGAAAGCCACGGCGTCTTTTATCAATTCCTGCGTGACTCAGTACCACCAAATGATTTCGCCATCGATTTCCCGCCTTCAGAAAAGTACCAGACTGATAGATTGGTCAATACCGATGCAATAACTGTAGCTAAGAAATTTGCTGCCGCATACAACCGTAGAGCAATTTACCGGTTTCAGCTCAGGGATACAAACGGAGCCATTGAAGACTTCAACAATGCCCTGGCATATTATCCTGATTATTATCAGGTTCATATCAACCTCGGCTTGGTCTATCTTGAAACAGGGGATACTTTAAAGACGTTGCAATCCTGGCGACTTTACATTAATCATGGTGAACCAGGTGCTAACCTCGATCGCATAAGATCGTGGTATAATCAGCTCACGCAATTATATAACAAATAGAGTAAGAAATCATGATTCTTTTCCCCTGACAGATATTGTCATTGCGAAGGACGAAATCCTGCGGCAATCTTCCCCCAACCTCCCCCTTATGCCTGCCCCGTAAAACGAAGTTGTACGGGGTCATTCCCCAACCTCCCCCTTATGCCTGCCCCGTAAAACGAAGTTGTACGGGGTCATTCCCCGCAACTCCTACCCTGTCATTCCCCGGTTTAACCGGGGAATCTAAATCTTTTTACTGGATTGTCCGGCCAAGCCGGACAATGACAAATTTATTTATTCTTCGAGTAAGTCCCACAGAGGGAGGATGCATTGAGGAGTTCCTCAATATATGTTCTCGACTACGCTCGAACAGTAATTTATTTATTCTTCGAGCGTAGTCGAGAAGTTCATCATCATGTTTCGTAAAGCAAAATTATACAGCGTCATTGCGCCTGTCCGCCACTTTACTTGGTGGATGCGAAGCGCGGCAATCTCCCCATTTCCCATTTCCTTCACGATACCAATATAAATGAGAATCCCGGCATGTCAATGCTGGTACAGACATCATGGTGAGTTAACACCTTTGAAGGTACTTCTTGACAAACACTTTAATTTAACATATAATTATCGGGTTGAAAAAGGCAAGGGATGGTAATTACATAGAAAAAGTGGGTCATTAAGATCCCAGAAGTGAAGAATTAGAATAAAACCGGGGTCTCATCAAGTATTGGCTTTCTTGAAGAGCTTAACCTACCAATACTGTGGCTTAACCGATTGCAAAAGAAGGAGGTAAATCATGAGCGAGCTCAAAGAGCTTATTGAATACATTGAAAAAGCATTAGTAGATAATCCGGACAAAGTTGAGGTAAGGGAAATCGCTGGCGAAAAGAGCATTATATATGAGCTTAAAGTCGGTGAAGGTGATATGGGTAAAGTAATTGGCAAAGAAGGTAGAACAGCAAAAGCTGTCAGAACAATCATTACCGCTGCGGCAATGAAGCAAGGAAAACGCGCAGTATTAGAGATTATCGAATAATGATGTCTTGTCTATCTTGCCTTTTCCATCCTGTTTTACACACGTCTAACCCGGTATCAATTTCATTGAAATTGATGGTCTCATTACAAGGAAAGTAGTCAAGGTTAGATAAAAAACCATAAATTGTAGCACAAGGGGAGTGACCTCAACAATCACTCCCTTTGTGCTTGTGTATAGTGGGGACGGTGCCCCTCAATACAAATATTCGGGATCTTCGACATCTCATTACCTTCGATATTTTCAACATCTCATTACCTTCGATATTTTCAACATCTCATTACCTTCGATATTTTCAACATCTCGATAAACTCGATATCTTCGACTTGACATTATGTGAATTGTGATTAGAATCTATTCATATGCTGAATAGAAATAAATCAAAGGATAAAGTGAAATATAAGCCGCGATGGCTAGCTGAAAATATGAAAAAAGCAATTGAGGTTAATCCTGTCATGATTCTCAGTGGTGCACGACAAACAGGAAAAAGCACCCTTCTGCAGTATGAAAAACCATTTGAAGGCTGGCGATATCTTTCCTTTGATGACATAGATGTTCTTGGTCAGGCAAAGAGAGATCCGCTCTCATTGCTCTCGATAGAGCGTGATACCGTAATTGATGAAATACAAAAAGCTCCTGAAATACTTCCTGTTATCAAGAAGTTGGTAGACACGAGGCGTAAACGCCGCTTTCTTCTTTCTGGCTCTGCCAATCTTCTTTTAATGAAACAGGTTACAGAAAGCCTTGCCGGTCGTAGTACGCACTTTATATTACTGCCGTTCGCATTGCGCGAATGGAGAGAAAAAGGTAAACCAACCTGGCTCTTAGATCTCATCGAAGGCTTGTTTCCAGAAGAAAAGACGTTCACACGCAAAAGCCCAACCGCATGTCTTTTTGCAGGTTTCTTGCCACCAACACTGAAACTGAAGATGCCCGATCAAGTATCACTATGGTGGGAAGGATACACAAAGACCTATCTTGAACGGGATTTGAGATATCTCACAGTGGTGTCGTCACTGAGTGATTTTAAAAAAGTCATGGAAATTCTCGCAGTTGAATCAGGGTCTATCTTAAACGAAACCGATATGGCGCGCAGATGCTCTATGAGTCAAGCGACGGTTCATAGATATATAAATCTGCTGGAAACGTCGCATTTGTTTATAAAACTGCGACCATATACAAAAGGGAAACTACGGAGAATCATAAAATCACCAAAGGGATATTTCCTTGACCCCGGACTCGTTTGTTATCTTGCAGATTATCTATCACCTGATTCCATTGCTTCAGATTTCCTTGGTTTCTTGTTTGAAACGATGATTCTTCTCCATTTGAATATCTACGCCTCTCTTCTACGAGCTGGTCTCTACTACTGGCGAACATGGGGTGGAAAAGAAAAAGAGGTTGATTTCATTCTTGAGGTCAATCGTAAGGTTATTGCATTTGAAGTGAAACTCTCGCAAAGAGTTTCGTTTGGAGATATACAGGATCTCCAGTTCTTCTTAGATAATCACCTAAATGCTATTGCCGGATTGATTGTTTATACTGGTGATGAAATAAAATATCTCACCAAGAATATCATTGCAGTACCCTGGACCGCTTTTTGTTAAAGAAAACAAATGATAGTTTGCTCTCCGTTTTTCATTACACCGTTTCTTCCTCAAATCCCTCTCCCTTGAGGGAGAGGGTAAAGCCTGCCCCGAATCTTATCTTGACTTTTCCACACATTAAGTATATCATTATCTCATGAAAGAAACCATAGAAACACTATATGGTGTGGCAGTAAACAAACGATTGCTATGGGATTATGCTTGGGCAGAAAAAGATTATAAAACGGAAAAGTTCTTCAAGTGGTATCTAGCCCGGGTACTTTCAAATGGCACAGCGAAGGATTTGTGCAATATTGACTTCAGACTCATCAAAAAGCACCTGGATGACCTCATGGGTGTTCCTCGATTTATACGGGAATTCTGGAAGTGGTATTTGAGTGGATAGATGACGATCTTAACCCAACTTCAAATAGATTTTATCAAAGCATTTTCACGTTCGCAAATTAATGAGAATTTTTTTCTGACTGGCGGCACGGCCTTATCAGCATTTTACCTTCAACACCGCTATTCAGAAGACATTGATTTTTTCACCGAGCAGGAGCAAATGGTTCCTCGCGTCGTACCGATTGTAAAAAATATTTCCACGTTAGTAAATGGCAGAGTTGAAATTGCAAGAGAATTTACAACGTTTGTCGAAGCTTTTCTCTCGCGTGGCGCAGAAACAATAAAACTCCATTTTGCCCAGGACGCGCCGTATCGCCTTCAAAAAATCGTGAAAAATGAAGAGCATGGAGTCTATGTTGATAATGAACTAGATATCGCGTGCAATAAATTATCCGCATTGTTTGACCGATATGCCGAGAAAGATTTCGTAGACGTTTATTTCTTGTCTAGAGAGTTTATGCCGTTTGATAAGCTTTTCGAACATGCGCGTAAAAAACATGGAGGTATGGACGAATACTGGCTCGCCATGGCTCTTAAAAATGTAGATAAAATATCAGAACTACCAAGAATGATCAAACCCGTGACGATTGAAGATCTGCAAGAATTCTTTCACCAACAAGTAAAATATCTCATGAGCAAAATTAAAAACAAAAAGACATTATAACGAGAAGTAGAATGGGGACGGTGCATCTCATATAGTGGGGACGGTGCTTGACATTTTGACAATTCCTCAAACAAATCAGTAAAGCACCCCGGACGAGCACCATTACAAATTATTTGTAACGGCGCAGGCAGTCCGTTGTTTTACTTTTGAATCACAATATTCAGTCCAATCCACAAGAATCCCATAGTAGATTTATGTCAACCCCGCTTTGCTCATTTCACATTTCAAGCTGCAAGTATCGAGACTTTCAGTAAGTCCGCAGGGGTTCGTCTTAGCATAAGAATTCATTCTATCACTATTAATGACAAAAAAGAACAGGGATCGTCCTCTGAAGTTACAACGTTCAATTCAAATCCATTATTTCTTGCGGTTGCATAAACATTGATACCACAAGCTTCCATAGCTGGTCGAGCTTCATGTGGATGCTTACATGGTTTTTTCGTTTCACAGGTTTTACAAAGTCCACATGGACCAGCAGCCATTCCAAACACCTTGTAATAACCATCAAGGAAAATTTCTCGTTCAAGATCAGCCACAATCCGCTCTAGGCTGAAATCCGGTTTCGTATCAAAAGAGATATTCGTTACTTGCATTAAAAGACTTTTGGAATATTCTCTAAGCATTTTCCTCGTATAATCAGGTGTCGGTGAATAGGGTGGACATGTAAGGCTCTGGCCATAACCACCACAGCCATATTGGCATTTCAACCTCACCCAATCGTCAACAACAACTGACTTTGGATCAATGATTTTTGCTTTTGTAATACCCATAGACTTTGCTTTCTTTATGTATTTATCGAACTCTGGCATATTACTTCTCCTACTGAAATAATACAAAAAGCCAATGAAATGTCAAGGAGACGGGATAGTCGGTAGCGAGGAATTGGGGTCAAATCATCTCGATAGACTCGACACTTGCAACTTGACATTCGACAAAATCTAAAGTCTCGGCTGGTTTTTTTGATTAGAAAACGCCCTATTTATCCTATGAAATGTTCACTATTTCATTGGGACGCTTTTTATTGTTATTTTGCTTCAGCGCAGCGTGTCTTCAATCCGCCCCTCTTTTTGGCGGATGTATCTTCAGAGTATCATGTCTTCAGCGTAGCGTATCTCCCCATTCCCGTTTCACCAAGTCTCCAATTCTCAGAAATGGTCTCACCCCATATAATCGAGCTATTCCGAAGGCGAAGGTGATAGCCCACCATACTCTGGTAATAAAATGATCTCTATTCGCCTGTTCCGACTCCGTCCAGCAGCCGTCTTATTGCTTGCTACTGGATGATATTCTGACATGCCGATTGCCTGCAGGCGTACCGCTTCTATACCAACATTCTCATGGAGAAAGCGCACGACATTTATTGCGCGTGCAGTTGAAAGCTCCCAGTTAGTAGGAAATTTCTTTTGCAGGTTAGAGTGTATCGCAACATTGTCTGTATGGCCTTCGACGCGGATAATTTTATTCTGGGTGTTCTTTAAGATCTTGCCCACCCGCTCCAGTACTTCAAGACCCTCAGGAGTAATTTCTGCCTCACCCGAAGGGAACAATATCCTATCAACCATGCTGACCGAAAGCCGATCCGCTAATTGGGTGATCTGGATCTTGCCCTCTTCGATTTCCTTTTCCATATCCGCAACGAGTTCATCATAAGCATTTTTCAAGCGCACGATCTGCTCTTCTTTTTCTTTAGAAATTTCACCTATTTTAATTTCGAGTTCGTTCTCAAGAACTGCTTTCTGTCGTTCCAGGTTATTGATCTTGAAATTGAACTCAGCCTTCATTTGCTTATTGGTATTATAAAAAGAATAAGCAGTAGCAGCCAATACTAATGCGATTATACATATGATGATTGTTACAACTTTCATTATCCACCTCCTTTCATTATTCCAATAGCATAATCGATGTAATAGACATGTCAAGATAGCATATTCATACTTAAGTTTAGGTATGCTGACAGACCTTTACGCTTTGCAGACTAAATGCAAGATTTCACTATAATACACAAGACAGATTCTAGATACTGGATACTAGATGTTAGTTTAAAAGGGGGGCAGAGCCCCACCTTTACCCCTGTAGCTTTCACCCCGTTAAATAAATCACACATAACATTAAATAGTTGTAGTTGAGGTTTATAAATCTATGTATTTAACGGGGCAGGGCCGGATAGAGCGGCGGTTGCCCGGAACGTCTCGAGCTTGTCGAGGGGTTTTTCTTTTTGTTAACTTCATTTTGAGCTCTTTATCGAGAGGCAATTTTGTCATGGGTGGTGTCCTGTAAATATGTAGAATGTAGACAGGCTGACCGAGAATGTCGAAATTTGTAGGAGTAGAGCCTTTAGGCTCGTTAAATGTGATTAAATTTCGACATGTTTTCACGGGCGTAAACGCCTGCCTGTGCGTCGCACGCAGACAGGCCCTACTCCTAATTCTCGGTCAACCTGTAGAGATTTTACCCCATTTTTCTGCAGTCCACCGTGAAAATAGTGTTATAACTTTATTTTAATTTTGCGTTAAATTATTCTCGGTTCAATCGCGCGCTTTAATCAGTTTTCTTGTTTCGACCGCACCATTTGTTTTCAGGACAGCAAAATATATACCACTCTGACAGCCTGTACAGTGCCATGTATAAGAATAATCACCGGGAATAAGAGAGCCGTCCAATAATATTGATACGGTCCTGCCTGCAACATCGACAATGGATAGGCGTGCTTCGGTTGGTCGGTGGATAGTAAGTGTTATTTCCGCGCGGTGGGTAAATGGATTTGACGCAATGCCTATGCCTGATTTTTGTTCGATTTTCTGCTCGTGTTCTTCAATAGATACGATGCCGATATCGATTTTGTATATCATCTGTACCGCACCGCCTACTGTCGACCATAAGTACTGACCGTCAAATGTCAATCCCTGCTGGAATCGCTGCCCTGATACAGCGCCGGGTGCATTATGGGTTTCAAGCACGGCTCCATCTGCCGTATCGACTTTGTAGATCAAACCCGAACTCTGGTAACCGACCCACAAATAATCGCCGTCAAAAGCCAGGCCACGTGGATCATATGAATAGAAAACCGGCGGTGGAATAGAACGAATCGTATCGCCACTTGTGGTCATCTGGTAAATTCGCCCGGATTCTTCTCCCACCCATAGCTGTGTACCATCCCATGCCATGCCGTTAGGTTTGCCTGCATAGAACGGCGGATAATATGTATTTATTACAGAACAATTGGATGTGTCGAACTGGCTAATAGATGAGGTCTGCCAATCAGATGCCCACAAGTACTGACCATCGAATGTCATATCTCTATTACCGATAGTGGTATTGAATGAGTTTATAACAGAACCAGTCGCAGTATCCATACGTGCAAACCAATGAAAGAATGTTTCATTGTTCCACAGATACTGACCGTCAAATGCAAGACCCGTAGAATAATCAGTTGCGCCAGCTGGAAAAGAATCGACAACAAGAAACACCTGGGCAAATGACGGTGGATCGATCCCCGGACCCATCAGGACACCATCTTTATAAGCTGAGCCGGCGATGCAGATACCTATACAAAGATATAATACCAACAGATATTTAGTCATACATCCTCCTTTTTATATTACTATTCTAACTATTACGTCACGTATGTCAAGACAGAGAAAACAGTAGGCACTAGAAAGTATAAAGGACAAGTCATTAAGTCACTATATGGTGAAAAAAGGTGGCAGGTTACTTCAATTCTTCAGCACTTTTAGCTTGACATTCTACATTTCCGAAAAACTAGATTGCCACGTCCCTCGACACGCTCAGGATTCGCAATGATTCCGCAGGATTATTGACTAAACGCCAAAAGTATTCTATTTTAAACAAATTGTTTTGTGTTACGACACAGCTAGAATGTCCCCTTAACTGCACAGCGGTATGTCCCCTTTTTATAGTATTCAGTTCTTTGCGGGTGTCAATCATTTTTCACCATTATAACGAAATTTCTGGATTAATTTACCTTGATGATAAGCAGATATTTGTTTTTTGGGGATAATTTTAAGATCGATTTCGGTTTTTCCCCAGTAAGCTCGATAACTGAAGTTTGTCAAT
>JAUVZL010000006.1 GCA_030602565.1 Candidatus Stahliibacteriota bacterium
CTTATCTACTCCTCGGAAAAAGAAACAGCAGCTGGCGTTCCTGATCATGGAATTCATTCACATATATCCCTATCAGAAAGAGCAAAACAGTCATTATATTATGGATTCAGAATTTTACCACTGGATTTAGGTAAAACTCTCCTTTTCGGAATTATACTCGGTGGTCTGCTTACAGCTTTAGTCCCACAAGATATTGCGAGTGTTTATCTCTCAAACCCTTTTATTGCCTATCCTCTGATGCTTATTATTTCTGTACCGTTGTATGTATGTGCTATTGGAGCAGTTCCGATTGCTGCAGCACTTTTGACAAAGGGATTAATGCCAGGTGCTGCGCTGGCTTTTCTTATTGCAGGACCTGCAACCAATACGATAACACTCGCATTTGTCGGCAAGAAAATGGGCAAAAAGGTTTTGATTTTATACCTGATATCTATCGTGAGTATTGCGATAGTTTTTGGGATATTGCTCGATGCAATTATATCTGGCATAGAGATAAAACAGATGCTCTCTTCTGGTGGACGATTACCTTACGCGCTTCAACTGGTGTGCTCAATTCTCCTTCTTATAATCATATTTCTAAATTTCATAAAAAGAAAAAGGAAAGAGGTTGAAATGGATTATTCTTTCCTTGTTCCAAATATGACCTGTAAGCATTGTCAAATGACGATTGAACAAGCATTGAAAAAAGTTCCAGGGATTAAAAAAGTCGAGGTCTATCTCGATGAAAAATTAGTAAAAGTCGATGGTGACATTGGTGAAAACGAGATTGTAAAACAGATAAAAAAAGCTGGTTATACTGTTGAAAAAAAACAAAGTGCTTGAACTTCGTGCTGTTTGTTATTATATTTTTTAGGTATTTAGGTGTTTAGGCATTTAGGAATTTTATTTATTTAAAGGAGATAAATCATGAAAAGCTTAAAAGGCACAAAAACAGAAAAAAACCTTTTGACTGCGTTTGCAGGAGAATCACAGGCAAGAAATCGCTATACCTATTTTGCCTCACAGGCAAAGAAAGAAGGTTTTGAACAAATCTCTGGAATATTTACTGAAACTGCAGATAATGAAAAAGAACATGCCAAGAGATTATTCAAATTCTTAGAGGGCGGTGAAGCAGAAGTTGCTGCTGCATTCCCTGCAGGAATAATTGGAAAGACAGTAGACAATCTCAAGGCAGCAGCTGATGGTGAAAATCATGAGCATACTACTATGTATCCTGAGTTTGCTAAGATAGCTAATGAAGAAGGGTTTGCAGAAATCGCAGCAGTCTTTAGCGCAATTGCAATAGCTGAAAAACAACATGAAAAGCGTTATCTTGAACTACTCGAAAATATTAAAAATGGCAGAGTCTTCAAAAGAGATAAACCGATCAAATGGCGCTGCAGGAATTGTGGGTATATTCATGAGGGCACTGAACCATCAGAAAAATGCCCAGCCTGTGCACATCCAAGGGCATATTTTGAATTGTTAGGCGAAAACTGGTAATCTCGTCGATGAATAAGAAAGCACTCTGGAAAATAAGTTATGGACTCTATATTGTCAGTTCAAGCAAGGATGGCAAGTTTAATGGGCAGATTGCGAACACTGTATTCCAGTTGACTGCAGAACCACCAACAATAGGTGTTTGTATAAATAAACAGAACTTGACCCATGAATACATCCAAGAAAGCAAAGTCTTTACTGTCTCTATTCTATCCACCCAAGCCACGATGAAATTCATCGGCACCTTTGGATTCAAATGCGGCCGCGATATTGATAAGTTCAAAGGTATTGACTACAAAACTGGCAAGACACGTGCTCCAATAGTTTTAGAAAATAGCATAGGGTATTTAGAATGCGAAGTCACGGGCAGTATGGATGCTGGTACACACACATTATTTGTTGGAAAATTAATGGATGCAGAAATAATCAATGATAAAGAACCTATGACCTATGAATACTATCATAAAGTATTAAAAGGTAAGGCGCCTAAAACAGCAACAACATATATAAAAGAAGAGCCAGAAAAACCAAACAAAGCGGAAAAGGAGTCAAAAATGGTAAAATATATTTGCACAGTTTGTAATTATGTATATGATCCGGAAAGAGGTGATCCAGATAACGGTGTAAAACCAGGAACACCGTTTGAACAGATCCCTGATGACTGGGTATGTCCTGTGTGTGGAGTTGGAAAAGATAAGTTTGAAAAGGAGCAATAAATATGGCGGAGACAAAATTAAAGACTGATGTCTTTTCAATAGGCGCAATTGATTGGGACAGAAGGCTATTTGACGAACTCATACCACTTCCAGATGGCACGAGCTATAATGCTTATCTTATAAAAGGTAATGAAAAAACAGCGCTGATAGATACTGTTGATCCGACAAAAGAACAGGTACTGCTTGAGCACCTAAGTTCACTAGGTATCAATTCTATTGACTATGTCATTTCCAACCATGCTGAACAGGATCACTCAGGTACTATACCTAAAATACTTAAAGCTTTTCCAAATGCCAGGGCAGTAACAAATGCAAAATGCAAAGGAATGCTAATGGATTTATTATTGATTCCTGAAGACAAATTTGTAATAGTAAATGATACCGACATTTTATCCCTGGGAAACAAAACTCTGCAGTTCATCATGGCCCCCTGGGTTCACTGGCCTGAGACAATGCTCACTTATCTACGGGAAGATAAAATTTTATTTCCTTGCGACTTTTTCGGCTCACATCTTGCAACGAGTGATCTCTATGCTACGGATGAGGCAAGAGTTTATGAAGCAGCAAAGCGATATTATGCAGAGATTATGATGCCTTTTCGAAACAATATTAAAAAGCATATGGAAAAACTAAAACAATTCGATATTGAAATGATCGCACCGAGTCATGGACCCATCCACAACAAACCGGGTTTTATTCTTGATGCTTATAAAGATTGGATTTCTGACGATGTTAAAAACGAAGTACTCATCCCCTATGTTTCAATGCACGGTAGTACTGATAAAATGGTAAGTTATTTTGTGGATGCTTTAATGAAAAGAGGCATAACTGTAAAACCATTTAATTTAACAAAAACAGATATTGGAGAATTGGCAAAGGCTCTGGTTGATGCTGCTACTATTGTCATTGCTTCACCTACAGTACTTGTTGGTCCACATCCAGCTGCAGTTTACGCAACATACCTTGCCAATGCCTTAAGACCAAAGACCAAATTTGCATCAATAATTGGTTCTTACGGTTGGGGTGGAAAAATGGTCGATACAATTACGGGTATGCTTGGCAATCTTAAAGTAGAACTTCTTTCTCCAGTAATTGCAAAAGGGTATCCAAAAGAACATGACTTTACATTATTAGAAAAATTGGCAGATGAGATATTTAATAAACATAAAGAAAACAATATCGTTTAAAGGAGGTTAAGATGAGTTTATTTGAACCGAGTGAAATCTTTCAATTCGCTATAAGAATAGAAGAAAATGGTGAAAAATTCTATCGTCAGATTGTTCAAAAATTTGAAGAGCCAAAGGTAAAAGAACTATTCTCGTTCCTCGCGGATGAGGAGATAAAGCATAAGAAAATATATGAAGAAATGGTTTCAAAGATCGATAGATATGAACCATTTGAGACCTTTCCAGGAGAATATTTTGCTTATCTCCGTGCCTATGCAGATAATATCATCTTCACGCAGAAAAAATTCGATGAGGAAATAGCAAATATTAAAGATATGAACGCTGCGCTTGACTATGCGATAAATGCCGAATTAGATTCTATCTTGTATTACCAGGAAATAAAAAATCTTGTCCCTGATGATCAGAGGAAAACAATTGATGGCATCATAGAAGAAGAACGGAGACACTTTGTGAAATTATCAGAGATCAAAAGGACGATAAAATAATTGTGGATATACAGATTAGACAATGGTTACTTTCGAGTGTAGTTGCCCAATTCATTGGGCAATGCCTGATAAATCAGGCGACTACAATTTCTCAACCAACTGTAGTTGCCCAACCCTTTAGCTGAATTAAAAGGAGGTAAAAAATGACTAAAAGATTGCAAATCTATAAATGCGAAGTTTGTGGAAATATAGTAGAGGTCCTGCATGAAGGTGTTGGAGAACTTGTTTGCTGTAATCAACCAATGAAACTTATGGAAGAGAATACAGTTGATGCAGCCAAGGAAAAACATGTCCCAATAATAGAAAAAACTACAGATGGTATCAAGGTAACCGTTGGTAGTATACCCCATCCTATGGAAGAAAAACATTATATCGAGTGGATTGAGCTAATAGCTGATGGACAGGCATATCGTGTGTTCCTAAAACCTGGCGGAAAATCTGAAGCTATGTTCAAGATAGACGTACAAAATATAACGGCCCGTGAATATTGTAATATTCACGGTTTGTGGAAAAGATGAATTTGAGAACCAATGCAATTGTTCACTCCACCGACCACAACAAAACAAGAATAATTAAATATAGGAGGAAAAAATGGAAAATATTTCCAACGAAATCCTTGATGTAATAAAATATGCCACAACAATGGAAATTAATGGCAGGAGTTTTTATGAACATGTTGCGGATATGACGCATAATGAACTTGGCAAAAAGATGTTCAGGAAACTTGCCGAGGATGAAATAGGACACATTACTACATTTGGTGAGATATTCACCTCAGTATTAGGTAGTGATGAGTGGAAAAAATATGTTCAACAAGAGGAGAATAGCAAAGAAACCGTGCTGGAAAAACTAAAAACAAGAGTAAAAAAGGAAGAACACGAAGAACGAGCAAGTGACTTAGAGGCTTTGAGAATAGGAATGGAACTCGAGAGGGAATCAATTGATCAGTATGAAAAATGGGCGCAAGAAACGAGCGATGCTAAAGTACAGGAGATATTCAAAAAGATAATTGAAGAAGAAAAATTTCACTATGATTTGCTCCAGGCAGAATATGATAATATCACTAATACCGGTTTCTGGTTCGATATGGCTGAATTCAGAATGGACGGCAAATTCTAACACATATATTTAATGAATAGAGAAACAACAAAACCTAACAAAATCCTGGACTGCATTGGTCTTTTCTGCCCACAACCCTTATTTCAGACTCGCGAACAAATAGACAGCATTGAAGTTGGTGAAATACTGGAAGTCCTTGCAGACGATCCTGCTGCAGAAGAAGATTTAAAAAGATTTGCAAAGCGCACCGGCCATGAAATAATATCTTTTGAAAAAAAGAAGGATATATTAAGATTTTTAATTAAAAAATCGAAATAGGAGTTTACAGTGAAAAAAAATAACACAATTTTATATGTCCAGACTAGTGATAAACCAGAAAGACAGTATTCGCCCCTGGTCTTGGCGCAGACTGCAAAGGCTATGGACATTACACCGAAAGTGTATTATCTTGGGCAAGCATTGAAAGTACTCGTTGCCGGCGAAGCAGAAAAAATAAAGCTCGGAGCGTTCCCGACTATTGCGGAAATGATAAAGCAAACCCTTGATATGGGCATTGAGATATATGTGTGCGAAGCATCAAAGCAGATGTTCGGTTGGGATAAAGTCGACTTGATCTCCGGTGTTAAAATTGTCGGCGCAGGGACTCTGAACGATCTTGCGCTTGAGGCTGATGCAACTATGTGGTTTTAATTGTGTGATAATAATATGAGTATATACCTTGACTACCAGTCGGCAAAGTCTGTTGATCCACGAGTGATTCAAGCCATGCAGCCGTATTTCTGCAAAAGATTTGGAAACCCCTCCTCCCTACACACCACTGGTGACGATGCTACCGAGGCCCTGGAAAATGCAAGAGTAGTTATTGCCGATTTTATAGGTGCCCAAGCAAAGGAAATAATCTTTACGTCCGGGGCAACAGAAGCGAATAATCTTGCAATCATTGGATACGCGATGCGCAACCGCCGCAAAGGTAATCACATCGTTATTTCCGAGATCGAGCACATCAGTATCCATAATATCTCGAAATTCCTGGAAAAAAATGGGTTTGTAGTATCCAAAGTTCCGGTGAATCAATATGGTGAAGTGGATGTACAAAAGATAAACGACCGGATCACAAAAGATACAATCCTTGTTTCCGTGGGTTGGGCCAATAATGAGATCGGGACAATCCAGCAAATGACCGATATCGCAACTTTATGCCGTGAAAAGGGCATTGTTTTGCATTCCGATGCTGTTGCGGCTGAAGGTTTGCTGCAACTCGATGTCGGGAAAAACCTTGTTGATATGCTGACCCTTTCTTCAAACGATATATATGGTCCAAGCGGTGTTGGGATTTTATATCTCAGAAAAGGCACCCGGGTCAACCCAATCATTATCGGCGGTGGTCAAGAATACGGTTTGCGTTCAGGTACTGAGAATGTGCCGGGTATTATGGGCATGGCAAAAGCAGCCGAAATAATGAAAATAGAAATGACCGCAGAAGCTAAAAGGCTCTTGAATTATCGAGATAGATTAATAAAAGAGATACTGACCAATATCCCCAAATCCTATCTAAATGGCCATCCCTCCAGGCGACTACCCAATAATGCACATTTTCGCTTTAGCGGTATTGAGGGTGAATCTTTGCTTCTTTCACTGAAAGACGAAGGTATCGATGTATCAACAGGATCAGCATGTTCTTCAAAAACGCTCGAGCCTTCACATACTCTGATAGCAACGGGTCTGCTGCACGAAGAAGCACATGGTTCCCTGCAAATAACCTGTGGTAGATTCACCACAGAAAAAGACCTTGATACGTTTTTGAATGTCATAGCCGGTGCAGTTAATAAATTACGTAAGCTGTCCCCGTTATATAAGGAGGAGTAGTAAGATGAAGTCAACGCAATATTCTGAAAAAGTTCTGGACCATTTCCGTAAGCCCAGGAATGTCGGCACATTGGAAGGTGAGGATGTTGCAGTAGGACGTGTCGGAAATCCGGTTTGCGGTGATCTTATGGAGATTTACATAAGGGTCAAGGATGATAAGATCATAGACATGAAATTCAAGACCTTTGGTTGTGGCTCTGCGATCGCAACAGCGAGTATGATCACCGAGTTAGCCATGGGGAAAACATTAGAGCAAGCGCTGAGTATTACAAGAAATGATGTTGCTAGTGAACTGAACGGATTGCCCCCGGTTAAAATGCATTGTTCAAACCTTGCCGCGGATGCTCTCAAAGATGCCATTAAAAATTATAGAAGTAGGGGAAAAAGTGAAACCGGGGTAACTCAAAAAATCGAGCAAGGTATAAAAAGGCTGACTGGTGAAGATGATTTTCTTGATAAGGGGGTTTACTATAAAATCGATGAATTCTCATCATTCAAAGACAAGAGAACGATCATTATAGACAATGGAGACAAAACTGCAGAAGCGGCTATAGAAATATCAAAATACACACCACGCGTCGTTCTTGTAACCCAGCTAAAAGACCTGCCCGTAAAATCGGCTCTAAAGATAAAGCTTAATAAAACTGATGTCAAAGTACTCTATGAATCAAAAATAATCGAAATAAAAGGCGTTAAGACAGTCGAGAAAGTATTAATTCACGATCTCAATGAGGATGAAAAGTATGAACTCTTCGTCGATACGGTCCTCATTTTATGATATGATCTGAGTATCGAAAGATGAAAAAAAATAATAAAAAAGATGTCGAAATTAAGATCATGGGTATGACGTGTGCAACTTGTGTACGCACGATCGAGAATTCACTTAAAAACATAAATGGTACGATCAATGTAAATGTGAACCTCGGTGCTGAAAAAGCTTTTGTTACATATGATCCAAAGCTAACTGCCGTTTTGGAAATGAAAAAAGCGATTGAAGATGCAGGCTATCAGTATATCGGTGTCGAGGGTGATCAGACAATAGATATGGAAAGAAAAATAAGGGCAAAAGAATTAAAAGCACGGCGCAATAGATTTATCACCGGTTTTGCTATTGGTATTCCGTTAATGGTACTTATGTATCTACCCCTATCCCTTCCGTCTTTCGCGCCTTATGGGATGTTAATTTTGACAACACCCGTTTTCATCTATGTTTCTCTACCGATATTCAAAGCAGCTTATCGTGCTCTGAAGAATAAAAATCTCAGTATGGATGTTATGTACTCGATGGGTATTGGAGTTGCGTTCTTATCGAGTATTCTGGGCACATTTGAAATCGTCCTATCAAGAGAATTCCTTTTCTATGAAGCATCTATAATGCTCGCCTCCTTTCTAACCTTTGGTCGATATTTAGAAGCAAAAGCAAAAGGAAGAACATCCGATGCAATAAAAAAATTAATGGGTCTTCAGGCAAAAACAGCCACTGTGATCCGTGATGAGAAAGAAATGAACATAGCGATCGAGCATGTAACGATCGGTGATATTATTATTGTGAAACCAGGTGAGCAAATACCGGTTGACGGTGAAGTGATCGATGGTAAGAGCTATGTTGATGAAGCAATGATCACAGGAGAACCAATCCCCTCACTTAAAAGTGCTGGTGACAAGACAGTCGGTGGAACGATCAACAAAAACAGCGTAATCAAGATCAAAGCACTCAAGATCGGCAAGGATACTCTTTTAGCGCAGATCATCAGACTAGTCGAGCAAGCTCAGGGGTCTAAACCACCGGTTCAGAGAATTGCCGATAGGGTAGTTTCATACTTTATCCCATCGGTATTAGCGATCGCTGTAGCATCCTTTATTATCTGGTATTTCATATTAGATAACACGCTGCTCTTTGCTCTAACTCGATTGATCTCGATTCTTGTAATTGCCTGTCCATGTGCCCTTGGTCTTGCCACGCCGACTGCAGTAACAGTCGGCATTGGTCGAGGCGCAGAACTTGGTATTCTCATTAAAAACGGTGCGGCACTTGAACGCGCCGAAAAACTCACGGCAGTAATTTTTGATAAGACAGGTACTCTTACTAAGGGTCTCCCTGAAGTTACTGATTTGGTGAGTTTGAAATTCGATAATAGACATCTATTGAAGCTGGCGGCAAGCGTTGAAAAAAATTCACAACATCCATTCGCCGTTGCCGCAGTAAATAAGGCTAAAGATTACAAACAAAAGTTGATAAATGTGACGCACTTCGATACGATTGAAGGCAAAGGAGTACGCGCTGATATAGGAAAGGAAGAAATACTTATCGGTAAAAAGTCTTTATTCACCGAGAAAAACATATCTTTACCGTCAGAACTTGAAGAAAAAATCCAAAGTTTGTCATCATCAGGTAAGACCATAAGTCTAATCGCTGTCGATAAGAAAATAATCGGTTTAATCGGGGTCGCTGATGCTTTAAAGCCTTCAAGTAAAAGTGCAATTGAAGAACTGAAAAAAATGAACCTTAAAGTAGTTATGGTCACTGGCGATAATAAGCAGACAGCAAATGCCATAGCAAAAGAAACTGGGATAGATGATATTATTGCCGAAGTTCTACCCGAGGATAAAACCAATGAGGTTAAGAAATTACAGAAAAAATCCGAAGTTGTCGCTTTTGTCGGTGATGGCATTAATGATGCTCCGGCACTTGCTCAATCAGACATAGGCATCGCTATTGGCAGTGGTACAGATATCGCTGTAGAAAGCGGTGATATAATACTCATCAGCGATGATCTTTTAGATGTAGTAGCAGCGATTCAATTGAGTAAAAAAGTTATGAAAAGAATAAAACAGAATTTATTCTGGGCCTTTGCATATAATACTATATTAATTCCGGTTGCCGCTGGGTTATTATACCCATTTTTTGGAATTACTTTTCGCCCGGAATTTGCTGGATTAGCAATGGCATTGAGTTCAGTAACGGTGGTGACCCTTTCATTAATGTTAAAGAAATATTCGCCACCGGTAAAACTAAAAGGAGGTGATCAATGATTGTTATTGATCCTATTTGCGAAATGGAAGTCGATGAAAAAACAGCCCAATATAAAAGTGAATACAAGGGTAAAACCTATTTCTTTTGTGCTCCTGGTTGTAAAAGAGCATTTGATGAAAACCCAGAAAAGTACGTGAATACAGAAACTGAGTCATAGGCGCAACATACTACAAGACAAAGGAGTAAAATATGAAATTCACTCATATTGATGGAAAAAACAAAGGGGAAATCATGCTTTATGCGCTAAGCACATGTGTTTGGTGTAAGAAAACAAAGAGACTGCTACGGGAGTTAGGCATAGCTTATGACTATGTTTTTGTGGATCTATTAGACGATGATGAGAAAGAGAATGCAAAAAAGGAATTGGAGAGATGGAACCCGTGTGGGTCATTCCCGACTATTGTTGTCAATGATAAAGAAAGTATAGTAGGGTATGATGTACAAAAAATTAAGGAGTTGATAAATAATGAATGATGCGCTGCAATATCAAAAACAAATAGAAAGCCAGTATGAAAAATTAAAAAAAGAGGCAGAAGCAGCAGGCTATCGATTGAATCCTGATATCGAGTTTACAAGGGAACTGGTTGATGGTCTTTTAACAAATGAAAAAAGATATGGATATTGGGCTTGTCCATGCCGGCTTGCAGATGGAGTAGAAAGGAATGACCGGGATATCATATGCCCGTGCGATTACCGAGATGCTGATCTTACTGAACACGGCGCATGTTATTGCGGACTCTATGTTTCGCAAGTAGTCATACATGAGAAAATATCTGCCGGTTCAATCCCTGAGCGAAGACCACCAAAGGAAAAAAGAGATAAGATTGGTGAAAAACCAGCAACTTCTCTTAATTCTTCGTTGGACTATCCTGTTTGAAGATGTAAGGTATGCGGTTATTTATGCGCCCGCAATGATCCTCCTGAAATCTGTCCGGTTTGCAAAGCAAAGCGAGAACGATTTGCCAAATTCATCGAATAATCATACAAATCAATGCGGGAATCGATTAAGCTACGAAAAAAATCCGTACATTTCACAACATGCTCGAGACCTTAAATACCTATAAAAATGTAGGTAAACCCTGATCATTTAGCCATGTCATAACTTTGAACGGGTGTGCGTGAATAAATAATTATGATCGTAAGACTGTGTTGATTATGTGGTGATGTGGAGTATGATAAAAGCCATTAACGAGACGACGATATGCTAAGCGATAATTAAGGTATGTTTTCAAATACTAAAGTATTGCTAGGAGGTTTATTGTGAATAAAGATAATATCAAAGTCGGTGAAAAAATACCTGACTTCACTTTGCTTGATCAAAATAGAGCAAAGATACACATCGTAGATTTTCGCGGGAAAAAGGTATTATTATCGTTCCATCCGCTTGCCTGGACTAATATTTGCGCGCAGCAAATGAAATCCCTGGAGAATAATAAGGAACGGTTTGATGAACTGAACACTGTTGCTTTCGGGCTCAGTATTGATACTGTGCCGTCAAAAAAGGCTTGGGCTGAAAAGGAATTAGATATCAAGCATACTCATTTACTCGCTGATTTCTGGCCTCATGGTGAAGTTGCGCAAAAACTAGGGATATTTAGAGAAAAAGATGGTTTCTCAGAGCGAACTAATATCATCGTCGATGAAAACCAGCGGGTGATCTTCGTCAAGATATATGATATCTCAAAGCTGCCAGATATCGAAGAAATAATTGGATTTCTGAAAAAAGAATAAGGAGTAATAATGGATGTTTTTGACGCGATAAGGGAAAGACGGGCTTACCGTTCACTCGAACCGGTTGTGATCACCGAGGGTATGATCAATGAATTAGCGGTCAGCGCACAGCTTTTCTGTTCTTGTTTTAACAACCAACCATGGCGTTATGTTTTTATTTATGATCCGGGTATTCTAAAAGAGATGCATTCTGCACTTTCGCCTGGTAACGAATGGGCACAAGCAGCTTCAATGATGATCGCAGTTTTATCAAAACCAAAACTCGATTGTATCATTAAAGATAGAAAGTATTACGCTTTTGATACCGGCATGGCTACAGCTTCTTTGATATTGCGTGCAACAGAGCTGGGTCTGGTCGCTCACCCTATTGCTGGTTTTAGTCCAAAGAAAACTCGGGAGATTTTAGATATCCCTCCTGATATGGAAGTCATCACCCTCGTTATTGTCGGTAAGAAATCAAATACGGTAAATCCTGGTCTTTCCAGGCAGCAGGTAGAAGCAGAAGGACAACGACCAGCGAGATTACCGATTAATGAATTCGTCTATTTAAATAAATTCAGTACAAAAGAGCATAATGAGGAGAAATAATGTCTGGTTTAGATGAAAAAGTAAAAGAAGAAGTAAAAAATATATTTAAGGATTTGAAAGATCCTATTAAGTTAATTGTCTTCACACGCGACGATACGATCACTGTCCCGGGTCGTGAATGCCCGACCTGCAAGGATAACGAAACACTCATGAAAGAGGTTTCTGAATTATCTGACAAGATAAGTATAGAAGTATACGATATCGCTAAAGATGACGATAAAGTCAAGGACTATGGTATCGATAGAGTCCCTGTTACCCTGGTACAATCGAATAAGGATTTTGGTGTAAGAATGTATGGCATACCTGCAGGTCATGAATTTGCGACGCTTTTGAATGCCATAAATATCGTTTCAAAATCAAGCTCAGAACTCTCTGAACAAACTATTGAGAGACTTAGGACCATATCTAAACCAGTCCATATACAGGTATTTGTGACTCTCTCATGCCCCTATTGCGCACCAGCTGCTTCTATGGCGCACAATATGGCAGTCGAGAATGATAATATCAAGGCGGATATGATTAATGCTCAGGAATTCCCAGAATTGGCTCAAAGATATAATGTATTTTCAGTACCAAAAATCGTGATAAATGAAACTGTGCAATTCGAAGGATCATTACCAGAAAGCACATTTCTTGAAAAAGTCTTGGAATCAGTAACCCCCCCAAAAAAATGTAGTTGCCTGATTTATCAGGCATTCTGACAACAAAACCCAATAAATTGGGTAACTACAATAAATTAAGGGTGTGGGTAAATTGGGTATTTATATGTAGCTGTTTCATAAAAGACATATGTTACTTTTTTGAAACATAATATATTGCGATATTACAGCACTTTATCAAGTAAAATCTTTTATGTTTCAATAATGTGACAAGCCTACAGCAACCCCAGTATAATAGATGTTAACTATATACTTTAATAAACATGTGAATTTCATTATTTTTCATGGAAATTACCCATGCTTTATGCTCTTTGCCCTATGCACTCTACCTGGCACGGATATTGCTATACTAATAAGTAAAAGGAGGCTATTATGCCAGGTGGAGATAGAACTGGTCCTATGGGTCTTGGACCAATGACTGGTCGCGCAGCAGGAATCTGCGCAGGTTATCCGACTCCAGGATTTGCTAACCCAATTCCTGGATTTGGCCGAGGTAGAGGTTTTCATCCTTATGCTTATCCTAATGCGTATCAGAGTTATCCTAATGCGTATCAGGGTTATGGTTATGCATATCAAGGCTCAGGATATTATGGACAACCGTATCCCACGTCCTATGCCGGGATTCCCTATGCCCCGCCATATGGGTTTGGAAGAGGATTCGGAAGAGGATTCGGGCGTGGCCGTGGTGGAGGTCGTTGGTTCCGTGGTTGGGGGTGGTGATAGTCAATAAAAGGAGGTAATCATGCCATTTGGCTTTGGAAGAGGTTTTGGGCGAGGCTGGGGTCGTGGTTGGGGTAATCCCTATCCTTATTGCAGGAATTTCCCCTGGTTGCCAAAATGGTGGTGGGCTACGCCTAATGCGAATCAGTATGCATCAACTATCCCCTATTATCCTAATTATGCATCCCCGGCGAATGAACTGGACATGCTCAAAGGACAGACAGAAATATTAGAGGATGAACTTGAGGGCATAAGAAAAAGAATTAAGGAAATAGAATCGAGTAAAACAGATCAAACATAAGGAGATAATATGAAAATAGCCATTACATCTGCCGGAACTGACTTAAATTCCAATGTAGATCCGAGATTTGGTCGCACACCATATTTTTTGATTGTTGACACCGATACAATGCAGTTTGAGGCAATTGAAAACCCTAATGTTAATGCTATGGGCGGTGCAGGGATTCAATCTGCCCAATTGGTTGCAAATAAAGGGGTTGAAGTGGTGCTCACTGGAAGCTGCGGTCCAAATGCGTTTCAAACCCTACAGGCAGCCGGGACTAAGGTCATCACCGGTGTTGTCGGAACAGTAAGTGAGGCAATAGAGCGTTATAAATCAGGTCAGCTCAATCCAATAACTGGACCAAATGTAGGGTCGCATTATGGAATGGGATATGGTACCTCACAAGGTCCTGGTTTTCCCCAACCAAATCCAGAGCAGGAATTGCAAATGCTTAAGCAGCAGGCAAATTATCTGAAACAGCAACTCGAAACCATAAGCAAAAGAATAAAAGAGCTTGAAAACAAAAAATAAAGTAGTATAATCTGATAAAGGAAAAAATGATACAGGAAAAAAAGACTGAAGATGATAAGAAAATTGCAGAAACATTGAACAATATCAAGAATAGATTACTCGTTTTTTCAGGTAAAGGTGGGGTCGGAAAGAGCACTGTTGCCACAAACCTTGCTTTTGCTTTCAGTGAAAAACAACTTAAGATCGGTCTATTGGATGTTGACATACATGGTCCAAACTTAGCAAAGATGCTCGGGGTTGAAGAAAAACGATTAGAATCTGCCGGTAATAACCGCATACTACCAGTTGCAATTACGAAAAACCTCGCGCTGGTATCAATGGCTTTTCTCTTACAAGACACCGCGACGCCAGTTATTTGGCGCGGACCTTTAAAAATGAAAGTTATTCAGCAATTCCTCGGCGATGTAATCTGGGGTAATCTTGACTGGTTGGTTATCGATTCACCGCCAGGGACCGGAGATGAACCACTTTCAATTGCCCAATTGATACCTGCAACTGGTGCAATAATCGTAACAACACCACAAGAGGTTTCTCTTCTTGACTCCAGAAAAGCAGTGAATTTCGCAAAAAAGCTAAATCTGAAAATACACGGAATCATAGAGAACATGAGCGGCATGGTATGCCCCCACTGTGGTGGACAAATAAATCTTTTCAAAAAAGGTGGCGGAGAAAAAACAGCAGGAGAACTTGGCGTACCTTTTTTGGGAAGAATTCCAATAGACCCAAAAATAGTCGAGTTGGGTGATGACGGCAAACCCTTCATAATTCACCAACCTGAATCTGATGCATCCAAGGCATTTGCTGAAATTGTCGACAAAATTCTGCACAATAGCAAATAAGGAGTGCAAATGAAAATAGTTATTTCAACTGACCAAGATCAGGTATCCGCTCATTTTGGTCGATGCCCACATTTTACAATCCTTGATGTTGAAAATGGCAAGCTTAAAAACAAAGAGGTTATAGAAAATCCCGGCCACTCGCCTGGTTTTCTTCCGCAATATTTCGCTGAAAAAGGAATTGAGTGTATAATCGCCGGGGGTATGGGCATGAAAGCCCAAGGCCTTTTTGATCAACATAATATCGAAAAAGTACTTGGAATAACTGGTGATATTAACGGCGTCATAGAAAGAATTCTCAATGGTACACTTGAAGGCGGTGCATCGCTCTGTGAACGAGCACTGGGTAAATGCGAACATCATGATAATGAAAATACCTAAAAGTCCAAAATTCCTAAATACCTAAAAGAATACAGGAATAACTTTAGGTGTTTAGGCATTTAGGCATTTACCGACGTAAGGAGGTCGAATATGCCCATATTCACATATAAGTGCAAAGACTGTGGTGAAGTTTTCGACTTTTTAATGTTGAACAAATCAGAAAAGCCAAAATGCAAAAAATGCGGCAGCAAAAATCTGGAAAAACAGTTTGCAGCCTTTGGCGTAAGGATGGGTGAATCCTCGTCTACCAGTAGCTCAAGCTGTCCTACAGGTACCTGTCCACTCTCAAACAATTAAGAGAACTTATGCCCATTTACGAATATAAATGTAAAGATTGCAATAAAATAACTGAAATATTTCTAAAGAGCAAAGATGATAAAAAAACCCCGGTATGTAAACATTGTGGTTCGAAAAAATTAACTAAACAAATTTCAGCACCCGGTGCAGTTATAATGGGAAACTCGCATCCCAAAGGAACTACATGTTGCGGCAGAACCGAACGATGTGATACCCCACCATGCTCAGATGACGGCATCTGCAAAAGAGGTTAATAAATCGAACTGGAGTAGGGCATTTATGCCCGTTAATCTCCCCCAAAAAGTGAAAAGGATTTCCCTGAGGCTTGATAGATTAATCAGGAACATATAAATGAAGATAACAATCATTTTTGACAATTATCCCCATAATCCAGAGCTAAAAATCGAATGGGGATTTTCCTGCCTTATTGAAGGACTTGAGAATACGCTTCTATTTGATACCGGTGGTGACGGAAAAATACTGCTTGATAATGTGAAGAATCTTGGAATTGATCCCAACAAGATTAATAAACTGCTGATATCACACGACCACTGGGATCATACTGGGGGTCTACAAAGCTTCTTAGAAAAAAAATCCAATGTTGATGTCTACATGTTACCATCATTCTCAAATGGCATTAAGGATATTGTCCGATCAAAAGGTGCGCATCTCATTGAGAGTCATACTGCTGAAAAGCTATGTTCTCACATTCACACTAGTGGCACACTTGGTACAACTATAAAAGAACAATCGCTCATTATCGAAACTCAGAAAGGGCTGGTAATTATTACGGGATGTGCACATCCCGGGATTATCAACATTATCGAAAGCGTACAAAAGCGCTTTAATCAAGAAATCAATATGGTATTTGGCGGTTTTCATTTAGGAGGACATACAGACTCTGATCTGAAAAATATCATTGCCCAATTCAGACGACTGAATGTTGTAAATGCCGGACCATGTCATTGTAGTGGCGACCGTTGCCGAGAGCTGTTCGTCAATGAGTATAAAGACAATTTCCTGAATATTGGGGTTGGTAAAATCATTCAGATAGAATGATAATTTCATTTGCAAGCGGAAAAGGCGGCACTGGTAAGACAATAATTGCGACCAGTTATGCACTTTGGTTATCTCACAAACATAACCATCCTCCAATTCAATTTCTCGATTGCGATGTGGAAGAACCCAATGCAGCGATTTTCTTGAAGCCGAAAATAAACAAAACCATATCAGTCGGTATCCAGATCCCAGTAGTTGATACAAAAAAATGCACATACTGCGGCAAATGTGCTGATATCTGTGTATACAACGCAATCGCCGTTGTTAAAAATACAAAACAGGTCCTTATCTTCGAAGAATTGTGCCATGGTTGTGGCGGTTGTACACTCCTTTGTCCGGAAAATGCATTATCAGAGACGAGTAAGGAAATCGGCGTTTTAGAAATAGGAAATGCAGGCACAATTAAATTTATCCACGGCGAATTGAACATTGGAGAACCAATGGCACCACCACTCATTAAAGAAATAAAACAAAAGGCATTCGGTGAAACGGTGAAACGGAGAAATGGAGAAACTGAAGAAGAAGCACAAAGATGTAAAATAACTGGTAAACAGGAAGAAATAAATAAACAGACAAATAACCAGTTATTATTTGACCAATTCACTATTATAGATGTTCCGCCTGGTACTTCGTGTCCAGTGATCGAAGCAGTTAAAGGCTCTGATTATACTGTTTTGGTAACTGAACCAACACCTTTTGGCTTAAATGACTTGATACTTGCCGTTGATACGCTCCGGGTATTGAACCTGCGATTTGGGGTCGTAATCAACCGTGACGGCGTGGGCAATAAAAAAACAGAAGATTATTGCAGAAAAGAACACATCCCAATACTGATGCGCATCCCTCTGGATAGAGAGATTGCCGTTGCCTATTCCAAAGGAATCCCCCTGCTCGAAGTCAGTTCTCAATACAAAACTGCATTCTCAAAACTTCATGAAGAAATTGTGAGCAATGCGTGAAGCAAATTTTGGTGATTAGTGGAAAAGGTGGTACTGGAAAAACCGTTGTCGCCGCATGTTTAGCAGTCCTCGCCAATAAAAGTGTCATTGCAGACTGTGATGTTGATGCTGCTGACCTCCACCTCTTGCTCCACCCCGAAATTAAACAAACCCGGATCTTCACTGGATTGCCAAAAGCAGTCATTGATCAGGAAAAATGCACGAGCTGTGGCGAGTGCGTTGAGGTATGTAAGTACAATGCAATTTTGAAAAACGATGAGCTTCAATTCAGAATAGATACGATTTCATGCGAAGGCTGCGCAGTCTGCACACATATTTGCCCAGTAAGTGCCATATTCATGACCAAACATGAAGCAGGACAATGGTTTATTTCAGAAACGCAATTCGGCACCATGGTCCATGCAAAATTAGGTATTGCTGAAGAGAACTCCGGGATGCTCGTAACCACCGTTAGAAAAGAAGCTCAGGCAATCGCGCAAAAAAACAACCTGGAATATGTAATAATTGACGGACCACCCGGTATTGGGTGTCCAGTTATCGCATCACTCACGGGTGTTGATATTGCATTAATTGTCACTGAACCAACTCTCTCAGGGATCCATGACATGACACGGGTATTAAAACTTGCTAATAGCCTTGGTATCAAGGCAGCCTGTGTAATAAATAAGTACGATATTAACATAAACAACACTGAAAAAATTTCGGATCTGTGTCACAATACTGAAACGCCGATCCTCGGGCAAATACCATACGATGAATCAGTTATTGAATCAATAGTCGCCGGTGTACCTCTAACCATGCATGTAGACAATAATACAACGGCGGTACTTAAACAAATCTGGCAGCAATTGAAAGAATATTAGACAACCATAACTCCTCTGAACAAGCAGGTGTAACTGGAGCATGTTAGATTTCCTTGATTAATAGTATAAACTGAGTATTATTTCAATGAGTACATTATCATGGCTAAACTACTAATTGTCTCAAACCGACTTCCCGTTACCGTAACTAAAAGGGGAAGCAGTCTGAAGTTGCACTCCAGTGTTGGCGGTCTTGCGACTGGTCTTGACACTTTCCACAAATCACACAAGAGCCTGTGGATCGGTTGGCCAGGGTATGTTGTCGGCAAGGACACCAAAGAAAAAAATGTTGTAAAAAGAAAATTAATCGCCAGGGGGTGCTATTCTGTTTTTTTGTCATCCTATGATATTGAGAATTATTACCACGGTTTTTGTAACAAAGTCATCTGGCCGTTATTCCACTATTTTACTGAGCATGCTGTCTACGAAAAAAGATTCTGGAAGGCATACAAACGGGTCAATGAACAGTTTTGTGAAACAGTAAGTGCTATCGCCAAGCCGGGCGATAGAATCTGGATCCATGATTATCAACTTATGCTATTACCAAAGCTCTTGCGCCAGAAAAATCCTAATGCGACCATAGGTTTCTTTTTACACATCCCATTCCCATCCTCCGAGATTTTCCGACTCCTGCCTAGTCGCACTGAAATAATCGAAGGTCTTTTAGGCGCTGACCTCATTGGATTTCACACGCATGATTATGTTCATCATTTTGCCGAAAGTACCCGTCGTCTCCTCGGCTATGAATATACATTAGGACAAATAAATACAGTTCAGCGTAAGGTCATGGTCGATGCTTTTCCCATGGGGATAGATTACAATAGATTTAATCAGGCGAACGGCAATACATCCGTTCACAAAGAGACAATAAGAATACGAAAAAGACTGGGCGATCGTAAGATAATCGTCAGTATCGATCGCTTGGATTACACAAAAGGTATTGCGGAAAGGTTGGAAGCCTTTGATCTTTTCTTGGAAAAAAACCCCGAATACAAGAAAAAGGTAACCTTCATCCTCGTTGCAGTACCATCGCGTACTGGTGTTGAGCAGTACGCCGCACTAAAAAAACACGTCGATGAGCTAATCAGTAGAATCAATGGTAAGTATGGTGACATAGGCTGGGTACCGATATGGTATTTGTATCGCCTCATACCTTTTGACAAATTGGTCCCCCTTTACTCAATTGGAGATGTCGCACTTATCACGCCCTTGCGCGATGGCATGAACCTAATCGCAAAAGAATATATCGCAAGTAAACCCGATGCAACCGGCGTTCTGATACTCAGTGAAATGGCCGGGGCTGCTCGAGAATTAGGTGAAGCACTTATTGTCAATCCTAATAATAAAGAGCAAATCGCTGAAGCGATCAAGCAGGCGTTAGAGATGTCAAGTGAAGAACAGATACGTCGTAATACAGTAATGCAAAAACGTTTACAACGGTACAGCATCGAACGATGGGCACATGATTTTATGGAAAGACTGCAACAGACAAAAAAAATCCAGGCGGATTTTTGCATGAGCAAATTGACCCCCAGTATTAAGCATAGATTGTTCATGGATTACACAAAAAGCAAGAATAGACTAATATTGTTGGATTATGACGGTACCCTAACTTCTTTCAGCGAAAACCCTGATGATGCTTGCCCTGATACCGAAATCAAAAGAATCCTGCGTAGCTTGATGAACGATCCCAAAAACACCCTGGTTATCGCAAGTGGACGGCGCCGTGATACTCTCGACAAATGGTTCAATTTCGATGAAATTGATCTCATTGCTGAACATGGTGTTTGGGTTAGGAACCACGGTCAAAAATGGGAGATGATTGAGCGATTGGAAAACAAATGGAAGACGCAGATCAAACCAATACTTGAAGTTTTTGTTGACAGAACCCCGGGTTCGTTCATAGAAGAAAAAGAGTATTCACTTGTTTGGCACTGTCGAAAAGCCGACTCCAAGTTGGCTCTTATTAGATCTGGTGAGCTAAAAGAAACCTTGAGAAATCTTACTGGCAATCTTAATTTAGGTATTCTTGAAGGAAGCAAAGTAATAGAGATAAAAAACACTGGCATAAATAAAGGACGTGCAGCATTACAGTGGATTAAAGGCAAAAAGTGGGATTTTATATTGGCGATAGGCGATGATTGGACTGACGAAGATGTTTTTTCAATACTGCCGGATGGCGCTTACTCAATCAAAGTTGGATACGGTGTTTCAGAAGCGCGTTATAGTGTTGACGACCCGCCAGCAGTCAGAAAATTGTTAAAGGCAATGATCAAAGGAGGAAATTTCCGTGGCTTACCGAATAGATGATTACGCAAAAATCGTTGATCAAGAAGTAATGTTTGAAATCTTTAAATCAGCCCGGCAGCTCTGTGGTAAATCTATCGTGCATATCAATTCAACATATTATGGAGGCGGTGTCGCAGAAATGCTGAGTGCTCTTGTGCCGCTATTGAATGATGCCGGTGCAGAAACAGGTTGGCGTCAGCTGCGCGGTTCTCCTGACTTTTTCAATATAACCAAAAAATTCCACAATGCCTTACAAGGCGACGATATCCATCTTACTGAAATGAAGAAAAAGCTCTACATTGAGGCGAATGAGGATTTCTCAACCTACACCCATATTGACCACGACTGCGTTATTGTTCACGACCCACAGCCTCTCCCCCTTATTAAGTTCTATAAGAAAAAGCAGCCCTGGATATGGCGTGTCCATGTTGACCTATCACATCCAAATGCAAATCTGTGGGATTTCTTTAAGAACCATATTTTGAGATATGATTTAGTAATAGTCTCACATCAACAATACCGGAAAAAAGAGATGCCGGTTGAACAAAGGGTAATTCATCCAGCAATCGATCCCCTGTCGACAAAGAACATGGAGATTTCCGAAAAAACAATCGAGAAAACTCTAAAAAAATTCAAGGTCCCAACTGACAAACCATTTCTTTGCCAGATATCACGTTTCGATAAATGGAAAGACCCCGAAGGTGTCATCGATATCTTCAGACTTGTTAAAGAAAAATTCGACTGCCGGCTAGTGCTTTGCGGCAGTGCTGCTACTGATGATCCGGAAGGCAGTCAAACATACGAACGGGTACGCAAAAAAGCCAATAATCACGCCAAAGATGGTGATGTCATACTTATCACATCGCTCAATAATATCCTGGTAAATGCGCTTCAACGTAAGGCAGCCGTTATCATACAAAAATCCTTAAGAGAGGGTTTTGGTCTTACCGTCACTGAAGGTTTATGGAAAGAAAAAGCAGTAGTTGCATCAAAAGTAGGAGGTATACCGCTCCAGATACGAAATGGCGAGAGTGGTTTCTTAGTGCCTCCGAAAGCCACTAAGGAATTCGCTGAAATCATCGTTGAGATATTAAAGAACCCCAAACTCGCAAAGAAGGTCGGCAAAAAGGGCAAGGCGTACGTTAAAACCAATTTTCTGATCACACGGCTACTACTTGATTATTTAAAATTGGTTAACGAATTAATTTGTAGATAGCCGCAAGCATGGAAGTGCAATGAGTGACCTTGATAAATTTGCCGAGGACCTTCAATCACAAATAATGAAGGACCTTGAGAAAACCCATTCCAAGAAAGTCATTGAACATTGGAAAAACCCAAAAAATTGGGGCATCATGAATGACGCTGATGGTTATGGTAAAGTTACCGGCCCCTGTAGAGACACAGTGGAGTTTTCAATAAAGGTCGATAACGGAGTCATATCAAAATGCACCTTTGATACTGACGGATGCGGCGCGACGATCGCTTGTGCAAGTATCATAACCGAAATGGTAACCAATAAACCAATTAGCTATGCAAAAAGCATTACCCAAACCTCGGTGCTTGACGCCTGTGGCGGTCTACCTGAAGACAACATACACTGCGCCATTTTAGCAGCCAATACTTTGCACGCAACCATAGAAAATTACGAGGAGACAAAAAGCCACCCCTGGAAAAAATTATATAGAAAATAATGAAACCTTATACAACCTACCTTATTTTGCATAGTATTCATTAAGATTATGATTATATTTATACTCATAAGGATGTCAATTAAATGGTTTTAATCAAAATAATTTGCCCAAAAGAGGCCGTTTAATCATAAACAGTATATTGATTGTGGCTGCCTCTGCTGGGGGCAGACAGGTGATTCATCAGGCAATGCCCAATAAATCCCGCTCCTTCATAAGGGGCGTGGATAAATTGGGCAACTACAATAGACTCGGTATGTAGTCGTTTGTCCGCTCATCCCGTCTGAAGGACGAGGATTCTCGCAAAGCGGTACAATTAGTTAAAAAATTTGTAGTTGTTTGATTTATCAAACAATGCCCGATGAATTGGGTTCTTTTAACACCTAATTATCACCCATTGACTTCATGTATCATTTTTGTATTATAGGTTATGCAAATTCTTGCAATTACCGATATTCATGGTCGTGAACATTTTGATAATACTATTGCAAAAGCAATAAGCAATGCAGATATTATCTTGATTGGTGGAGATATTACAAATTTTGGTGGTGAAAAAGAAGCAACCCCGATCTTACAAAACATTCATCAACTGAACAATAAAATCCTCGCTATACCAGGAAACTGTGATCAGCACAGCGTAAACAAACTTCTAATATCTAAAGGAATCAATCTTCATGGAGAGAGTAGAACGATTGATAATATCACATTCTATGGTTTTGGTGGATGTAGTAAAACACCATTTCATACTCCCCAGGAATATACTGAATCTGAAATCGAAGAAATTATGAATCGTTTTAAAAAAACAGACGCGCGATTTCATATTCTTCTCAGCCATGCACCTCCCGCAAAAACCAAAGTAGACAAAACATCCATGGGACTCCATGTCGGTTCCAAGGCGATACGTAAATTCATCGAGGCATTCAAACCTGACCTTGTGGTTTGCGGACACATCCATGAATCCCGCGGTGTCGACAAGATTGGCGAAACTATCCTCGTCAACCCCGGGCAGTTTCCCAAACACTATGCCGTGATCGATCTAGACGAGAATATAGAGTACAATTTCTATTGAGAACCAACCTTTTCCTTTTCTACTTACATCCACTATTCCACTTTTTCATAAAAGTGGAATATATAATATTACCCTATTACCTGTACCGTCATTGCAATCATAGCGCCTGCCCCGTCAGTTAATAAACATACGGGGAAGCAATCTCAAAATTTTTTCCAATAGAATATGCCAAATCTTCTAATAACTTCGGTGCATTTTTTATTGCATTTTTCAAAGATACAGATGATTTTAGTATGCTGTATTGTCCAATTACGCCGTATTTATAAAAGATTTCTGCGTCCTTTGTAATACTACCTGCGATAAGAATAACTGGCTTTTTATATTTGTATGCTATGTCAACAACCTTTTTTGTTGTCTTACCGTATAGATTCTGCTTATCTATCTTGCCCTCACCAGTAATAACCAGATCACATGCCTTAATCGCATCTTCAAGGTATACGAGTTCTTTAATCAACCCAAACCCGGATATCATCTCTGATTTCATTACCGCAACAAAAGCACCACCAATACCACCGGCTGCACCAGAACCAGGGATTTTGTCCAAATCTATCTGATATTGTTTTAAAACGACTTTTTTGAAAATCTTAAGAGCCTTGCGAATTAAAGGCATGGTCGCTCGCTTGGCGCCCTTTTGTTTTGCATAAACCAAAGCACCATATCTTCCAGTCAAAATATTCTTTACATCACATGCAATAGTGATCTTCGTTGATTTAACACGCTCTGGTATCTGTGACGTGTCAATCCTTTTCAAGTTAAGTAAACCTTTACAATTAAGTTCAATTGGACTATCTTTGCGATCGAGGAATCTCGCGCCAAGAACAGACAAAGCACCAACCCCGCAGTCAATCGTTGCGCTATCACCAATGCCCAGAATTATCTTACGATATCTATTATTTACTGCATCTAAAATAAGCTCTCCAACCCCTATGGTTGTCGTAATAAGCGGATTACGTTCTTTCTTGGGTATCAACTTCAAACCGGCAGCTTCAGCAAGTTCAACAATCGCAACCCGCTGTTTAGGAACTACCCCATAGGTCGCGGTAATCATACTATTGGTCGGTCCAGTGACCTTACGGCTAACGAATTCTCCATCAAGTGCTTTGGTCATTATGTACGACGTGCCCGTACCGCCATCAGCCAATGGCAATTCAGTTATTTTGAATTTTCTCGAGACCTTTCTTAAACCCTTTGCAATGTGGTGTGCAACTTCTATTGAATTAAGCGATTCCTTAAAGCTATTTGGCGCAACAAGAACCTTCATTATATCCCGGAGTGCATTAGCTTGCTAATGCCACTCTTCATATATCTCCGGATTAACCGCATTAGGTGCTCTTCCCTTTTGTACAAGCACGGCTATTACATTTTCCGCAACCATCAAAGCCATTTTTGTCCTGGTTTCTATTGACGCCGAGCCGATATGCGGTGTGAGTACTGTGTTAGGCATTTCAATGAGCTCTTTTTCAACCTCCGGTTCATTCTCAAAAACATCCAAAGCACAGCCTGCAATCCTCTTCTCCCGCAGTGCCCTGACAAGAGCCTTTTTATCAACAACCTGACCTCTTGCTGCATTAATTAAATATGCAGTCTTTTTCATCAGAAAAAATTCTTTTTCAGAAATCAAATGATGAGTTGATTCTACAAGTGGTGTATGAATAGTAATAAAATCTGATTCCTTTAATAAATCGTCCAAACTTTTATACTCAGCACTGTATTTTTTTTCAATATCATGAGACAATCTTACTGGCTCATAATAGATTATTTTCAGATGAAAACCATTTGCGCGCTGCGCAACTGCTCGGCCTATTCTACCAAAGCCAATAATACCCAGTATCTTATTATGAATGTCACGGCCCAAGAACAGCATTGGTGCCCAACCCTTGAAACTCTTTTGCCGTAAGAACTTATCTGCCTCAACAATTCGGCGGGCAGCAGAAAGAATCAAGGCAAAAGTGAGATCTGCAGTGGTTTCTGTTAAAACTCCAGGTGTATTAGTTATCGGAATCTTCCTTTTTGTCGCTGCTTGAACATCGATATTATTATAACCCGCCGCATAATTCGCAATTATTTTCAGATTCTTTCCAGCCGTAATGACCTCAGCATCAATAGTATCGGTCAATAAACATATTAATCCATCTTTATCTTTGATCCCTCCTATTATGTCTTGCCTGGACATTGGGATATCAAAAGGATTGATAAACATATCAACATGCCTTTCAAGTAGTTCGATGCCTGGTTGCGGCAACCGACGGGTTAAAAGGACCTTTGGTCGAAGAACCATATAAGATTAAAGCCGAATTTTTAAAGAATTCAAGAGGAAAATCTACCCCTTATTACACCGAACATATAATACTTTAATTTCCCTCCCCCTTCGACGAGGGAGGACTTCGACGTGAGCTCAGTCGAACGATTAAGAGCCTGCCCTGAATTTATTTCAGGGTGGGGGTGATTAATCGATAAGGTGTCATCATCCGGTTTAACCGGATGATCCAGAAATTTGGATTGCCCGATCCCCCTGATCCCTTCGACATATAACTCAGGACTACAGCAAGTCAGAGGACAGGCTTGTCGGGCAATAACCCCGTACAACTTCGTTTTACGGGGCAGGCATAAGGGTCAAAATAGGGGTGATTTTGCTGATTAATCTATTTTATGTTCTCCTCAGTAACTCTACAATTGTAGTTGCACCATTTATGGTGCATGAAAATTTAAGACAACGTTTGCGGTGTATGCGAAGTGCAAGGCGAAGCCAAGCATTTTGGTGAGGGCTTTAGCCCGAACCAGATACCCGCAGTTAAAAAAAGTAAATAATCCTTCATTTTTCCGCCTCAATAATCGCAAAATATTGTGTATCTTCAGCTACCGGTAATACGTCCATAGGATTTTCTGCCCATATAGCCGAGGTTACTATATGTGTCTTTACTTTCCTGAAGCCAGCTTTAGTCAGGTCATTAATCAGATATTTTTCTATCCATACCCTCTCGAACCCATGTTGTTTTGCCAACTTTGCAGAATTACTATTTTCCTCGACAAAAGAATGCATTGCTACTAATCTACCCCCATGTTTTAGCGTTCTGTAAACTTCTTCTAAAACCAGACCTGTAACCGGTATATTATTGAACCCCGCCAGAGATGTAGCATAATTTAAAACATCATCCTTGAAAGGCAAATGTTTAGCATCAAACGCTACCGCCAAGAATTCCCTTGAATATTTTTCCTCCATCTTCCTTTTTGTCCAGATTAATACATTTGGATCAACGTCAGTCGCTATGGGGTAGAAATTGGCTTTTGATTTCAGTAGAGTTTCAAACAAACCTCCTAAACCGGTTGCTATGTCAACCACGAAGCCCTGAAAGTCATCAATATAATCTTTCATTTCATTCAACCAAATTTTTTGAGCTTCTCTTGTCTCTTTATTAATATATCGCCTATATTGTTGCCTCAATTTTTCCATCTTCATATCCGAGAAAATGCTTTTATCCCATCTCCATTCTTTGTGAGACAATTTATCGCTGATCATTATATATGCACCCTCTATTAAAGCATATCTTTCTGCACATGATGAACACCTTAATGCTTCATCAATCGCACCTTCACAAATTGGACAGCACAATAGCGTATATGCTGAAACATGTCTTAAAGCTCCTAAAGATTTTTATTTCGCCTAACGTTTGCGGATAAAAGAAGTTGCGAACGAAGTGAGCAATTTGGGAGAAGGTACGAAGCACCATAGCCTTTTATCCGCTGTTAGACGACGGCGAAACATTATTCCTACCATGGTTTATCGCTTCAGCTGAAACTCTTGGATAAAGGTCATAAATAGCCTCTATTATCGGTTTTAACTCATATTTATCTCCTCTAAAAGTAAGTGTCCAACTTGTAGGATCAAAGTTACGAAGGAAATCTTCTGGATCTATTCCAGCTATCATATTAGATGGACCTATATTTGAATCAGCAAAATTATGTCTTTTTGAAGAAGTTGCCCATTTTTCTAGCCTTTCATCAAAGTGTTCGAAATGATTCCTAAAGCTCCTAGGTCTTATAGGAGAATCATCTTTAATACTTAAACCTTTTCTTAATTCTCCTCCTCTTTTTTGATACTTAGATTCCGGTGGCCAAAAAATTTTGGAGATATTACCCACAGCTACTAAGAAGTTTTGTATTGCATACCATACTAGGTCTAAATTATCATTTGCTAATACTGATTTTATTTGCTCCATAGCAATGATTGCAAACTTAGATTGTCGTTCAATCTCCCTTTGAAATATTCTTAAAACCATTTTCTCCATTTATAACTCCTCCTTGTTCTTGCTGTCGCCTAACGTTTTGAGCATATCTGAAGTCCAGCCGTAATGCCGATTTGGGCGGAGTGCAGAAGGCACGGAGCCAGATACGCCTTGTTGTGCGCCGTTGCAATTTTTTTATTTAATAATATGACCATTTTTCTTTATATGCTTTTTTATTTTCTAAGTCTATATCTTCTATGAAAACATCTCCATTATCATAATATCCATCTATACGTGCAAATATAGGCTGTATCTTAACAATTACCATACTTGGTTTATTTTTCCACTGTTTAATTGCATCAGGATCTCTTTTTCTAATAATTTCTGTATATTTTTTATTTTCTTTTGATAACATTAATCCTAAAACATTAGCTTTTCCTTCTATTTCTACTTTATCTTTACATAATGCAACTCTTGGATTATTCCTGATTTGTGTACATTTCCTAGAATGTTCCCAGGTAAAAAAATATATGTCTAATTTATCATTAGCTACATTGATATTCCTTGCCATTACAACATCATTTGCTGAAGTTGCCAAAACCATTATTGAATTTTCTTTATTCTCAAGAAATTTTATCAATTTTTCCTTTGCTTTTTCATATTCTATTTCTTCTTTAATATTCTTATCCATAATAATATCTCCTTTTGTTAATTATTTATTGCAATGGCGCATAACTTGTTTTTATACGCCGTTGCTATCATAATATTTCCACTATCAAAGTTCCCATAATTTATTGTTCTGCTCGACCTCCTAAGTGCCTAGATAAAAAAATCTCCACAGCGGCATAGAATTTGAGGCGGTTATCTGGATTCACGAAACCATGCCCTTCGTCCGGGAAAAGAATATACTCTACAGGTATGTTTTTACTCCGTAAAACATTAACAATCTGCTCACTTTCGGCTTGCTTAACTCGTGGGTCGTTTGCTCCTTGAGCAATAAGCATCGGAATTTTGACTTTATCAGCCTTAAATAGCGGAGAGCGTGATTTCAAAAACTCTTTTTCCGTATCTAAATTCCCTATCCGCGCGTAAAAAAGCATCCTCATGGGCTCCCAATACGGAGGAATGGTCTCAAGAAAAGTTATAAGATTACTTGGTCCACATACCTCTGCCCCACATTTAAATACCTCTGGTGTAAATGCAGCACCTACTAAAGTTGCATACCCACCGTATGAACCCCCATAGATAGCAATGTGTTTAGGGTCTGCTATCCCCTCTTTAATAGCCCAGTTAACAGCATCTATTAAGTCATCATGCATCTTCCTTCCCCATTCCCGATCTCCAGCATTAAGAAATTTCTTACCATATCCCACTGAACCACGGAAATTAATTTGCAAACACGCATATCCACGGTTTGCAAACCACTGGGCATCTGAGTTATATCCCCATACATCTCGACCCCATGGTCCTCCATGAACCTTTAAAACCATAGGTAAATTTTTAGTTCCCCTCCCTAAAGGTAATGTAAGATAACCATGTAACGTCAATCCATCCCTTGAGGTTAAACTAATAGGCTTAATTTGAGCTAACTTATATTTCTCAAGCTTAGGCCGAGCAGTAAAGAGAAAAGTAACTTCACGAGTCTCTCTATTATAAGCATAATATGGAATTGGCTCATCATCACAAGTAAATCCTATTAGCCAGTTCTTATCTACGCTATCTCTATTAAGCAAAAAGAAATCTCCTTTATGAATCTCTTTAATTCTCTCAATATCTTCTTCTATACTTGAGTCAATAATTTGCCAATATGCACGCTCTTTAAGAATACAAATTGCCTGTAACTTGTGTGTTCGAGGATGGATAATATGCTCAATTATATCATATTCTGGGTCTTCTGCTAAAACAGTTTGTTTGCCACTATCTATATCAATTTGCACTGCTCGCATACTATTGGCTTTGCGGCTATCAAGTAGGTAAAGACCTTTACCGTCCGGAGTAAAACCTATTGCACCACAGAAATTATCTTCTGCTCGCCATTTTACAAGAACCTCCCATGGATTTTTAACATCCAGACGAACACGAAGCTCCGAACCTCCATCAGGCCTCATTGCCATAGCGCCTTTTATTTGGAAATTTGGGTCAGCTAGCCAGCTTTGACCTATAAGACTCATCACATCTCCAGGATTCTCAGTGTCTTTCTCTAACGCACCAGTTGTCAAATTAAGGCGATAGACATCGTGAACTCGTCTATCCCGGAGATTCAAGCTTATCAACATTTCATTCGGAAAATTAGGATCTGTTGCAACAACTTGTACCTGAGTCCCAAGAAAAGGAGTCAAGTCACGAATTACCCCAGTATTCAAATCTACTGAGTATAAATGCCAATTTTCATCTCCATCAGAATCCTGCAAATAAATAATATGGACATTGTCTTCTGCCCAAAAATACCCTCTAATGCCCCGCTTTTTCTCTTGAGTAACTGGCTTATCTTCTTCTTTCCCGACAGCGCGTACCCAAACATTAAGCACCCCATCCTTAGGTGCTAAGTAAGCAATACGAGTTCCATCTGGCGATATTTGTGGCGACATCTTCTCTGGCTCACCAAATAATATCTCACGAGGAATTAGGGTAGTTAAATTCTTATTTGACATAACATCCTCCTCCATACCTTATCTTCTGCAATGGCGTATAACGTCCCCAGCATAAAAGAAGCCCAGCACTTTTGACTTATTTTTATTCTTCATTGTGATCGAAGGCTCGTATAACCATTTTCCAAAATTCCAGTTCACCAACATAAAAAGTGCTGGATTTGGGTAAGCGATAGCGAGCCGTATACCCGCTGTTGTCTAAAGTATAGCAAGTATCTCCTCCGGTTTTGTCAGAGTAGTCATCCCAGTTTTTTCGGTAATAATATCTTTTACTCTTGCGAAGTCTGAATCAAAACTTGCAATATATTGACATCCTAGGTGTTGAGCCAAAAGAATATGCATAATGTCAGCAATACCGAGTTGCAAATATGCATAGGCAGAGGGCTCTTCCCATGCTTTGCTGACTGACAAATGAAAATTAACTATGTCAACTTGTAATAATCCCTGTAATCCATGGGCTATTGCAAATGAGGGGTTTAGCCATGTTTCGGACATTAGCATTTCTAAGCCGGTTAATTCGCCTCGCTTCTTGCCTCTATGTTCTTTGTTTTCTGCTTTTCTCAATTCTAGAGCTTTTTTGAGATAATCGCCGATTTCTTTTTTGCTCTTCCTCTGAATAAATTTCACGCCCGATGCTTCTGAAGCAATCTGTTTGAAAGCATGTTCAGCATGCGATTCCATTAATTCTAATAAAGAGAGAGGACTTACTACTGGGGTAACTTTGACATTTTCAAAAAGAAGTTTCTTTCTAATCTCAACTACTTTGCTAATTCTTTTATCTGATCTCACAATATCCCTGATGACTGGTACATATGGTAATTCATTTTTCTTCAACAATTCATGTGTTTTCGATTCAGGCATTTCCATACCCTCAGTCATCCAATAATCTGTAAGCACGGATGTATCAAAGTATATCGCTGGTAAGAATCTCTTATGCAATTTGCCAGTTTTTGTAAGTATTGTATCTTTCATTAGTTATCCCCAAAGACAATTTTGGACAACGCCTTTAGCATATACGAAGTTGCGACCGAAGGGAGCAATGTCCTGAAGGGCGAGGGCGCCAGCTCGTAGCGCATATGCTGTGTTAGACGACGGATGATAGATTTTACCTTGAACGTATTTTTCTTTCAAGTTTTTCGATAGCTTCCCTACTATATGGTCCGGGTAATTCAGCACTAAGTTCTAAAAGATGTGGCGCATATTTTTTTATTTCCTCTATGGTTTTTTCAAGATTTTCTGGATGTAAAAGCTGATCTTTGGTCGCTCTCTGCATGTAGTTTAACAGTTCATCTGAAGTGTTTAAAAGTTCATCTTCCATTGTTTTATATTTTTTGCAAAATTCAAGCGATGTTTTACCATCAACCCAAAAGCTATATAAAAATGCCATCCCATGATAAGCACCTAACATAAATTTATCACATAGAATTGATGACATAAAAGCCATATCTGCCAACATGGCTAACTCCTTGAAATCCTCATCATTCTTGGAAGCTATGGCCTGATGATAACCATCACCTAATCTGTACAAAGTTAATGAAAAAAGACTTAATAGAAAATCTTTATTTATTTCATTGATTTTCGAAAGTTGCAAAAAATTGTTTTGTAATACATTAGAATATTCAGAAATATAAACGAAATTCCTGATTGATTCAGCATTTCCGTTAGCATTTCTTATAATTGCCTTTATAATATTCTCGTCGATTTCATTCCAATATTTACGAGGAATAATTTCATCGAATAAATCATCGACATTGTTTGACATTTTGTAGGCAGGTATTTGGTTATTAATCTTCATAATTTTTTAAAAAATGTTCATTTCTAATCCTCCTATGAGATCATCTGTTGCCTAACTCGTTTATATTCAACAGTGCCGGATATCCTGCCAATTTGGGCGTATAGGCGACATCATCGTATATACACCTCTTTAGTTGGTACTCAATTCTTTTCATCGTTCAAACCTCGTTTCGGTATCAAATCCAACGGGCTCTTTATTTATCCTTGAATACAACTTTTGAAGAAAAGTTGAAGATTTATAACTTCGCTCATTTAAATACTTTTTTCGCCTCTTTAGTCGATTTCCTCCAGAATTTTTTGAATTAAAGATTTTATTTGTGGAATACGATTCTTGATTGTATGCCAAATAAGTTCATACTTTATTCCAAAATAAAAATGAATAAGTTTATCTCTAAATCCCGCCATCTCTTTCCATGGAATATCGGGATTCTTTTGTTTTATATCCTCTGGAACATTTTTAGTAGCTCCACCAATGATTTCAAACTTTCTTGTAACTGCGCTTGATTTCTCATCATTCATTTTAAAATCTTCAAATTCCACTCCTTCTACAAACCTTTCTATTGCAGACATTGCATCTAAAATATCTTTTAGACAAAGTTTCAAATCCCTCATAGATAAATAGCCTCTTTCAAGATATTCTCCTTTATTTCTTCTCTTATTACATCATCGGGGACTATGTCAACCTTAAGACCAAGTTTTTCTTCAAGAAAAAGTGAAAGTCCTACAAAATGGATAAGGTCTGCATCGCATTCAAATTCAACCAGAATATCAACATCACTTCCTTTATGGTCTTCTCCTCTTACAAAGGAGCCAAAAATACCTTTTACTCGAGCTTTATACCTCTCCCTTATTTGGTCATCAAGTTTTCTCAAAATCTTTATAATATCCTCTCTATTCATTTGAATAATCCTCTGTGCAAGATAACCTCACTTCGTTCGGTTACTTGTTGATTCAAAATAATCAAGGGGAGTTCTTCCTATTGAGAACCCCTTATTTCACCCTCACCTATATCCTCTCCCATCGAGGGAGAGGATATTCTTTGTTTAACATTTCTTATCTGCATAATCCGTTTAATACCTTTTTGAACCTAGATTGGAATTTTTCAAATTCCAACACCCTAAAATACTTTAATCCTATCTGATTCTCCATTGAAAATTCTAGTCATTGTTTCACACTAAACCATTATAAATATTATAACTTTGCTGTCAAGACGGATGTGTTTTTTATTCGGATACATAAAATTTTCTCTGAAGGCAAGGGTTCGGAATTTCATATAACGCGTTTGGGGTACATGAACCGCAACCCCGCTGTTATACGCCGTGTTTCTTATTTTCTTTCCATTCACTTCGTAAAATCCCCATTTTTATTCTATCGTAAAAAACACCGTTTACCTCACAGCTTTTCCTTATTCTCGCTTCCTCAATAAATCCCAGCTTTTCTCCCACTCGAGTCATAGCCTTGTTTCCTTCCCAAGTTCCAAAACCTAATCGAGTAAATTTTCTTTCATTAAAAAGATAGTCTATCCACAGATATAATGCTTCCGTACCCATTCCCTTCCCCCAGTATGAATCTTCAGTAATGTCTATACCTATTTCCGTCATATGGGGATCATCTTCATGATAATATATCGTTACCCATCCAATATGGATATTATCCTTTGTCTCAATTTCCAAAAAAGGATAAGGAGGTTTTCTGTCTCCTTCGAGCCATCTTTTCCTCCAGTTAATAACAGCACTTAATGGGGGATCCTTCCTCTTGTACCATGGGCCGTCAAATTGATGAGCTTTCAAATCTTCGGAATTCCATCGTTCATAATCGGCCAAATCCGACCATATAGTTGTTATAAGGTTAATAAGTTTTCCTTCTATTTTGAAGTTAAAGCCCATAAGTTTTTACCTCCAAGAGAAATCATCTTCGGAAACATGGCGTATAACGTCACAAGCGTATCTGAAGTCTTGCGAAGCAGGATTTGGGTGGAGGTGCGAACCAGATATGCTGTGTTAAGTGAAGTGCCATAGTTACCATTATTTCTTACTTAGGATAAACATTTCCGCTTTCCAGCATTTGCCAACCTTTACTAATTTTACCCAGCTCAAGAAAAATTACCCACCCTACTTTGCACATTGAACTTATCTCAGTAGAAACTGAAACAGGACCTAGCGTTCCTGCACCCCCTATATAATCCTCAAGCCACAATTTACGCGGTTCGATCTTTATTACCCTGAAATACCCATCCACACTTTCGGTGAAATCTTCAGGTGGACTATTCTGAATATAATCATATATCAAACTGGATAGTTCCTCCACTTTTGGGAGTTCATCCTTGAGTTCATCAACTATCTCAGCCGAATTCTCATACTCTGCCTCATTCATGTATCCTTTTTCATTCATCCATTTCACAAATTTCCGCATGACTCTACCGACCGTTTTCATGAGCCCTTTACTACCCATCACCTTTCTGATCATGAAGTAATCGAGGAATTCTCCAATTTCCGAGGATCCAATTTTATCAGGCCCAAATATCTCACAGAACTCTTTATTTTTTTCATTATAGAGTTTATCAAAGAGTTTGCTGTCCTTTTCGTCTAGATATTGGTAAGCATAACTGTTTAAGCATTGCTCAAAGAGATACATTGCATCCTTATATCCTCTATATGTACTTGGCTTCAATCGGACCTGCTGTTCCTTCAAAAACTCCTCAAAAACCTGTTTTATTGTTTTCATGTTTATCTCCCATGTTCTTAAATGGCATTAGGGCAAGGGCGTCAGCCCGTAGCGTATATGCTGTGTTATCTGCCGTTGCGGGTCTATATTCTTACTTTACTTGATAATCTTTTTGCCAGTATTTGCTCCTAACTGCCCTTAAAACATGGAGTTCATACATCATCTTATCCTTGGGGAATTCCTCTTTTACTTCCTTTTCGATCTTCTTTAAGGTAGTATCAGGAACATTCATCTCCTTAGCAACCTTCTCATAGTCAAAATACTCTATCTTCTCCATGACCTCCTCCTTATAACTCTAAAGGAGAGACAATCTCAATATCTTTGAATCCCTCCAGTATATTGACCGAATTTACAAGCCTCCTTGTTTTTACCTTGACCAGATGTTCATAATTCCAAGAGACCAGATAAGAAACCTCGTAATAAGAAGCCATAGCCACATGAAGAGCATCATCGATATACTTCTCTGGGAATATTTCTTTTTCTATATAGGCTCTTGCTAAGTCTCTAATGGTCTTTTTGATTTTTAATACCTTGAAGCCCTTAATGAGCTTTCTAAATCTTCTTCTCAAGTTCTCATCTTTCGTATCTTCCAATTCATTTACCGTAACCTCTGAAACATAGGTCTTATAATGAGGTAAAATCTCTTTCCAGAATTTGATTGTTACCTCCATCCGTTCTTTAGCCCTCTCATCATAATAAGCACTGGCAACAGATGTATCCAAGTATAGTGTCTCTTTCTTCATATAAACTTATCCTCTATAGCAATTATACCAAAGATTAACCTTGTGTCAACTTCATTCTTATTTTTCTATCACCTTTGTTCCTTAATCACAGCCTCCCAATGGCAGATAACGGTTCCAGTCTTTGCGAAGTGCCGCAGGGATTTAGCGAAGCGTCGCAAACACGCTGTTATCTGCGGTTGCTATTTTTTGAATCATTTGCAAGAACTGAATCCATCCATTCGCGAATACTGACACCGGCTTTGGCTGCTCGTTGAATCAAACCCGAGTGCTTATCCATCCAGTGCAGTCCGCCTGTGCTGTACATGAGACTGTGCCACAGACATGCGGCAAGCCATTCCTTCACGGGCGTTTTGGTTTCGCCCAAATATGCATAGACCCGAACAATTTCATTCTTTGGGTCGAACCCAAGGTCTAGGTGCCCCAAGTCCAAAAGAAGAAACTGCTCAGGAATGCCCATAATCCATTTGTCCAGTCCTAATAAGTATCCAAACAACAGGTGACCGAGTCGCTCTCTCTCAGCACCAACTCGTCGACTCGGAATGCCCCACCTGCCTGTACCGATGGAGTAGATCCAGTTTTCGATCCATCTAAAGGTACTATGGTGGCAGTCCCCCAAGGTGTGGAGTCCGTGTGCAAGTGCACAGCAAAGGATGTAGAGATCCTGCTTCTTGGGATCTTCTATTACCACCTGACGGACTTGCTTCGGATACTTCATCGATATCTTCGGGAGATTTGCAAGTCTGGCAATCTCTGAATCAATCTGCGAACCCCGGCTACCATCTTCATAACAGTTCTTCATAACCTCCTCACATACCCTTTCCCCATCTTCGGGCCACGACGTGGCTGGATACGAATGACTTGCTTTTGTGAAGAATTCGAAGGGAAGGAGCATTCTCTCAATCAACAACTTCTGAATTTGTGTCAGATTAGAAACCGACCCAAGCCACTCATAAATGCGCCCAATGAAGCTTTCGGCATAAGGGTATTTCTGGACAAATGACTCCTTGGATTTCCCTTCCAAATAGCCGGTCAGAACATCGTGGACTACCCTCATACTTTCGATGTGGTGCGGCTGCGAGCATTTTGTCTTCCACCACCTACCACAGTTCCAGCATCCGTTATGAAACGATGGTTCCTTGAGTTGACCGCTACCAATGGCAGCAAGCAGTTCATCCACGGTTACAGGAAGTCCAGAGTCACATGGCGTCAAGCTTGCAATATGTGCCCGGATTTTTCTGACCTCGTCCTCCAACTGTCCAAGCTCAGATTGGAGTCGGTTTAGCAATTTGATTTCCGTATCCCACTTGCTTTCATCATCTTGACAGTTACAGAGAGACCATTTCCTCATACGCTTGCCTGAATTATCCTGCACGATGCAGGAGGCATCATCAGGCTTGTCTTGACCTTCCTTAACGTACATTGCTTCAAAACCCGTTGCGACCCCCCTGTCGTAGGATACCAAACGGCCTTTCATGCTGGTTTTCATGGTCCATCTCCTTTGACTGAAACGCTAGCCCTGCCTGATTCTTCTTTTGAAATCCTGATCATTGAATTCATGCAATTTATTATAAATGATATCTTCGTGGTGTCAAGAAATATAACAGAAACTTGGACACATCTTTATTCCTTGATTCTGAATTTATCAAATAAACTCCGAACATCAAATAGTTCTCATTTTGGGTAATGGATATAGAAACTCTATGAATCGGGCATTAATAATTGTAGTTGTCCAATTTATTGGATAAAGCCTGATAAATCAGGCGACTACATCATATCGTGGATGATATGAGAACTATTTTATGTTCTCCTTAGTAATACACCCTCTCCCTTTTTAAGGGAGAGGGATGGGGTGAGGGTTTCCTTAAATGTCTATTAAATAATCTGTCCGAGTTTCTGATATAACTATTCTACGGTAATGATAAATTGAACAATTGACTAGACGGTGTTCTGAAAATCTTCCTCGCAGCCTTATGTAAATCTTCTGCACCAAGGCAAATATCCATTGCTTTCCCAGTGATGTGATAAGTGTATTTTCTCTTGCCTGCTATTACAAATACAGTAATATCTTTACCCCGACTTTTTTCAAGCATCATATTTCCTTTGCCCAGTGTGGCAAAAGTCGAACATTGTAGTCCATCAATAATGCATGTGAAGGGTTTCGCCGGTTTGACTTTGACTTGGATAATAATATCCATAATGCCTTTGGGTTTATGTTTTTCATTAATGTATTTGCCGAGCTTGTATCCCAAGGCTAGAAATGGACCATTGTGTCCATGGAATCTGATAGCTTGCTGATAGGTTAGTATTTTGGGTTTCTCAAATATCATGCCTACTCCTTCAGATTAGATATTCATCTCCTTCATCTCACCATTGTTGATTGTATATAGAATATCGGTCGTCCTCTTCAAAAATTCACGGTTCTGGGAGATAATGATATATGAAAGATCTGGTTCATTTAATATCTCAATAATCTTTTCAACAGTTTCCTCATCCAATCCAATGGTCGGCTCATCAAGTAAAAGTATCTTCGGTTTCAACACCAGAATTGTTGCCAAGGCAAGCTTCCTTTTCTCTCCACCGGATAGATCATATGGTGGTCTGACTTCAAATCCTTCAAGGTCTACATCTCTTAGCGTCTCCTTTACGGCCTTTTTGACCTCTTCTCTATCTATGCCAAAGTTGAGCGGTCCAAACGACACCTCTTCTCTCACGCTTGGACAGAATAACTGGTCGTCTGAATTCTGGAAAAGAAATCCGATTTTCTCTCTAACCTCTCTAAAATCTGCTTCCTCTACCCTTATCTTGCCACATATCTCAACATGACCTTCATAGGGTTGTATAAGACCCATAATAACATAAAAAAGCGTCGTTTTTCCACAACCATTAGGTCCGATAATGCCAACCCTATCACCAAGTCGTAGTGTAAAACTAAGATCATTAAGCAGATTCATCTTTGAAGGATAGCTAAAGCTAATGTTACTTAGGTTTATCAGTGTATTATTTTTGCCCACTGCAAAATTCCCAGCGATATAATACTTAAGAGCATAAATGTGCCCAAAAGAAAATCCATTTTATCTATTTTGAAATGGTCCAGAAGCCAGTATTTCCCCTTGAATCCTCGGCAGATCATTGCTTTATGAACTTGTTCTGAAAGATCATAACTCCTCAACAATAGAGTGCCAATGACATATCCATATGTTCTGTATGTAAGTAACGATGTTCTGGGTCTGAATCCTCGCACCTTCAGGGCATTCCTTAAGATTCCGTACTCAGATGAAAGAACATACACATATCTGTACAAGAGAAAAAAGAGATAGATGAGCTTGTCCGGTATGTGAAGATGACTGAATGCATGCACTAACTCAAAAATACCGCAGGACGAGATCATTGCAATCCACGTAAGGACTATGGCATTGCATTTTATAGTAATAAGAAGTGTATGGACTACTCCTTCATAGGTAATATTCAAGTTTCCGAGGGAAAAGATGATATTACCAGGACGGGAAAAGGGAAGAATGAACCACAGTACAATTATAAAAAAATTCACTATCAAAAGACGCCGCAGTATTAATTTGATCTTCAGACGTACAAGAATTGAAAAAATCATCGAAAATGCCAGAGCCAATCCAGCAACGACAACTTTATCAGTGATTGCTACAATAACCGAAAATATTACTGCATAGACTATTCTGATCCTTGGGTCAATATCAGATATGATGGAATCAACCCGTGTGAACGCTTGTTCAATCACTTCTTTTTACTCTTGAGATACATAATGAGTCCCATAATACCGATTATATAACCGATACCTCCAATTACATCAATGAATGAAATTGTCCTTTGCCTCTGGGCAAGTATCCGGAACAGCGGTCTCATCTCCTGTTCAATTACTTGTTCAACGATGTCTTTTATGTCTTCTTTGCTAATATACTCATCTGTTTTTGGATTCTCTGTGATTATTGCCGGTTTCGAAGTCACTTTTTTCTTAAGTGGTTTTTCAATCGTGGGGATATCCTTCTCTTTGATTAAAGTCTCAGCGCGGTGCCCCATTCCAGCATTGAGAACAATCTTCAGTTCCGTCTTTTCAGGGATCAAAAAAGAAAACTCGCCATTTTTGTCTGTCTCACCATCAAGTAATTTCATGTCACGGGCGTTGAAAACCTCTATTATCCCTGAGACTACAGGTTTGCCATTACTGTAATAACTCTGCGTAAAGATCTGCTTGCCCTCAACATATGCAAAGATGTTAACCTTGTGCGCTGAGCCAATGGAAATTACACTCAATAACAAAAATATGTATTTTATTCTCTTCATATTTCAATTCCTTCCAAGATTTTCGGCCTTACTTTCCTGAGAAATCCAACCACAGATGCAGTGATAATCCCCTCTATTACCATTACTGGGAAGTGGGCAATAACAACAAGTTTAGCCGTGGCCATAAATTCCTCGCCAGTAAATACTAATGAAGAAGCAACCAGTGTTCCGGATATGAATACCGAAATGAATCCAGCAGCAAATCCGGCGATCATTGCAAGTATTCTATTTTTGCCACGGATCAGGGCGGAGAATAAATAAAAACATATTACTGCAGGCAAAGCCATGTTGACTGTATTTATGCCAAGTGTCGTAATTCCACCGAACTGAAAAAGGACTGCCTGCAAAAGGAGAGCGACGAGCAGAGCAGGAAATGATGCCCAACCCAGAATGATGCCAACTATTCCATTTAGGACTAAATGAACATTGGTGGGACCCAAAGGTACATGAATCAAGGAAGCAACAAAAAATGCTGACGATAAAACTGCAACCCTTGGTATTTTATCATAGTCTATTTTTTTTAAACCCACTCCACAGCCAATTACAGCGGTTGCTGCACCTATGACAAGCACAGGTGCAGCAAGAACTCCCTCTGATATATGCATTTCTATCTTCTATTCCATATCCACAGTCTTAATCCAAATCAATGCGCCTATCTCTACTGGATAGTACTTACCATCATCTGGATTGAGCATCTTCTCTTCTGCCTCACTCAATGCAGCGAATCCCCACCAACCCGATTTTGGCATTGCATAAGAGAAAACACCGTTGGCATCGGTCTTGATCACTTGGGTAACAAATGGTCCAGCCGGTGCCTGGTATTTTCCATCTTTATTATAGTATTCCACCTCAACATCAACGAATGGTGCCGGGTTACCATTAACCTTAACAAGGCCTCTGAAAAGATTGCCGGTATATAGTCCGTAGGGTCTAGTAAGGGGAATTATTTCGGTCTCCAAACCTATTTCAACATCCCAACCCTGTTCCAGACCGAAACCATTCACCACTGCTTTTGTATAATGCACAATAAATTTCTCTTCTGCAGGTTCCCAATATGGCTCTGGCTCTAAATAGAATACATGATCGCCTGGTCGTTTTATTTGATATATAGCTTTCCATGCAGTGAAATTATCTATTTTGTATTCATGCAAATTCTCCACTAGATTTTCCTTTTTCTCTCCCTTTATCATAACACCGAATTCTGCAGGACCTATCATGTTCATCATGTCACCTTCAAATGGGTGGCAGAACATTAAGTCAATGGTAATCTGCATGTCTGCTGGATTTTCTACGATATCTGTGTTTGGTACAATCATCTGGAAATGACCATATAGTGGAACGACGAAAACTAATATCATCGACGCCACTAATGCTCTATGCACTTCTGACATCTTACCCCCTAATTTTTTATCTATCTTTTCTATCTCCCTCGCAATCATCATTAGAATTCATAATGCAGACCTGTAGTTGCGACATTGCCTGCACCTGATTCAAAACCATCTGAAATACCACAATCGACTGCGAACCCTTCTAAAACCTCGTATCGGACACCGATAAGCCAGGCATTGAGGTCATCTTCATTTCCTGAAGCCTCTGCCCCAACGGCAATCTCTTCCAGCTCAAAGATCAGTGCTAAGGCGTAGACTACTGTACCTGTCTGTCCTTCAATGCCGGTTGCCTCATAGCCAATGTTCGCATCTATTTCGATTGGACCGAAGCAATATGTAATGATTCCATTGAGGTTGTACGGTGTGTCGCCAAGGCCTCCAGTAATTGAGGCAGCGAACAAGTCAGGCATTAGCGCAAATTTCAGACCCAGTTCTGCTTGACCAAAACCTTTTGTTTCATCAGGTTTGACTGTGTAACCGAAACCAACGCCAATGTCCATTCTTTCAGTTAAGCCATGCTTAAAGCCCAAACTGAGCGATGCCTGTTCTTCCCAAAAATCACCGCCGAGTTCCAGCTCACAACCATTCTGCTCTACAATCCCAGCGTCATCAGTTGCCAATGGCCTTGCCGCTTCAATACAACCCACCAAGACCACTGATATACTTGTTATTAACCATACGACCTTTTTCATTTAACCTCCTTTAGTCGTGTTACTTTTTTTGAAATAATAACACATTATAATCAAGAATCCCGAAGTGTCAAGAAAAGAAATGAAGGATCGTCATGGTCCGACTTGATCGGACGATCCAAAGTCCCTGGATTCCCCAGTCAAGCTGGGGAATGACAGAGTAAGGAAGGTCATCGTCCGATAACCCTTTTTTGTCTATGGTCCGACTTGCTGTAGTCCTGAGTTATATGTCGAAGGGATCGGACGATCCAAGTATCTGGATTCCCCAGTCAAGCTGGGGAATGACAAAACAAGAAACGTCATCATCAGAAGATCTTTGATAGTCTAAACAGTTGATTTTTCTGTGCTTTTGACTATAATATATTATGGAAATAACCAAGCAAACCGCGGTTGACGATGTACTGAAAGGATATCCGGCTCTTACCAGAGTCTTCATCCAGTGATGAAAAAATATAAGTTTTGTCCTATCTGCAAGAATTGCTTAGTACTTCGAAAAAAAGAGGGAAATTTGCGTTTGACGTGCAAAACCTGCGGCTGGACTCATTATGACAATCCCTTACCAAGTATCGCCGCATTTGTGCGTAATGAAAACGGCGAAATACTCCTCATTAAAAGAGGAGTGGCACCTGGTAAAGGCAAATGGGCACTACCTACCGGGTTTATGGAACAACATGAAGATCCTGAACAGGCAGTAGTCAGAGAATTGAAAGAAGAAACTAATATCAAGGGCTCAATTAAGAATCTCATCGGCGTCTATACAGAAATGACAAGGGTTTACGGGAATATTGTATTGATCGGATATAATCTCAAATACATCAGTGGTAAACCAAAACCCGGTTCAGACACCACTGACGCAAGATTTGTGCCGGTTAAGAACTTACCGCAGATAATTTTCAAGAGTCACCGTGCGCTAATTAAAGACGCCCTGGAGAAATGCCCGGCTACATTGATCGAAGTTCTGAAATCGAAAATCACTAAAGCAAGGATCACGCATACTCAATTGTTCTACAAAGGAAGTATGGGGATCGATGCCCGGATTATGATGGCTGCGAATCTTATTCCTGGGGAAAAAGTTCAGGTTCTCAATTACAATAACGGCGAACGCCTGGAGACATATGTAATTAAAGAAAAAGCTGGCTCAGGCAAGATGGTCCTTTACGGTCCAGCATCGCTTAAAGGCAAAGTGGGTGATAAACTCTGCATCCTTTCCTATGCACTGGTTAACTCTAACCATGCAGAGAACCTGAAAGCAAGCATCGTAATCCTCAATGAAAGGAATAAAATAAAACGAAGACTTATATAGAATGTATCCCCTGTTTTTTTAAACAGGCGTTGGCTGCCGCAAGAATCGCTAAACTCGATGAACACAAGATTAAAGAAATTTTTGATCATATTGCATCTTTACTGCCCAATATATCAATGACCACAACACCGCCTGAAATGGGTATGCTTATCTACAAAGCAATCTATCAAACCGCTGATATTGATGACCCTTTTAAAGAAATAAAACAGCAGTGTACAGCACAGCTTATGTCCCGCTATGCTGAATTCAAAGAGCAGATAGTTGATTCAGAAGACCCTCTTTATACTGCTTTGAAATTCTCTTGTCTTGGCAATGCCATCGATTTTGGAGCGAACCCTAACTTCGATATTACAAAAGATTTGGAAGATCTTTTTGATGAGGATTTTGATGTTTGTGAATACGATAAGTTTCTCATTACCATGAAAACCGCATCCAACATCCTCTATATCGCTGATAACGCGGGAGAAACAGTATTTGACAGGCTGCTCATCGAGCAACTCAGTAAACCAGTGAAGTATGCAGTACGCAGTAAACCTATTATAAACGACGCAACGATTGAAGATGCACAAAATGCTGGTATTGATAAGGTTGCTGAAATAATCAGTTCAGGTTGTGATGCACCCGGCACTATTTTAGAACTGTGCTCTGAAGAATTCAAACGGATTTTCAGTACTGCAGACATGGTCATCAGCAAAGGCCAAGGCAATTATGAAACTCTGTCTGATCAAAAACGTTCAATTTTTTTTCTTCTGAAGATAAAGTGTCCAGTTATTGCCAGGGACATAGACATTGCTTGCGGTAGCATCGTTCTAGTAGAAAGCAAAGATGGAAACTAATTACACCTATGGACCAGTGCCATCAAGGCGACTCAGATTTTCACTTGGCATCGATCTTATTCCTTTTAAGTACTGCAGTTTTGACTGTATATACTGCCAATTGGGTAAAACAACTAATAAAACAATTGTACGGAAAGAATACTTTCCTACTCAAAAAATTCTGAAAGACGTAAAAGCAATAATAAAAAAAGGCGACAATATCGACTATTTAACATTTTCGGGTTCGGGAGAACCAACCTTGCATTCAGGGATCGGTTATTTAATAAGTGAACTGAAAAAAATAACTAAAATACCGGTCGCTGTTTTAACCAACAGCTCATTGCTCTTCATACCTGCTGTGCAAGAAGAACTCTCTAACGCAGATGTAGTACTTCCCACTCTATGTGCGGTATCACAGGAGATTTTCAATAAAATAAATAGACCCATTCCAGATGTTACTATCGAAAAAATAATCCACGGCTTGATAAATTTCCGGAAGATATATAAAGGGAAAATCTGGTTAGAGGTTATGCTAATTAAAGGCATAAATGATGAACCGCATAATATAAATAAACTTAAAGAGATAGTAAAAAAAATCGCCCCAGATAAAATCCATCTAAACACTGTAGTAAGACCGCCAAGTGAAAAATATGCTCTTCCTCTTTCAATTGAAGAACTACAGAGAGTAGAGAATATATTTGGCGATAATGCAGAGATAATCGCCAGTTTTAAAGCAGAAAGAGAGCCAGCTTATCTTATTGATACGGAAAAAATAATTCTAAATATGATGCAAAGGCGACCAATAACGCTTGAGGATATATGCAGCGTAACCGGTCTTCATAGGAATGAAGTATTGAAATATCTGGATCAATTACATCAAGCTAAAAAAGTAAAACTAACTGAACACGATAACCGCGATTATTATGAAATTCTTTGAGGAACATGTTCCACATATCCCCTCTCCCTTCCAGGAAGCGCATCTTTCCATTCCCCTCTCCCTTTTCCAGGGAGCGCATCTTTCCATTCCCCTCTCCATTCCAGGGAGCGCAATCTTTCCATTCCCCTCTCCATTCCAGGGAGAGGGTTAGGCCTGCCCTGAACTTGTTTCAGGGGTGAGGGTTTATAAGGAGCTCTAATGCTTGAACCAAAGGATCTAAGCAAAGAACAATTACTTGAACTACTAATAGATGCCGCAAAAAACTGGCTTGCCCATGATGGCTTGTGGTTTCAGGCAGTTGAAAATAAATTTGATTTAGAGACCGCAATTGAGCTTGATGGCAAGGCATGGGAAAAATTCACCCAAATCGAAGCAAAGCGCATCATGAAAAGACTCCATATAATACCCGGTGGCGGTATCCCCGCGCTAATTCAAGCACTCAATTTCCGTCTGTACGCCTTTATCAATATCCAAGAAGCATCTGAAGTAACAGACAAACGGTGCATATTTCGTATGGTTAATTGCCGTGTCCAGTCAGCACGAAAAAGAAAAGGGCTGCCTGATTTTCCATGCAAACCAATTGGTGTAATTGAATATGAATATTTCGCAAAAACGATCGACCCGCGGATAAAAACGCGCTGTATTGCCTGTCCGCCTGACCCCCATCCTGATGATTTTTACTGTTCCTGGGAATTCACAATCGATACCACCCTACCCCTCTGATCAAACCCCACACCCTCGAACTCCAGAAGTTGTCTCTTCAATTTCAACCCTCCACCAAAGCCTCCGAGAGAACCATCTGATTTAATCACCCGATGGCATGGAATAATAATAGGGAACGGATTTCTGGCTAAAGCCGTACCTACAGCACGCGCCGCACCAGGACGACCCAATTTCTTAGCCAATCTGCCATAGGTGCTTACCCATCCATATGGAATCTGTTTATCTAACAATAATACTTTTTTTTGAAAATTATAAAGTTGTAGCAGATCAATACTGTTTAAAGAAAAATCTATCAGCCTCCCATTCAAATATTGTCCTAGTTCCTTACAGATCTTTTCAGCAGTAAGAGTACTACTAAGTACGACGTCCGGATAGGCTTTTCTAATAACTTGTTCCATCTTCCGTCCTGACTTTGGCAGAAGAACATGGATAATCCTTGCATTTCTATTTTCTGACTTCCACACAATCCCTATTTCACCAAACTGTGACTGCACGAGCTTGTAGGATAAATGCTTCAACGTAGTTTTATACTCCTATTCCTCTTTCCTTAACCACATCCAATTCTTCATAATTTTCAGTGTATAGATTTTAAGAAGATTGTCAAGAAAGGTAAATGAGAGGTTGCTGAAAAAATCATTTTCTGTCACCCTGAACCATGCCCTGAATCAAGTTCAGGGTCTTCGATTTCAGGGTCTCACAATTCATTGATTTTATTAGAACCTGTCCTAATGAAAATCAGGATGCTGAAATAAATTCAGCATGACAATGTACGTTGATTCATACCTTTTTCAGCGACCTGTAAATATCTGTAATTGTGCAATTTTCCGAAGAATTGTAGTGGCAGAGTTTACTCTGCAAATAACATGCTTTCTAATAAATATGGCGGATTTATAATATTGACAGCGAACACACATTTTGTATAATCACATAAGGTAGAAAATGATAAAAGCAAGGATTAATTATAAACATTCCGTATTGGGGAAATGTATTTTATCCTGATACAGTTATCATTCCAGAAAGAGATCGCTGGTATTGTATGGAAATAATGATTAAGGCAAATGATGCAGGACAGGATAATGGTGAGATGGCTGCGTGGATCGATGGCGAGCTTTACATGCACGTTACTGGTTTTAACTGGAGAACAACGAACGAATTAAAGATAAAACGTATTAGTCTGGGAATCTATATCCATAATAATCCAAAAGATAACACATGCTGGTTTGATGATGTTGCCTTGAGCACCGGATATATCGGCCCGTAAGAATAAATCAGTCTTTCCTCGCTACAAAGATCTGTTCACATTCCAGACACGCCCCTTGATCTTGTTTTGTCAGAAGACTCTGAAATGAACGGAAAGCAATATATATCATTAAAAACTCTCTTTTTAGCTCAAACTTTCTCATGTCGCCCTGGGTAATCTCAATGTCCCCTTTAGTATTTTCATCTAATTTCTCAATCTTTTTTCGGGCAATATCCAACATCTCTTTAGATATATCCAGACCTGTGATCTTCACACCCTCTCGTGCAATTGGTATTAGAATCCGAGCCGTGCCGCAAGCAAGTTCAAGCACCTCTCCCCCGCACTTCTTCGCATACTCCACGTAAAAGGGGATATCTTTTACAAAATTCTCCTGTTCATAATCATAAAACCTCGCTATCCTGTCAAAGACCGCTTCATCCATAAATCACCTCCACATGGACTAAATCACCTCCACATGGACCTTCTTTATCCTATAGGGATCCGCTCACCTCAAATTTGCTTATCAACATGGCAACATGTTAACATTTTAGCATTCTAACATGTTAGAATGTTCGAATGGCATTAAGTTTCACTATGGATGCCTTTTAGTGACCGGTTGACGAATTCGGTAAGTGATTTCATAATATATCGCAGCTCGTTTTCATATTTTATCCAGTAGTTGACACCATCCTCTTTTGTTTCGTATCGTACAATTTCTAAACTTTTTAGCTTTGATAAATGGTAGCATGTTGTTGTTTTTGAACGATGAATAAGCTTGGCTATTTCAGATAACGTCAATGTCCCTTGTTTTAGTAATAAACTGATAATCGCAAATTTGGCTGGTTCACCCAATGCTCGTGCGACACGAGATTCTCGATAGAGAATCTCCTTCATTGGTCTCTTCTGTAGTATTCTGTTCATTTACATCCCTCCCCATTTTTCATACTAATTCCTCTGCTCATAAACATTCCTCCTTGTCCTAAATCCCCATATCGATATGTATGCATATACATTTATACAATGCAGTCGTGATTATATCTTTCGCAACATAAAAAAAACTTTGCCGCTGTCGCGTTTTGGTTTGGTCATTTTTTTCAAACTCTCCCAACAACCCAATTCTTTGAAATGTGTTTTCTTAAAGGACTTTCTGATCTCGCTCAATCGATAACCTCTTTCCTTGTGCACCTCCACTACTCTGCGCCAATAGCGACCATGTTTAATGAAACCAATAATTCTTAATGTGGCGATATTTCTTTTAAAAATAGGCGGACAGATATGAACCTCAAATAACTTATCAGTATCTTGTATAACACAAGGAGAATTGTCTTGCCAATTCACAGAAAGACCATAGATCGTATTCATATCAAATATGAATAAACCACCATTTTTCAATACCCTATTCACCTTGCGAAATGCAGTATCGAGTTCTCGTTTGGTCAGTAAATAGTTTATGCTGTCAAACCAACATGTGACAAGATCAAATTTAACGCGGAAATCCAAATGTTGCATTTCCTGACGCACGAAATTAACCTTAACCCGGGCTTTGAGTGCTCTCTGTCTTGCATACTTGAGCATGTAGGGTGAAGCATCAACACCGGTCATATCCATACTTTTTTTTGCCATTGCCACGGCAAACCGACCATCACCACAGCAGAGGTCTAAAAGCTTTTTGGGTCGAATCCAAAAACGACCGAACACCTTTGGCAGATGTTCAACAAGCCGCTCACTGAAATGATAAGGACCCTTTGTGTACAAATCTGCAAATCCTTTATATAGTATCATAATACCGTGGTACAGTAGTATTTAACACTTTTGGTAAACCCAGCACAATAAATCTCCTTGAGGTAGTCGCTCAATTCATCCCGCCCTTTTACAACAATTCATTATGTCGTCTTGAATCTTGAACTTTACAGGCAGGAATTTTTTTACGACCCAGATATTTGTTTCTCCGTGCTTTGTCATAGGAGGAATACTCACTCTTGATGGCAAACCATGCTTTGCTGCTATCAATGCCATATAGACGATTATTTGATCAACCATCCAATGGTCAATTACTGAACCAGATTCCTGAACGTGCTTTAAGTGACGCGCAGCATCGCGACCAACATTCTCAGCTCTCTTTCTGATTTCACCGAGTGCGCTTGCACCCATGCGACAGCGATTATCATAATAAGCAATTGCAGTCACAAAACAACCTGGAGACTGAGAGCGGACATAGGAAGTTCTGAAATTGGCGTCAGGGATGATTTCTTTAAAACCCTTTGTCATCCGTTCTGCAACCTTAGTGTCTTTCAAGTGATGCGAAGCGACTGAGAACACTTCGATTTTTTCAAGATTCCCGCGCTCGGTGATATCGATGCTGGTTAGCTGAGAAGACATGACATTTACCGCGATTTCGCCACCGCCAGCCGGATAAAACCCATGTTTGTTAATATGCACTGAAACTGCAACATTCATCAGTCTTAAGAAGTGGCAAAAAACCTCTTGAAAATAAGTAATTGACGGACTGAAAGGAACCGCAGTACCACCTTTGACCAAAAACTGGAATGGGAATTCGCCAAAGGCAGCAATCGGCAAAAGGGTCTGCATAACAAGCGTGACTGAGCCAGCCGTACGCGTATCGATTGTGAAGGAACCTCCATGCGCATTACCTGGACAAAAGGTGACGTCTAAAGACTGGATTTTCAACCCTTCAACTGCTGCACCACATGTCTTGGCAACCCCAGCAATAGCCTCAAGGTGTTGGGGTCTTAGCCCCGGGTTTTTCCTCCCTTTTCTAATATTGAAGATATGGACCGATTTCTTGGTTATTACTGATAAAGCAATGGCGGTTCGGATTATTTGACCCCCGCCTTCAAGATAAGAGCCGTCAATATTAATCATAATTATCACCCTCACCCTTCCCTCTCCCATCAAAGGGAGAGGGTATATAGGAGAGATAAGAACCATCGACTTCAATCATTTTTCACCCTCATCCATTCTTTGATAATGAATTATCAAGCGCAGGGAATCAAGCTCAAAAATCAGATATTTCCCCTGCCTTTGAATGTATCTGACTACATGTCCCGCCAGGTCGCCTTGGAAAAAGTTTTTCAGAACGTATGGTTTGATCACAACGAGATTTAGAATTACCTTATCTTTGATCTGTAAACTAAGTTTTTCTTTCAGAACCTCAAGTTCAGGCAACTCCGGCATAAGGAATTATATCAACAATATCCTAAAAATCAAGCTCTCACTCTCGTATTACCATAATTATTTTTATGGAAGACTTTTGCCACAAAATATAAGATTTATAAGGAATTCATTAAACCCAATCACAGTTTCTGTACCTCACTATGAATGGTTACTGAGTCTTCCAGTCGCATTGTATTCCTCTTCACTTCATCATCTCCTGCCAGATGTGTAGGCAATCAGAGGTTTTATCCCCGTCTTTTTCAATCTATTAACAACATGAGGATAAAGAAAAATATATTCTTCTTCAAAGTCCTCGAGGATACTCTCAGAAATCTTTTTTAACCTCTGCTTTAGCATCACAACATTCTTTTCAGGACTGAATGACAGCATTACAGCAAGGTTGAAGCGAATTTTGCATTCAATTAGCAATTCTAAATTACCTAGTATCGTATCAAATGCTTGAGGAATTGCACCTGTCAGCATTGAAAATTCCTCAGGATTGGTTCCTTTCAATGAAACTCTAATATGGAAATTTCTAAATTTGCATAGGTCCATGACAAATTCTTCATTGAGTAATGTGCCATTTGTTTCGAGAATAAAGAGATATTTTGTTTTATCGTTCAGAGACAAAACTTTCAATAAATGTTTCTTTGCAATGGTCGGTTCATTGCCACTGATACGCAAAAGACGGTAATTATGGTCACGGGCACAATCAATTATCTTCTTGAATACCTGTTCCGGGCTATAAAAGGTACCAATTTTCTCTGGATTGTCGCGTGGCTTATTACTCCAGCAAAATACACATTTCAAATTACAACCACAACAATCTGCTGTTGCAATACCACCATACCACCTCCCTGGCCTCGGGATACGATAATACTTACGTTCATTGTCCTTTATTACAAGTTGTCCAATCTCTGTTGCCTTTACGATAGGATCAAATAGGTTCATCGTATAAAAACAACCTTTTCGGTCTGAGAAAAATTATCTGTATCAACCCTGATAAAATATATACCTTGTGATACCTTTCTACCATGCTTGTCATCAGCATACCAGATAACCTGGTCAGATAGTCTTATAGTCGGATAGTCCCACTGTCTGACCAATCTACCTGTAGCATCATATATCTTGATATTATTCACGCTTGATTTACCATAGACAATATTAAAACTGCTGCGGCTTATTCGTGGGTAAACAGATACCTTTGCAATCTCTTCATTTGTATGTTCTACTACACTACCTCCTGGTGTTCCACCGCAAATTACAAGGAGATGTGCTATGCCACTGCTCTTTTGAGTACCAACGAGCACATCCTCATAACCATCAAAACTAATATCTTCAATTGCTCTTATCGAGTATATTAATCTCCCTTCATTATAAGACCAGATTATAGAACCATCTTCACCACTAAAACAGTAGATTGTACCAGGGCTCTGATTACCTGTAAGTACATCATTTTTACCATCGCCATCCAGATCTTCAATTGCATCAACAGTCCACACATTACTGCCAATTGGATAAGACCAATATACCTCACCAGTTGCACTATTCAATACATGAAATACAGAACCAAGATGAGCAACGCCAATACCTGGTGTATTAGGAGCAATAAGATCAGGGATTGCAGCGACTTTTACAACATAACCACTCACAAATCGAGCCCAGATTCTTGCACCGTTTGCACCGCTTAAACAAAAAACAGAATCGCTCCACGCTCCAGCAACTACATCCGGAATATTATCGCCATTCACATCAGGGATTGCAATCACTGATTGAACATCACCTCCGCAATCATATGACCAGATTGGAGTATAAACCACACCGCTCGATGCCCCACTTACACAATAAACCTTTTCATCATTACCATTTCCCCAGGCACCACATATTGCATCAGGTATGTTGTCTCCATTTACATCTGGAATCCAGTTAACACTGCCGACTGCATCCAGTGCTGGCAAACGCCAGATAATAGTTCCATCTACACCAGAAAAACAATACATACTTCGAGGACCTGCTGTCCCACCAGAATGGCCGCCAATTCCTGCAAGCACTTCATTGACATTGTCTCCATCAATATCAGGCATCGATTTTACAGAATAGACCCAACCGCCTTCTCCGTCAAACCAGTGGCTATCATAATACCAGATAATCTGACCATTCGTGCCATCAATTGTATAGACTGAACGATCACCCCATGCCGTGCCAAGAATCACATCAGGAATAGAATCGCCATTAAAATCATCACCTTGCGCTAAACAATCATCACCCCAGGAGCCCCTGGTTGTATCATCACCAAAACTCCACTGAATTACTCCTTGATTAGAACTATTACCCCAGAATGTATTAAGATGATTAAGAAAATCAGCACCTGCGTTGTAAGCCTCTGCAGCGACATCATTAATACCATCTTCATTGATATCTGAAATGCCGCTGACACATACTACATTTTCAGAAAAATTTGATGACCACACTAGATCGCCCGCCTGAAATGTACTTGTATCACCAGTTGCGCTTAATTGAATATCAGTCGGACTCAACCGGGTCATTGGAATAGAGCTGCATTGTGCCGTTGTAAGTACCATAAATTGTCGCCTGGGTAATTATCTGAATTGCAATTGTATCAAGACAATCAATTGTAATAGGAAATACTTGTGCAGTGAAAAAATTATTATTATCAAAAACAGCGCTGTCAATCACAAGCAAGGGAAACCCTTCATTAATAATACTGAGATACCAATCACCTACATAATTGACTCCGACACTTCCAAAATTATGACTTGTATCACCGGGATTTAATACAGGATCAGGATACACGCCTCTACCCTCAAGAAAAACGTATGTTGTCTCTTCATCAGGATCATTACATATAATGACTACATTTGAAGAGTAATATGCATTAGTGTCAGGATCGAACGTGACTAATATATTGGTATCAGCACTTTCAAATATATCAAAAGGAAAACTCAAGGATGGAATGGTAAATACGGGATTTTGAGTATAAATTGAATCTATACGCAATGTAGTATCCCCAGCGTTGGCTATGTTCAATGAAAAGCTTAACGAAGAATCAAATGGTATAATGCCAAAGTTATAGTTCATGGGTGTTACTTCAATATCCGGTGTACCGCCACCCTGTAAATCTATCTGATATGCTACAAACCCTGTTGGAGAAGTACCTCTTGCGATCACCCATAAATAAGAACCGTCCCAGGTTAATCCCCAGGGTCGATTGCCCGGAGAATCAAGCGAATCGACTATTAATTTTGTAGAAACGTCAATCTTATAAATTCTATGCGCACCGCCATAATTACCATCATTACACACCCAAAGGTACTCGCCATCCCAGGCAGCTCCCCAGGGTTGAGGCAGGGTCAGAATATCTATGCTGTCAATCACACTTCCATCTATTTTATCGACATAGTATGCCCTTCCATCAGGGCTGTAATAAAGACAATGCCATAAATTAGTGCCGTCATTGGCAAGACCAGCCATATATTCTTTATGTGCAGGTATTGCGTGGACACGTGCACCAGTAATTGTATCAATGCGGAATATAGAATCTGTACCTGATATATGGTCATTTACCCACAAATCTCCCTGATCAAATGTTAATCCATAAGAATCAGCATCCTGCATCCATCGAATTTTTTTGAGAATCGTTCCATCATCAGGGTCCAGTTTGAAGATCGTATCACCATTAATACCATAGGCACCACACCATAAATAATTTCCATCCCAGGTAAGTCCAGAAGCATTCAGTGGCGCCTCAATTGCATTAATAACACTCTGGGCAAAAATAAAATTGCCGATTAGTATAAATAGGATAATAATTTTCATATAATCCTCCTTTTAGTTATATTATAAATATTTGTCTTCAAATGTCAATAAAGATAATAAAACGTTTTTTAGCTCAATTCACCCCGTTAGATAACTGTCTCTGTCGCAATTTTCGCACTGTTAAAAATACTTTATATCTAACCGGGTAAATCGGGTAACTACAGTTTTTAAAAGGAATAATTTGTCTATAGGAACAGCGGTCTTATCGCAGACCAAGGTCTGCTACTCCAATTTTTGTGAATTTATTTAAAAACGACCTCTCCCTTTTCTATATCTACTTTTATTGTGTTGTCTTTTTTAAATTCACCAGCTATTATACGTTTAGAGAGCGGGTTCTCAATCAATCTCTGGATTGCTCGGCGCAAAGGTCTTGCTCCGTACATCGGGTCAAACCCTTCATGGGCCAGGAAATCCTTTACCGTACCTGAAAATTCGATCTTATAACCGAATTCAAGAACGTTCTTTTCAACTTTCTTGAGCTCTCGTTCAACAATCCCTTTTATTTCTTCAAACTCCAACGGTTTAAAAACAATGATTTCGTCGACACGGTTTAAGAATTCAGGCTTAACGCTCCTCTGCAATATTTCATACATTTCCTTCTTGCTCTTTTCATAGTCGAATTTGCCGCTTTTGAGATTATCTGTTATAACCTCGCTGCCGAGGTTTGAAGTCATGATAATAATCGTGTTCTTAAAATCTACAGTCCTACCCTGTCCATCAGTTAACCTACCATCATCAAGAAGCTGTAACAAGATATTAAACACATCCGGGTGTGCCTTTTCAAACTCATCGAGGAGTATTACGCGGTAAGGTCTGCGGCGTATTGCCTCGGTTAACTGACCACCTTCTTCATAACCCACATAACCTGGCGGTGCACCGATCAGACGCGACACCGTATGTTTTTCTTGATACTCGGTCATATCAATACGGACCATGGCTTCTTCAGTATCAAAAAGAAACGCAGCCAATGATTTAGCGAGCTCTGTTTTACCAACGCCGGTCGGCCCTAAAAATATGAATGAACCAATGGGTCGATTTGGATCTTTCAAGCCTGCTCTTGAACGCCTTATTGCATCGCTAACCGCGATTACTGCATCATCTTGACCAACAAGACGCAGGTGTATACGCTCTTCCATTTTCAGGAGTTTATTCATTTCCGATTCGACCATACGAGAAACTGGTATACCGGTCCAGGTTGAAACGATATGGGCAATATCATCTTCAGTAACTTTGTCATCAATCCCTCGTTTTTTCATCCACGCCTGCTTCTTATCCTTGAATTCTTTCTGGAGGGTCTCGACTTTATCACGCAGTTCCGCTGCCCTTTCATAATTTCTCGTATCTACTGCCTCTTTACCTTCTTGATTGAACTGTTCAATCTTCTTTTCCATTTCCTTGAGTTCATCAGGCATGGAATAAATTTCAATGCGCGCCCGAGCACAAGCTTCGTCAATCAGATCGATCGCCTTATCAGGTAAATAGCGTTCTGTAATATAGCGATCCGACAGTTTGGCAGCAGCTTCTATTGCACTTTCATCGATAACAATACCATGATGAGATTCATAACGACTCTTCAAACCCTTAAGGATTTTTATAGTATCATTGATTGTTGGCTCACCAACAAACACCGGCGCAAAACGTCTTTCCAACGCAGCGTCTTTTTCAATATATTTCCGGTATTCATTCAATGTCGTGGCACCGATACACTGAAGTTCACCCCTTGCCAATGCTGGTTTGAACATATTTGATGCATCGATCGCACCTTCAGCCGCGCCAGCACCAACAATGGTATGCATCTCATCAATGAAAAGAATAATCTCGCCCTTTCCTTTTTTAATCTCATCCATGACCGCTTTTAATCGATCCTCAAATTCACCCCGATACTTTGAACCTGCAACCAGAGCACCCATATCCAGTGATAATATCCTTTTGTCTTTGAGTATCTCAGGCACATTCTTGTCAACTATCTTTTGAGCAAGACCTTCAACGATCGCTGTTTTACCGACGCCGGCGTCACCGATGAGCACCGGGTTACTCTTTGTCCTCCTTGATAATACCTGTATTATTCTCTTGATTTCATTATCCCTGCCAATTACCGGGTCGAGTTTCCCCTGTTTTGCCAAGGCAGTAATATCTTGGGCAAATCGTTCAAGAGCCATATATTTACTCTCAGCATCCTGGTCAGTAACGCGTTGTGTACCACGAATTGCCTGCAGAGCCTGATACAACTTCTCTTTAGTAATGCCGAATTCTCTTAATATCTTTGCAGTCTCACCCTCACGCTCCTCAGCGATCGCCAAAAGAAGATGCTCACACCCTACATATTCATCCTTCATTCGCTGTGCCTCTGCACGGGCAATTGTCATCAGCCTTTTGGTACGCGGGGTAATATACATCTGCGCAGTTGCACCGCCATATACCTTAGGTTTCATTTCAAGTGAATTCTCAAGCCTGCGTTGAATGATATCAGGCATGATGTCGATACGTTTGAGTATCGTGGGTACTAATCCATCCTCTTGCCTTAGAAGCGACAAGAACACGTGCTCAGTATCAAGCTCTTGATGATTGTATTCATCAACAACCTCCTGGGCAATAGCCAAAGCCTCCTGCGCTTTTTGGGTAAATTTATCATATCTCATTACTATTATGACATATTTCACACGGGAATGTTTATCCACGCAACCGCCTGATTCCTCTCCATTTTTTGTAATTCGGTTTTTACAGTAGTAGGGGACACGCCATGGCGTGTCTCTACAAAAATTTTGTCCAATATCCTTCAAAACAATGCAATCTGAAAAAAGCGGAGAGGATTCAGCCCATCTGCTGATTGACAAAGAGGGAAAATCGTCTATAATTAACAATGGCGCCGTTTGGCACGTATGCAGTACTGATCTTGCTGGTCATTTTCATCGTTATATATCGTATCGAGAAAACAAGACACGAGAATAGGCTTAAATCGATCCCAGTACGCATCTGGGTCAATGGTACACGGGGCAAATCATCAGTAACAAGGCTTATTGCCGCTGGATTAAGAGCCGGTGGTAAGAAAGTCTTAGCCAAAACTACAGGTACCAGCCCGAGGTTTATCATGGCTGACGGCTCTGAACAACCAGTATCCAGACTCGGCATGGCTAATATCAGTGAGCAGATTAGGATCGTCAGAAAAGCACAGAGACTTAAACCAGAGGCAATTGTCCTAGAATGTATGGCTTTGCGGCCTGACCTGCAAAGGACAGAATCGATCCAGATTATTGAACCTAATATAGTGGTGATTACTAATGTCCGTCCTGATCACCTTGATGTCATGGGGCCGACAACACATGACATTGCCAAGGCTTTTATAAATGCGATTCCGTCCAATTGTCAGGTTATTACTTCAGAACCCCAGATCTTCAATGAATATGTCGACAAAATGCAAAAGAAAAACATTCAGTTTTCTATATCGAAGAGTAATAAGGTATCGGATAGAAGCCGAGGCAAATTCTCCTATCTCGAGCACAAAGAAAACATCGCCCTTGCTTTGGATGTTTGTAGACATTTTGACATTGAAGAGAAAACCGCGCTGGCAGGTATGCAAAATATGATGCCTGACCCTGGTGCCCTGCGAAAATATCATCTCCGGCTTGGTTCGAAACAGGTAACCTTGGTCAATGCAATGGCCGCAAATGACCCTGAATCAACCCGTCAAATATGGGCCGCAACTGACAAAAACTATGCGGTAATAACCCTCCTTATTAATTGCCGCGATGATCGAATCGACCGTTCATTTCAAATCGCCGACCTCATTCGTACGCATATGCAGGCTGATCATTACGTATTAACGGGCAAAGGTACGGGTGTGTTGAGGAAACAACTTCAAAAAGTAATAAAGCATAAAACGATCATCGACCTTGGTAATAGAACTCCAGAACAGATTCTAAATACCGTGAAAGAGTTAGTCACTGACAACAGTCTTATCTTTGCTTTAGGAAACATTGTTGGGTTCGGAGTTATGATAATTGAAGAATTTTTGAAATCCAGGAGCAAATAATGCTGATTGAAGCAGTTGGCATCGGCATGCTCTTGAGTCTGATTCTAACTGAAACGATTGGCCTTGCCGCAGGTGGTATTGTGGTACCAGGCTATATCGCATTGGTGCTTCACAACCCAGTCCAGGTCATCAGCACGATAATCGCTGGTATCGCAACATTTCTGATAATCAAATTCATCTCTTTGTATGTTATCATCTACGGTCGAAGATTGTTAATTGTCTCTATCTTTGTAGGTTATCTAATCGCCTACTTCACAAAGATCTCCCCGGTCCTCGCCTTGGATTCGCTCAGTCTGAATATTGAAACAATAGGTTTTGTTATCCCCGGTCTAATCGCTTATTGGATTGCGCGCCAGGGCATAATACCAACCCTGTCGGCAATGATCATCGTATCCAGTTTAGTGCGATTGGTTATTATTATTATCCATAATGGAGCAATATTACCATGAAGCGGCGTGAAGGCAGGATTCCGCTCTTATTGCTGGTAATAATAACCCTGATAACGATTTTGTTAATGTTTTTTGAGTTAAACTCAAAGCACCGCGTTAAAGCTGAGTTCTTTGAAGAAAAAATCGCTGCCGCAGAGTTAACTCAAAGGTGTTTTGATGAAATCAAACAAGCGAGTGATAATTTGAACATTCCGATCGATCGAATAAATGATCCAAATGAAACCGGACTCATCGGTATCCAGTATTCCCCCATTACTGCAGAACGCGGTGATCTAAATGCGAAACTCACATCGACAAACCCAAATCTAGCAGCACTAATCGCAAAGCTGATAAAAGCAACCCGCATAGAAAAAGGTGACAAGGTAGCAGTATCACTTACTGGTTCGTTGCCAGGTCTAAATATTGCTGTCTTGAGCACTCTCGAAATATTAGAACTTAAACCAATTATTATTACTGCAGCAGGGTCCTCTATGTGGGGTGCAAATTACCCTCAGTTTACCTACCTTGATATGGAACAAGTACTTTACGAAAAAGGCTTATGGGGATTTAAGACAAGCGCGGCTTCAATCGGCGGTGAAGACGACATGGGCCGGGGTTTGAGCCCAAAAGGCAGGGAATATCTTATGGCAGCAATACAAAGAAATAACATAGATTTCTTAGCCGTCGAAAACCTTGATGATGCAATAAGAAAACGCATGGACATTTACCGCTCTTTTGGCGATATCAAACTCTTTATAAACGTCGGAGAACACAATACTTCTTGGATCGGTATCGACCCTGGATATGGCCTGATTCAAAGCGGACAGGTGAAACAAGGCAAAGGGTTAATAGCACGATTCTCACGTGCTGGTGTTCCGGTTGTCAATTTAGATCATATCTCGCAACTCGCTGAAAAATACGGTCTGCCAAATGCACCCATACCATTACCGGATATCGGTAAAGGACGTCTCTATTACGAGCACATATACTCAGTTACGCAGGCAGTAATATCACTCGTTATCCTCGTTCTTATTATCTTCGTGGTCTTAAGATTCGATATTGAACACTATTTTAGAAAGGACAAAAAATGATCAAATTGTTAATTTTGCTTTGTGTTTTTTCTCAGATCAAAGAAATTTCCCCTGATAAAAAATGCGAAATAGAAATTGTAACAAAGAAAATTGAAAAGTATAATCTATTGGTTAAAGGTGAACCAATTACGCTTACAGTTGAAGGACCTACTTATTTGCGCGTATACACAAGAATCCCGTGGTCCGGTGACTTCAAAGGAAATAGACTCTATAAAATCATTCTCCAGGAAAATGACCTGGACGAAAGGATCATAACCCTTGAATCTGCAATGTCGGGTGTGACGAAAGATAAATCAGGAAGACCTTTAAGCAAATGGCGCTCATTTTACCTTGAGGTTGATGAAGGAATCAATAATTACAAGATGATCAATTGGGCTTCACCAACTGATACAATACTGGTGCAGTTCAAATACGAAGCACCCAAAAAATGGAAAGATGTAGCGGCTACTGACTACGGTTCAATTATCGAAGCCATTGAGGCCGAGAAGATTATAAAATACTATGGGCTCAAAAATGATAACCAAATAACCATTGGCATAAGCGGACCCACTAAACTCAAGGTCATCTCAAGGTTAAGCTATGATGAGACGATAACTGGCGAGCAAAACTATACTATGCTTGTGCATGAAAAAGGAAAAACAACGAAATTTCCATTGAAATGCTATAAATCCGAGACTATAAGATACAAGAACCGAAAAGACATTGTTCCTTCCAATGCCAGAATATTTTACATAAAGCTGGGCAAGGGATGGCACACCCTCGAATTCAGCTTATCCGGCTCTATTGCAAAAGAAGCAGCACTGAGATTTCAGGTAGAAGAATAATGAATCTACTAATTCTACTTATCGCAGTCTGGGATTATTCTTATCGGTTCACCACAGATTTTGTCTATGATAATAATATCTTTTCTTATTCGGATCAATATATCGATGATTTTGTCAACTCGGTTGGCGCGTACCGCTTTCCCTTTGAGACTTATGATGATCTCGTTGTCGGCACAAATCTCCAGGTCTACTTACGCAACAAATTCTTCGACCAAAGAACAACGACCTTTGATCTCAATGTTAAACCCAGCCATTATTTACTCAATAATCAAAAGGACTATTTAAGGCTGTCATTCGGAATTAGGCAGTCTTTTGGCAAGTGTGCGCTTAAGCTATCGTTCCAAATCATCCCGAATTATCTTATCCGGTACTATAAAAACCAACAGGGGCAAAGTAGCGACTATATTGGATGCGAAGTGAAATACCATAGTCTGACCGGTAAACTCTCAGTAAAACCCAAACCATGCATTAGACTAGAGCTGCGCTATAAGCATGGTTGGGATGATTACATTTATGAGTTCGACTTATATGATGCCAGTCATCACAATATTAACCTGGGTTCGGAAATCGGCATAAATGAAAAACTCGCACTCTGGTTTGGCTATGGATATAAGTCGCTTAAGAATGATTCCGCAAGTATTCCAACTGGACTGGAATCTACTCCAGACGGTTCATATCACCAGCATATCCTGAGCAGCGAAATCACTCTCGAGATAAAGACACTTATGCCTACAAGGATTAAGTTAGGTTATACTTATGGTTTCAAGAACTTTGGAACTGAATTGAGTGCTGATTCAATGCATTTTGGTCGTCAAGACCACACTCACAAATTATCGACGCGTGTCGATCTGAAGATGTTCACCGGCATGTATTTGCGCATGTCGTTTCTCCAGCAATGGAGAAATGCAACCTCTGAGATATCACCTGGTGATATCGACAGAATAAAGGACTATGACAAATACAAACTTGGTGCTGGCTTGAGTTTTTATCATTAGGAGAATAGATGAAAAGAACCGTTTACTTCATTTTTCTTGCAGCTCTGGTTACTTCTTGTCATCGCCCCATACCAGATGAGAATGCTCATATTTTTAGGATATTGAGCACTTGCTCGCTGCCTGGTTATGCTGAAGACCTCGACATAATTGATGACCTGGTTTACGTTGCTGATAATCAGGGCGGTTTACAGATTGTGGATATTAGCAACCCTGAAAATCCATTCGTTATCGGTGAGTATATGAGTGAGAAAAGTATTGTTAGTGTCGCAGTAAGAGATACTTTTGCTTACCTTGCTGTATCCCACAGTCAAGGTGGCGTGAGGATAATAAATGTCGCCGAACCTGAGGACCCGGTCTTTGTCGGTGAAGACAATTGGTATTATGGCTACAATGTTGTAGCACCTCATAATGACACCATGCTTGTCTATGTAGCTGGTGGTTACTGGTTTGTGGTTGAGGATGTGAGTTTTCCACAATACCCAACCTTTGTACGAAGATTTTCAACACCAGGTGATGTAAGGGGCATATATGTAATCGATTCGATTGTCTTTCTTGCCTGTGAGCAGATGGGTTTGCATATCTTCAACCTTGCAAAACCAGACAGCGAAGCACTTGTCGGCTGGCTTGACACACCTTCAAATGCGCGCAATATATTTGTTGAGAATCACTATGCATATATTGCTGATGGTCGTGCCGGATTGATTATCATTGATGTCGCTGATCTTAATAACCCGGTTTTGACTGGACAATATGACACACCAGATTATGCTAATGATATTTTTGTTAACGGAGATTTGGCTTTTATTGCCGATGGTGAAGGCGGTCTCCAGGTCATTGATATTGAGAACCCGGGTAACCCGATTTTTTATGGTGAAATCGAAACATCGTATGCAAATGGTGTTTATGTAAAACATGATACTATTTACCTTGCTGACCGCGACATGGGTCTTGTAATCATAATCCAGGAAAAAGACCAGTGATTCTATTACTATTTATGATCGGTTTCACAGAACATGTAAACCGTGTAGAAATCATGGAATCAAACCCTTACACAGTACAAATGCAAGTAGAATTCTCGAGCTTTAACAAACGAATGAACCAACCGATTACTCGATTCCTCTTTGCCCAAACCCAGCCGAGTTTCACTTATCAGGTTTCTGAGGTGGATCACGCGACTGTAAGAAAAGACGCTCAAGTTACCAATACAGCACCGATCCAAATCGGCAAGCCAATACTCATAAAAAACTGTCTGGTTTACCCTATTATTGTTTGGCCTAATTACTTAAAGGAAAATATTATCACTTCTTACAAATCTCTTGATATTACATTGAATTATCTTCCCCCACTACAAGACCTTATTCTCGCTCCTTCATTGGAAAAAGCTTATGCGCCACTGGTTTTGAATTTGAAGGATTCTGGTGAATTAGAACCTTTGGGTTTTCTTATCATATGCCCGGATGCCTTTTATGACAGTGTATTACCGCTTGCCCAATGGAAGGAAAAAAAGGGCTGGTACGTGTCTGTGAAATGCCTGTCAGAAACCGGCTCCACACCCACTGAAATCAAGAATTACATAGCAAATGCCTATTATACCTGGTCACCTCCACCTGAGTATGTTCTATTGATCGGTGACGTGAATCAACTCCCCCCTGCTTCAACAACCACCCCGGTCAGTCGGACAGACTATCCATATACGCTCATTGATGGTGATGATTTCCTCGCTGAATTATTAATCGGTAGATTACCTGCAAACACTACCAACGAGTTGAGCACAATTGTTGCAAAGATAATCGGATACGAAACAACCCCCTATATGAATGACTCATCGTGGTTCACCCGTGCACTGATGGTTGCTGCGAATTACCCTCATGACACGATGACCACACCTATTGCAACAAAGAGATGGGTAAGAGACAAGTTCTACGAATACGGATTCAATACCGTAGACACTGTCTATTTTCCGCCGATATCTGGTGCTACAGAAATAACAAACTCAGTAAATCAAGGTGTATCATTTGTTAATTACCGCGGTGGTATTGCTGACCCAGATGGCTGGGTATATCCAAATTTCCACAATACTGACGTGATCGGTCTATCAAACGGATGGAAACTACCAGTAGTGACAAGTATTACCTGTCTCAATGGTAACTTTGGTTATGAGACCTGTTTTGGTGAAGCCTGGGTCAGAGCAGGTAATCCAATAACGCCCAAAGGTGGAGTCGCCTTTTTTGGCGCATCAGCTGCAATGACCAGTAGCAGATGGAATAATTGCCTTGATATGGGCATTTACTGGGGTATTTTAGAAGAGCATATTTATAATCTTGGACCCGCACTTTACCGTGGTAAGATGGAGGTTTATTCAAATTTCCCGGGTGATACTGCCTGGGCATCAGGGAGCTCCTTCTATTTCCACACATACAATTTATTAGGCGACCCATCGCTCGATGTCTGGACTGATATCCCTGATACTTTTATTGTTACTCACGCAAGCACGATGCCGGTTGGTTCGAATTACATGACTATCCAGGTGTTGAACTCAAGCGCTCAACCAGTTAGTAGTGCAATGGTCAGCCTATATAAGGACAACGAAGTAAAAGAAGTAACCTTTACTAATGCTTCAGGTAATGCCGACCTCAATTTTGCGACTTCAAACGCCGATACTCTCTTTGTTACGGTTACTAAGCATAATTTCAAACCCTATCTGGGTCATTGTCTAATAAATACATCCTCAGTCTATGTGGGCTATGACAGCCATTTGATTGATGATTCAGGTGGCAATAATAATGGTGAAGTCAATCCAGGCGAGCCCATAGGCATAACCATCACATTGAGGAACTTTGGCAACTCAACGACCGCGACCAATGTGTCAGCAAAGCTGACAACTTTTGATCCGCTTATTACTATCATAGATTCTATACAATCTTACGGCAGTATAGCACCCGGTGCAACGGCTAATGCATCACCCTTTTATTTCAACGTATCAACCAATGCAAAACATGATCACGTGGCGAAATTTAACCTTGAAATAACCTCTTCTGAAGGAACTTGGAACTCAAATATCTGGCTTGGAATCCAGGCACCTGACCTTGTTTATCAATGGAACCAAATTCTCGATGGTGGCAACAATGTTCTTGAACCCGGTGAAACGAGTGACCTCATAATTTCGTTAAGGAACTCTGGTGGTCTTATTGGCAGCAATATATCCGGTATTCTAAGATCAAAAAACCCGGGTGTAAATGTCATTGACTCAATAGGTACATTTGGTAATATACAAATTGATGACTCATCAACAAATAGCAGTAATCATTTCCGAGTGAGCGCGGCAGCGTCACTTGCACCTGGACATACAATAGCTTTTACGACGGTCTTATCTGGTAATAACAGTTTCCGCGATACAGTCGATTTTGAAATAATAATCGGTATTGTCAGCTCAAGTGAACCTTCAGGACCTGATGAATACGGCTATTATGCTTATGATAATACTGATGCTGGGTATGCAGAACGACCGACCTACAATTGGATTGAAATTGATCCGGAATTGGGTGGTCCGGGCGATACCTTACACCTTGAAAAAGATGAAACAAAAACTATTGGTTTACCGTTCAATTTCGAATTCTATGGTAATACATATAATAGAATTTCCATATGTTCTAATGGATATATTGCTATGGATTCAACCTGGATCGCAGACATGTATAACTGGCGTATTCCAGCTGCAGGTGGACCCCCGCTCCTTATTGCGCCTTTCTGGGACGACCTAGACCCGAATGCGACTGATTCAAGCGGTAGTGCATGTTATTGGTTTGATTCATCAAATCATCAATTTATTGTTGAATATTCCCGGGTACAGCATATCCACGATCCGACAAACCCCACACCTGCAGAACTCCAGACTTTTGAGGTAGTACTTTTTGACCCAGCACATTATCCTACAGTATCAGGAGATGGTGAGATATTATTTCAGTACAAAGATATTACTAACGATGATATCTGGCACAATTATGCAACAACAGGTATTGAAAACAAAGAGCATACTATTGGTTTGGAATACACATTCGATAATATGTATGATGCGGGAGCAGCTGTGTTGGCTAATGACCGCGCAATCAAATTTACCACTGACCCTCCGGATACTTTCCCTGGTATTACTGAAAGCAGCCGAACTGGGGATTATTTTAAAATAGAACTTTACCCAAATCCATTCTGCAAGCAAATAAATATTAGGTTTGGCAAAGAGCTAAGGACAAAGGGCACGGAGCTTAAAATATATGATGTAAGCGGAAGGGTGATCAAAAATCTTGAGCTGCCTACTGCCTACTCTCTACTACCTACTTCTGTTTCCTGGAATGGTACGAATGATATCGGTAAGAAAGTTGCCGCCGGGGTCTATTTTATCCGTTTGGAAACTGAAGGCTTTCATACAATAGAAAAAATAGTCTTTTTGAAATAGAAAGGATGTAATTGTCCAATTTCCACTGGAAGACTGTAGTTGCGACATTCATGGCGCATATTTACCCCGTTGGACAGCAAACATCCTACGGGGTTTATCTGAAATTGCAGGATATACTGCACGATGAATCGTGTGACTAATTAATCCATTAAATTTTGCAAAATCATTGGAACTATTTACCTCTTTACAAAAGAGGAATACTGAGTTAAATTAGTTTATTGTTTATTTAAGGAGGCCTTATGAAACATATTGCGTTCTTTCTGATAATTATGTCCGGAGCATTTGCCCTTAATTATCACGGCGTAGCTCTTGCCCCTGATAACACTTATGGTTGGGCAGTCTGCATTGACACAGTTCTTATTCTTCACACAATAGATGGTGGCGCTACATGGCAAACCCAGACTGTACCACCAGGTACAAAAAGATTCTTCGATGTTGGCTGCGTTGACCAAATGGCTGCCTGGACAGTTGGTCTCCTGGGTGAAATACTACACACTGAAAACAGTGGTCTTGATTGGTATAATCAAGCCATAGGACTATCAAAGTATGGCACGCGTATTGAATTTATTGACGACACATTAGGCTGGGCAACTTGTGGTGATGGCACGGTTGGTAAATGTACTGATGGCGGTGGTGTGCACATCAATGAATTACATATGGGTATCCGTACTAAAACTGCTGGCACCTGGAACAACCCTGTAGAAATTAAAGCATATTTCTCTGGTACAAATACAACTTGTTGGGACACAGTATCCATTGACACAAGCGCTAATACCGCCGACAGCATACAGATCTTTTTCTGTTTTAACGATTTCGGCACACACGGTTTCTATACTGGCATTGATAACATATCTGTTTTTGCGACTACGGCGCGCAATACCGAATCGCCCACTCGTCAATCATGGGATTTTGAGGATGGTTGGCAGGGATGGACCCATACGAATGGTCAACCATTCCCGGCAGGCTGGGATGTGCAGCCTGCAAGTCTCCACACCCCACCCCCGGACCCAGGCGATTCAGTGTTATGGATCGATTCTTATGCAGCGGGCAGCGGTATTACCATCAAGGATACAGTCTGGTCCCCATCATTCGCACCAGTTCCAGGAGACACACAGAAAATACGATGGAGTCTCAGTATTCATAGCGAAGGAATCTTTTGGGATCAGATTTTTACGCCGTGGTACAGTGCTGAATTCTATGGTGTCTCATTTGTCAATCAATGGGATGGCTGGGTAGTTGCTGGCTTTCCTGATTCAATTTTCATGGGGCAAGGACTGATCCTTAAATCAACTGACGGCGGAATTAACTGGGACTCGGTATATCAAGTTTCAGCATTCGAAGACTTTTTTGATGTCCATTTTTTCAATCTGCTTGATGGCATTGTTATAGGTGGTGACGAGGTTGACCATTCACCGATTATTATGAAGACGACTGATGGTGGTCAAAACTGGAACAATATTACCGCGCCAGCCAGTGCTTATTACCTGAGGGCAGTGGATTTTGTCGGCAGCGAAGGATGGGCAGTTGGCATGAACGGTACGATTATCCACACTACAGATGGCGGAGATACGTGGACATTCCAGACAAATCCTGCAACAAACACACTCTTTGATGTTGATTTTTCAGATAATCTGCATGGTTTAGCGTGCGGACACAACCACCTGATGTATACCACAGATGGCGGACAGAACTGGCATGATGTTGGGATACTTGAGGAAAACGGGAATGCCTATCTACTAAGTGAATATATTGCATTAGACATATTCCCAAATCCCTCTAGGAAAAACACAAATATCAAATTACAAATACCAAATGAATGTCAAAACCCAAATGTCCAAATACCAATTACATTAAAGATCTTCGATGTTTCTGGTCGTTTGATCAAAAATCTAAAGCTCCCTACTCCCTACTCCCTACTCCCTACTCTTGTCTCCTGGGATGGCACTGATGAAAACGGATGCCGCGTTGCTAATGGGATTTACTTTATTAGTTGCGAAATAAATAACAAAAAGATGGTCAAGAAAGCCATCTTAATAAAATGATTTGGCTCCTTTTCATATTAGCGATTGATCCAAGGTACCATACATTTGATGAACTCGCGCATGAGCTTGACTCCATTGCTCTTCGCTATCCAGAAATAACTGTGCTTGACACGATTGGTTATTCAACGACTGATTCAATACCCATATTTGCAATGAAGATCTCGGATAACGTTAAAGTTGATGAAGATGAACCTGAAATCCTGTATGTTGCACTGCATCATGCTGAGGAACTTCTTGGCCTTGAACTCTGTATGTACATGATCGACGAGCTTGTCACCAACTACCATCTCGACTCAACTATAACCCATTGGATTGATGAACGGGAAATTTGGTTTGTCCCGCTACTCAACCCTGAGGGACACAGTGTAGTAATGGAAGGTATTGATACAACTTGGCGCAAGAACAAAAGGGACAATAACAATAACGGAATATTTGACCTTGATTACGACGGCGTTGACCCAAATCGAAATTACGATTTTTATTGGACTGAAGGCGGCAGTTCAGATCCTTCCTCTGAGTATTACCGTGGTCCATCAGCATTTTCGGAAAAGGAAAATCGCGCCCTAAGAGATTTGTGTTTAGCTCGCAATTTTGTCTTCTGTAATACTTACCATTCAGCCCGCACTGGTCTTGGCGAGGTTATCTATTATCCATGGCGTGCAGCTGGATATTATTCACCAGATTATCCATTCATAAGACAGGTCGCCGACTCGATGTCAAAACTCATTGTTAATGAAGTTGGCAATGGGCATTATCTCGCCTTGCCAGGTACTGGAGTTGATGGTCGAGCGCGTAACTGGATTTATGGGATCTGCGGTACTTTCTGTTATTGTGTTGAAATCTGCACAACGACCATAATACCGGGTTGGCTGGTTGATGACGTATGCCTGAGAAATAGCATAGGTTCATATTATTTATTAAACCGAGTAAACAGCAGCGGCATTACGGGATGCATCTATGATTCTCTCACTGGTGAACCGCTCGACGCTGAAGTAGTAATCAATGGCTATTACGATCCAACACTCCCCCCAAGGATGAGCGACCCCACGTACGGACGTTTCTTAAGGATTCTTAATGAGGGCACTTATGATATCGAAATACACAAAAGCGGCTATGAATCTTTGTATTTGAACGATATTGTTGTTGAACAAGGAGAAATGACAGAATTTGATGTGCTGCTTCAGAAAAAAGAAACAAACAACATAGTTCCGGCTAATAACCCTGAGATAATGATTTTTCCCAACCCAACAAGGAATGCCATGACTATTTACGTTGCGAATCCCAGCCAGTTCTCATCGCTGAGAATATATGATATATGTGGTCGCGTATTAAAGAATTTCGAGAGCCCATCATCGAGTACCTTGATATGGTTGGGCAAAGACGATATTGATAGAGACCTGGCAAACGGTGTATACTATGTAATCGGTCAAACGAACGACGCGAAAATTGTAAGAAAAATCGTCATAAATAATTAATGCGGCACTAGTATTCTGTAACATTAATTTCTGCTGGGTGTCATTCCCGCGAAAGCGGGAATCCAGAAGATTTCTTCCTGTGGATTGCCCGATCAAGTCGGGCAATGACAACATGGTGTTTTCAAGAATTTATGTCACAGAGCACTAGGCACTAACCAAAATAAGAATACACGAAACAACCCACAAGACCAGGCATATCTGTAACGGTACATCAGTAAAGATAATCTTTTCAGGGACATCTGCCTTGAGCTTGCTATAAGTAATGTACAAGTAGCGAAAAACACCATAGATAACAAACGGAACAGTAAAGATGAGGTTTCTGGTATTGAATTTGGTCACTGTCTCCGGTGCAAGGGTATAGAGACAATATGACACGATGCACGCTGAAGTGACGATCGCAATCATCTGGTTAAGCAGACTTACTGGATAGTGAACAAGAATCTTACGGTGTTTTATTGCGTCTTCACCGAGCGTCACGATTTCAGTCCGTCGTTTCGATAATACAAGAAAAAGTGCTAAAAGCAAAGTACACAGTAGGAGCCATGAAGAGATTTCGACGTCAATCACCATCGCCCCGGCAACTGCCCTGAGAACGTAACCCAAAGCAACAAACAGAACATCTAGAATCACTATCTGCTTGACCTTCAAGGAATATAATATCATCAGTACCGTGTAGATTAGACAAATGTGAAGGAATCGCTCGTTTAGGACCCACGCAAACACTAATGAAGTTATCAGTAATACAAAAGAAATAAACCAAGCCTTGTTCCGACCTATCTCTCCGGCGGCGACTGGTCTTTTTGCTTTGATAGGGTGAACTTTATCTTCCTCAAAATCAAGGATATCATTAAAGACATAAATACCACTACACAACGCTGAAAACACTAAAAATGCGTAGATCGTTGACAGAGTATCTCCAACATTGTAGAACTGTCGGCTAAAGATCAACCCGGCAAAGATAAAAACGTTTTTGATCCACTGTTGTGGCCGAAGCAGTCTTATATATCTGGTCACTAAAACTCAGTACCGCTTGTGAATGCGAATGACTTTATCTTGATCCCAGGGGTAACTACACCAGTTGCGAACCTGCCACCATAACCCGGATCTGAAGCAACCAGAACACTGCGCCGACCAATGTCGCTGACCCTATTAAAACAATCAATGATATTCTCGGTAAATCTGAAGTTCTTTAAGCCTCTGGTGACGCAACCATCTTCAATAAGGAATGTACCATCTCTTGTCATCCCAGTAAAGTCCAGTCGGTAAGGATCAATAATATTAGTGTAGTGGAACCTTGTTACGAGAATGCCCTTTTTCGTCTCTTTGATCATTCTGTCGAGACTCTTTGTCCCGCCTTTAAGTACAAGGTGCATTGGGATAGGTCCAAACGGATTAGGTGCAGCCAAGGCATGACCAGTAGATTTACTCCTTGTCTTGGATCCAGTCAGTGAATCCTGAACAAGGTTCTTGGCGATCCCTTTGCTAACCAGAACGAGTTTCCTCTTGGGCACACCCTCAAAATCAAAGGGAAAAGCAAAACCTTTACTGGAAAAAGGGTCGTCGACTAAGGTGAACCGTTTGTCGACGATTCTCTTACCAAGTTTACCGCAGAGAAATGATCTACCTTCGTTGTATATCTTTGCATTGAACGCATAATAACCAAGAAAATCTAGAAACTCATGTGCTGCTAACGGCTCAAAAATTGCGGTGTATTTACCAGGCGGCATTTCAATCGGGTTTGCCGAATGGACTGCCTTTTGCGCAGCAATCTCTGCGAGCTTTTCAAAATTAATATTCAGGATATCACGAGCCCCTGCTCGAGTGTAACCCGTTGAATCACCGCCCGACATAACAATGTTGCAGAAAACATCACTACAAGTTGCGTACGCCAATGTTCCCAGAGAATTACCAATGCAGACTTCAGCAGTACCGTTTGAAACTGAACCGTAGGTCGTGAGTGAATACTTGTCAGCAACACTTACAATTTCCGCAACCGCCTTGGCGCGGTCCGTATTGGTAATACCGGCGGTCCTCTTAGCAAAGGTCTTGACCGTACGATACTGATTTTTTCTTACGCTGGGCAAAGAAGTAAAATCGTTATTCTCACGCTGCAACTTAGCAATCTCCTCAGCCCATTTAAGGGTCTCTCTTATTTTCTTGGAATCGAGCGAATTTGTTGAAGCAAAGCCTATCTTCTTACCGAAAATTGCTCGTATGGAAATACTACTGTTTGATTCATTCACATTTTGATGAATGTAATTATTTGCAAAGCGTGTCAAAGATTGTTCATGATTGAAAACCGAAACCTCTATTTGATCGGCTTTGCTCTGTTCAAAAACCATGTTCAGCACTCTTTTGGCTTCTCTCTTACCAATCATATCACTCCTTTGTATTTACAATTGTATATAAAATGCCTTCAAAATCAACTTCCTTTCTGTCTTAGAAGACGTTCGGCAAAATCCTCGACCAGGCACTTCTGAACCTTGAGCGCGCATTCGAGGGGTTGACCGTCGTCAAAGACAGCAAACACACCATCACCCGTATGCTTTATTATTTTGCCGCCATGATTCTCAATGTTTTCTTTAATGATCGCGTCATGTTTTATAAGACACTGCTTCATCAATTCGGGATATTCTTCCCATTTTTTAGTAGAGCCTTCGATATCAGTAAAGAGAAAAATTGCCATGTATCTATTTTATTTAGAATCTACTTGGTGTCAACATTGACTATCCGCGGTTGCTGGTACAAATAGGACCTATTTCTTCCTCAACAACACAAAGATACCAGGTATCAGAAGCAGCGCAATAACTGAATATCCAGGGATCTCAAACCCCACCATCTTTATACCTTGATATAAATGTTAAAAGTCGTGCCTCGATCTCGTTCGCTTGTAACTTTTATCTCTGCATTATGGTCATTAATGATTTTTTGAGCAATAAAAAGCCCCAATCCAGTGCCTTTTTTCTTAGTGGTAAAATAGGGCGTAAATATCCTCTCTTGTTCCTCTGTATCCATACCTTTACCATTATCTATTATCGTAAATTGAATAAGATCGTCGTGCTCAGTAAGGTCAATAGTAATAAGTTTCTTCCTATTTTTCATATCAGAAAGTGCATCCACGGCATTGAGCAGTATATTGAGCAGTGCCCTTTTGAAATCTTCCATGTTTCCATACATCTTGACATCTTTTTTAATGTTACACTTTAACTCTATCTTATCCTTATTTACCTGTCCTCTTATAATATCTATTGTGTCTTGAATCACTAAAGACAGGTTAAACTCCTTTTTCTCCTTTATCCTTGGTCGAACCAGGCTCAGAAAATCATTGAGTATTTTGTTTAGGGCTTCTATCTCTTTCTTTATCGTTGTTGTGAGACGTATGTATTCCTTGTTTTCCTGACTGAACTCCTTTACCAATCTCTGAGTGGCAATAGATAAGCCATTCAAAGGGTTCTTTATCTCATGGGCAAAATTCGCCACAAGGTTACCGAGAAACTTGAGGCGCTCGGTCTCCTCTCTTTCCTTTTCAAAAGCTCTCAATTTCGTAATATCACGCAATACTGAAATGGCTCCGTTGATTCTTCTTTTTGTATCAAGCAATGGATAAGTAGAATACTGGATATTGCGTTCAAACACACATTTCTCATCGATAACCTTGGTTCCTTGTTTCAGTGCCCGTTGTATATCAAACGGGTCATTCTTAAATATCATGAAGTAATTGTGATTTAAGATCATTTTTTCATCAAGGGACGACAAACGACTAAATGCTTCGTTTACACCAATAACAAGTCCTTTACTATTTACTGTCAGAATACCATCTTCAACTGCACCGAGTGTCTTATCAAATAAACCCCTAAGGTCCATGTATGATTGATATTTAGCAAAGAAGTAAAAAAGCACAAACCCCGCACCAAATAATATAACAAAAAGTACTATTAGTTGTCGCTCACTTGCTCTCACATGACGGTGAAAACCATCTAAGCTAATGCCGATCCTGAATAAACCCAGACTCTGACCACTTACAATGAAAGGTCGGACTAATTCAAGGATATTCTCATCTTCAAACTCAGTTATTCTACTCATCTCAATATGTTGCTCGTAGACACTAACTAATACTGAATCATCCTCTATTTTTGTAATGGTCTGGATATTAGGTGTAGCAAAGATAATCCCCTTCTTATCTTGGAGAACGAGATATTCAACTGTTGGGTTTATTGATAATTGAGTGATAATCTTATTGATGCCGAATTCTTGTCTGAATCGTTGAACCTCCTCTGCAGAAATTTCAATCTGAAAGATATTCTTTTGTGTCTTGTAGACAAAGCGCATATGCTTTTTTTGACCAATATTAAAGTACTCGTAAAAGATCTTCTCCTTTGCAGCAAACGCACTGCTTGATATCTCCAAAGGGTTACCAGAACTGAACATCATCTTCTTGGTATATATGTCAAAAATTGTAACCGAATTCAACCGGAAACTCTGTCTTATTTTACTGAGTGTTGTTTTGTTGATACCTGTTGCTTCAAGGTAGTGGCAAACACTTATCAACTTATCAATGATTTCATCCTCATACTTGCCTTCGGCAAAAATAGCATTTTCTTGGGTGGACGCAACGACTGAAAGGAACGAACGCGCCTCTTCTTTGATCAAATGCATCATTTCACGTCGGCTGTTTACTATCCCGAGGGTCATAAAAATGCCAAGAATAATAAGCAAAATAATCGCAATCAAGATGTATCTTCTTGACTTCATAATAACCCCTCAGCTAATATTGCATTAAACACGGTCTATGATAATCGAGAAAGCGATGAAAGTCAAGTATTGTAGAAAAGGTTGTCATTCCCGCTTTCTTCTTTGTCATTCCCGCTTTCTTCTTTGTCATTCCCGCCCCGTATCAAGTACTGTTCTGCTTCAGATGGAACTTGACAAACGGGCATAGTTGAATAAGGTGGGAAGGAAGGAGCAGAAATGGACAGAAAAAGGCGGCGGTTTAGTTCTGAGAAGAAGGTTGAAATCTTGCGAGAGCATTTAAAGAACAAAGT
>JAUVZL010000054.1 GCA_030602565.1 Candidatus Stahliibacteriota bacterium
ACTTTGTTCTTTAAATGCTCTCGCAAGATTTCAACCTTCTTCTCAGAACTAAACCGCCGCCTTTTTCTGTCCATTTCTGCTCCTTCCTTCCCACCTTATTCAACTATGCCCGTTTGTCAAGTTCCATCTGAAGCAGAACACCCCTTGACCTCGACTTATTATACACTATAATTATCCAGAAGAGAATTGTTGAAAGGGGGAAAGATGCAAGCAGATAATAAAAATATTGTAGAAAAAATGAGCGCTCCTTTGGGCGTAAAAATAACAGCAATTATAGTCGGTTTTATGTATCTTATTACAATCGTTGGTGTAATCTTTGCCGTTTTTCTATGGAAAGGGAAAAACTGGGCAAGAATTGCTATCGTAATAATGTGTGGTATATTTACTATATTTGAGTTTTTTTCTGGAGTATCAGCAGGCGCTTCCGCTGATGCTCTTTATAGTATTATTCCTGCATTAATAAATGTTGTGATTATATGGTATCTTTTTGCTAGCAAAAATGCAAATAAGTACTTTGGACAGATGCAATAATCTAGTTACGCTTACTTGAAAAATATAAGGTATAAAGAACCCTCAGCGTCCATAAATAGTCAAAAAACATGTTGTACATTGAGAGCAAGGTATTGCATTGATCCATCACAGCCAGCGGGGGTACCCCGACCCCATGATTTGCCCCGTGGTTATTCATCTGATTTTCTGTCATCTAACCATAGTTTCACTATCTGCTTCGCTTTTATTAACTCATCGTAATCCATCGAATGTAAAGAATCTAATTTTGCTCCAATTTCTTTGCCAGATTTGATCTCCTTTGCAGATAAGTTTATCAGACCACAAGCATCAACATCAATGGTTATTTCGATCTCCGGTTTCCCTGCGGGTTGTGGCAATATATTCAGCTTGAATATTCCCAAGCAAGTATTATTCTCGGTTATTGAACTATAACCCTGGTAAACTTTAACCATTATTTCGGTTTGACAATCGGCTTGGGTCGTTAAAGAAATGGATTTTCTAGTTGGTATAGTTGTGTTCGGTGGGATAATCGTTAAAAATTTTCCGTTATCTATTTCAACACCAATAGGACCTGATACAACATTTAATAATAATACCTCTTCAATGATTCCTTCGTACAGTGCCGCTAAAATTGTTGCACCGTGAGTAACTCCCAATATGGGATCCACGCCTGTAATGGGTTCGCAATGTAATTCTTTCCGAATGGTTTCTCGTATTATAGGAATATGACTTGTGCCACCCAATAGAAGTAGTGCATCTAAGTCAGTATAATGAATCTTAGCTCGAAGTAAAGCTTCCTTGACTAATTCAATTGAACGATTTAGTAATGGTTTTGTTAGAGTCTCAAAAGTCTTTCGATTCAATGAGATTCTAAAATCAGTAGCACGATTGTTGATATTTAAAAATCCTGGTATATAAATTTCTGTATCGCTCATACTACTCAATTCCACCTTTGCTTGCTTCACATACTCCTTTAGAACCATCTCTTGAAACGATGTTAGTTTGATTCCAATATTATATTGGTTTGACGCTTGATTTAATAAATATTTGTAGATAGCCTCATCAAAATCATCACCGCCTAATCTGCTATCACCTGCAACGCTTAAAACTTCAAAAAGACGATTACCATATATTACTACTGAAATATCCAATGTTCCACCACCAAAATCGAATACCAATACCTCTTCAGTTTTTTCCGAGGCATTATATATACTTTTTCTAAACCCATATGCTACCACTGCAGCTGTTGCTTCATTGATAAGATTAATAACTTCCAATCCTACGATTTCAGCAGCCTCTCGGGTCGCTCTCCGTTGATTAGCATCAAAGTGAGCTGGTATTGCTATTACAGCCTTATGTATAGCTTTATTAAGATTTTTTTCCGCTTGATATTTTAGTTCACCAAGTATCAACGCTGCAATTTCTTGTGGGTATGAGCTTTCTCTTTCAGGTATGTTTCTTGTACCTAAAAATCGTTTCACGGAGCTAATTGTTATATTCTTGCCATGGTAACGTTCAGGGTGGTTTTGGGCTTCCTCGCCAACAAATATCTGGTCATCATGCGTAAGTAATACAAGAGAGGGGATTATCCTATGCCCTATCTTATTTGGTATTATCTCAGGTTTACCATTTTTCCATATTCCAATAGCAGATTTTGTTGTACCCAAATCAATGCCAACAATATTACCCTGAACTCGTTTTTGCCAAGGTTGTGATTTGATTGGTATATCTTTGTTTGTCTCAAAATGTGTAGGAGTAGGTTTCGATGTTTTTGAAAATTTTAAGATTGTCAATAAAACAGCAATTGTAGCACATACCGCAACAAAGATTAAATAAACAGTCAGATTTACCTTTAGATTCCCGATTACAATTGATATCAGTACAAATGTAAAGGCTAATATCAGCCATCCTTTTTTCATTTAGTTAATCCTCTTTTTGCATACTGTAGCTTAATCCATTATACCGGTATTCGGTGACATGTCAATAAATGCACATTTCTTAGTAAATCCTTCTGCAACTCACAAGAGATATCTATTTTCGCATGATAGATAAAATGCTTGAACCGAATGTGATTTTTACCTATCAGACTTGGGGCTAAAAGATCCCCCTTGATAATGACTTTATTGGAAAGCAATTCTTGATGAGGTAATAGGGAAACGAGTTGTTTTATCAAAATTTGAATCAAGATTGAATGATAAGTTGTTTGTCTTGAACGGGCACAAAATTAAAGGCTACTTTGAGCTAGTTAAGGAGGACTATCAGTAGGGGGAAATCCGTGAAGAAAAGAAAAAGAGCCGAGAAGGTAACTGTGGAGATTGCGGGTATTAAACTATAACCGCACAGTCAATAGCGGATACATTTGGTGTTAACGTGGTTACGATTTTGAGACACATAAAAAAAGGCAATCTTAAAGCAAGGCTCATTGGGCATAGATACTATATTACTGAGGAGAATCTACAAGCATTTCTTAATACACCCTAGACCGTAAAACGATCCAAGACAATCAAAGATCATTAGATTTCAAACTAAATGTTGAGTTAAATTATCTATTGACATACTCTCAATTTCATATAGACTAGGATTATTATTAGTATGGGATATGTATTCTTGTATATTATTCAGCAAGTGAACGGTAAGATCACCTGAGGGAAGATTAGTGTTATCAAGGCAATACAATGTTTATTGTGATGAAAGCTGTCATCTTGAAAATGATAGACAGCCAGTGATGTTAATTGGCGCAGTTTGGTGTCCCAAAAATAGGATACGACAAATCTCTGAAGAGATCCGGCACCTCAAAATTAAACATAATGCGCGTGGAGAATTGAAGTGGATTAAAGTATCAAAATCAAAAGTTGATTTTTATTTTGAGCTTCTAGAATATTTTTTTCAGAATACTTACCTCCATCACAGATGCTTAGTGGTTAAGAATAAAGAAAAACTCGATCATGATTCGTTCAACCAAGGAAGCCATGATACTTTTTATTACAAGATGTTTTTTTCAATGCTAAATCAGATTTTAGACCCTATTTATCAATACAATCTTTATCTGGATATAAAGGATACAAGAAGTAAATATAAGATAGAGCAACTAAAAGAAGTATTGTGCAACAATAGATATGATTTTAAACGCGAAATGATTGTCAGGGTACAGCATATTAGATCACATGAGTCAGAACTTCTACAGTTAACCGATTTTCTGACAGGAGCGATTGGGTACAGAAACAGGAATCTGAGTGATAATAAAACCAAAACTAAATTAATAGATTTTATTGAGGATAAAATAGCTCAGCCACTAACAAACTCGACATCATTGGTTTGGCGGAAATTCAACATATTTATTCTTACCCTCAGGGATACTACAGGTGATGACTAATCTTCCTGAATTTTTGGAACCAGAACTGAATCTTAATGGTAACTGGGATGAGATTTGCGAAATGCTATATACTATTTTCTACAATGATTTTATAGCTGCTGAACCTTTGCGCTGCGGTATCTTTTCTGTGCTCGTCAATAAACGCAAGGGTGATCGTAACAAAGAAATAATATTTTGGCATCTGATTACAAGGCAGGATGAATGCTCGAATCGGATTCCAGATTTCGCTCGAGCAAAAAGAATACATTGGAATAAACCTACCATAAATAATTATGGACATCCAATTGTTAAAAAATTTGATCATCTGGAAGGCAACCGAAAGATACGTAGATATCTATGGTTAGAAGATCAAAGGTTTTGTATAATATTGCAGTTGAATAGAAAAAAAGCATGTTGCTATTTGATTACTGCATTTTATGTTGAGGGAGGCTACTACCATTCGTTAAACAGAAAATACAAGAACAGACTACAATAAGACAAACACCGCCCAAGCGACTTGGACGGTGTAAGAACTCCTTCCTCCATAGGTGGATGAGCTTAGTATATTATATAGCTAATTCTCCATATGTCAAGGGTAAATTTTTACCCATTTATAGAAGCAGTTCTACCCAGACTAATTTTGTGACCTCTCAGTGACATCAATATGTCAATTTAAACGGTATTAGACCGTATTCCTCAGCAAAGGTCAGAAGGGTGCGAAACCTTATTTTACAACATTTTGCTATATATCTTCTTTGATTTCATAACATATAAAAAATGCTGAAATCGGTTTCGTAAACCCCGTTAAAACGGTGAAGTGGATCATATATAAAACGTGTATGTGATGTTCTCTTTTTCTCTGAGTGTTTCATGCTTTGATAACAGAGTCAGGCTGTTGATTTAGTGGAGTAGGGGCTTTAGCCCCGTCAAAAGCAATGGCATTTCATTGTTCTTTTTGCGCGAGACAAGTCTCGCTACTCCATTTTTTGAATTCTCGGTCAGCCTGTTGACATTGGACCCCAAGGGCTACACGAATTTTGCAAAGACTCTGCGAAAATGGAAACCATATATTGTAAGGGTTATTGCCAATGGTAAGAGCCGCGGATGACTATACATAGTCCAAAAGCAAAGTCTCCAGTAGTGAAGCCTTTCTCTTCCTTTCACCCCAAGAACAAATATAGACTTAAGGAACGCGGCTAAGTACCTGAATCGAAATCGAAATGGTTTCTTTTGTGATGGCTTATAACCTTCTAGAAACGTCTTGATCCGTTCGTAGTAGTAATCAGGGGAATAAATGGTTTTGAGGATTTTTTTATAACCGTTGATAAGTACTTCATGATTCATTCTGGGGATGAAGTTGATTGAACAGTCTGTGTTGTCGCCAGAGATATCTTTCAGTAACCGATTTTCTTTCTCGAGCCGCTGGTGAAGTTTTGTACCGCGTGCCGCATTCAATAGTCCAACCATGGCCGTGACAATGCCGGTTTTTTGAATGAATCTAATCTGTTTTTCAAAAATCGATAGTGGGTCACTATCAAAACCAACGATAAATCCACCCTGCACTTGCAAGCCGAATCCTTGGATTTTTCTAACGCAGGCGACCATATCACGGCTTTTATTTTGAACCTTACCGCATTCGGCAAGACTTTCCTCATTCGGGGTTTCAATACCAACAAAAACCGTATTAAATCCTGCCTGAATCATCAATTGCATGAGTTCTTCATCATCAGAGAGATTTAGAGAAGTTTGTGTAAAAAACGAAAAAGCGTATTTTTTCTGTACCAGCCATTTAGCGAGGGCAGGTAAAATTTCTTTTTTCAAATACTTTTTATTGCCGATGAAATTGTCGTCGACAAAAAATACTTCACCTCGCCAGCCTTGTGAATAGATAGCGTTCAGTTCTGCTATTATCTGATCTTTTTCTTTTATGCGTGTTTTATGCCCGTAAAGTGATGGAATATCACAGAAATCGCAGTCAAAAGGACAACCCCGCGAATATTGAATGTTCATCGTAGCATATTTTCTCATTTTGATGAGTTTCCAGAGTGGCGGAGGTGTTTTTGTTATATCTGCCCACTGGTTAGAAGTGTAAATATGTTTGGGACAGCCTTTTTCTAAATCTTCTAAAAAGATAGGTAGTGTTATCTCCGCCTCGTTGAGTACCAGATGATCTACTTCAGTGAATTCATCAAAGCCACTTGTAAATAAAGGGCCACCAGCCACAGTCCTAACACCTATTTTTTTGCATCTAGATATGATTTCTCTCACAGATTTTTTCTGAATAGAGGTCGCACTTATGAAGACATAATCAGCCCACTTAAGGTGTTTATCATCCAGGGGGCTTACATTCATATCTACAAACTTTTTATCCCAAGCTTCAGGGACCATCGCGGCGACCGTCAATAATCCCAACGGCGGGCTATTTGCCTTTTTAAAAATGAATCTTAAGGCATATTTGAAACTCCAGAACGTATCCGGGTTCTTTGGGTAAACGAAAAGTATTTTCATCAGTTAACTCTAACTGGAGTATACAACAAAATAGTCAAAAGTCAAGCCGGAATGCCGTCCTCTTTTTACAATCCTTTTATCAGGTTTCTTCTGTGGAATCTGTTTGCTAGCCATAAAAAAAGTACGCTGAAGGCAAACAACGCGCTGAAATCAACAAACGGGGACATATGAGATTTACCCTTAAAGCTGAAATTCAGTAGATCAACCAGGTAAGTGATTGGGGACAAAAAGGTCAAGACACGTCCAATCCCGTGGAGGTTCTCGAGCGGTATGAAGATACCACTGACGAAAATAAGCGGGAAACGGATAAGACTGGAGAACATCATTATATGGGACGGGGCACGTGCTGATGGCGACGCCAGCAAAACACCTAAAGAAGAATAGCAGAAGGCAGCTAATACAGTGGCGAAGGGCAAATATAGAATATTTATGGGGTATTGCAAAAATATCTGACCAATAATTAAAACAACAACATTAATCATAATACCAAAGATCATACCTGCAGCAACATCTCCCAGTATTATTGTATTGATACTGACTGGAAAAGACAGCAGTCTTTCATATGTTCCTGCCTGTTTTTCCCAGGGAGTTATCAAAGGACCTACTGATGATGCGGTGAAGAACATCGACATCGCCAAAAATCCAGGGAAGAAAACAGATAAGTTTATTCCTCTCCCCAGATAAAAAGATAGGAACATGAACAGAGGGAACAGAAGTCCAAAAATTAGTACTGGTGCCTTAGTGTAATAAATCATAATATTTTTCTCAGTCGTAACGATTATGCCACGGAAAAATTGTGTATTCAGGTTTTTAACTTTCATGGCTTAGTGAATTTCACGAACGCATCTTCCAGACTTGGCCGGCATATTTCCAAAGAGATAATCGTTAATCCATGTTCTTCAGCATATTTGGTGAGATGCTTGACCAGTCGGTCTGGATTATTAGTATATAATTTCCATCTATCACCCATTTTTTCTACTCTGTTCACCAAGTCATTTTCTTCCACTAGTTTATCATCAAAAGTTTTGTCAAAAGACATCTCAACTGATTGGGTTGTATCGAAAGTGCTTCTCAGTTTCTCTGGGCTATCGATAACAGCTATTTCACCTTTGTGAATAATGGCGATCCTTGTACATAACTGATTTGCCTCTTCGATATTGTGGGTGGTCAGAAAAATAGTCGTCCCCTTTTCATTCATCTGATTTACAATTGTTTTAATCAATCGCTGACTTTGAACATCTAACCCTGATGTCGGCTCATCAAGAAATAGGATTTCAGGATCATGGATAATTGCGCTTGCAATATTCACTCTTTGTTTCATGCCTCTTGAGAAATTCTTGACGAGGTCATTTTTTCTTTCATATAACCCAAATTGGGCAAGGAGTTCATCTGCTTTTTTCTCAAGGAGTTTTTTAGGGAAGCCATAGAATCTACCGGATAATATTATGTTCTGTTTTGCAGTTAAATCCACATAGATATTTCCCATCTCTGGAATCACCCCCATCTTCATCTTTGCTTTAATGGGGTTTTTCCTTATGTCAATGCCATCTATAAGAACAACACCTGAGTCAGGGGTAAGAAGCCCAATGAGCATTCTGATCGTGGTGGTCTTTCCAGCACCATTGGGACCGAGAAAGCCAAAGAATTCACGTTTTCTTACAGCAAAAGAGACGTGGTTTACCGCCGTAATATTACCAAACGTCTTGGTGAGTTCAATGGCTTCAACTACACTATTCTCTTTCTTCATACGATTTCGTTCCAACCTACCCTGACGTTCCATAATTTAGTATAATCACTTTTCTTCCTTTGTCAAATGCACCGCCCACAATATTATCCGTCTAGCCCTCTCCCCAGGGGGCGAGGGGATTTTGTAGGGCTTAGAGTATTGACTTCTTGTGGTTTGCTAGTAGAATAGGCATATATGGCTCTTGAACGTCTGCAAAAAATAATTGCGCGGGCTGGTGTTGCATCACGTAGAAAAGCTGAGCAGTTGATAGTCCAGGGGCGGGTTAAGGTTAACGGCAAAGTGATCGATAAGCTCGGCGCGCGTGCTGATGCGGAGAAGGATCACATAAAGGTTAATGGCAAGTTGTTGCGACCACTTGATGTGCCCAAGTGTTATTATCTCGCATTCAAACCAGTTCAGGTTATCACATCGCTTGATGACCCGCAAGGCCGAACTACGGTTACTGATCTGCTCCATGCTAATAAAATCCGGGTGCGTGTGTTTCCAGTTGGTCGGCTTGATTGGGATGCTGATGGTTTACTTTTGTTAACTAACGATGGTGAGCTTGCCAATCGAGTTATGCGTCCACGTACTCACTTGCCCAAGACTTATCGGGTTAAGGTCAAAGGGCATCCGAGTGAACAGGCGTTGGAGAAGCTTCGTAAAGGTATCAAAATTCAGGAAGGAGTACAGACTTTACCAACAAAAATTATTACAGAACGCGAGACTGAAGGCAATACAGTGTTCAAGGTGATTCTAATAGAGGGTAGGCATCGTCAGCTGAAAAAGATGTTTGAACGTATCGGTCATCCAGTACGTACTATCCGCAGGATTGCCATAGGTCCTTTGTCATTGGGACGTTTACGTAAGGGCGAGGTTAGACGGTTGACCAATGATGAGTTGTCGTGTTTAAAAGAGGCGTTGCGGACGCGTGAAGATTAAACAACTCTATTCTCGATATGAGGATATCATCCCTGACTTTAGCGGTTTTATGGAATATGCAGAGAAACCGTTGAAGAAATCTTTCCGTATCAATACACTAAAAGCAAAGAGAAATAGTATCCTGTTGCTTTTAAAAGATCTGAAAACAAAACAACTTCCTTTTTACAATGATGGTTATGTCCTCCAGGAAAAACATTCACTTGGTAATCATATCACCCACAGTTTGGGCTTGATATATGTTCAGGAAATTGCTTCGATGGTTCCAGTTATTGTGCTTGATCCAAAGCCCGGCGAGGCGGTGCTCGATCTATGTGCAGCACCGGGTTCAAAGACAACCCAGATCGGTCAAGCAATGAGAAATGAGGGTTTACTCGTTGCCAATGAGATGAACCGAAAGAGAATGATTGGTCTGATCCATAATATCAAAAGATGCGGTTTGTTTAACGAAACAGTGATAGGTTTACGCGGGCAAAAAATTGACCGGGTTTTCCCTGATTATTTTGATCGTATACTGATCGATGCACCGTGTAGTGCGGAGGGTACAATAAGGAAATCCAAAGCAGTTCTATTCCACTGGGGGTTGAAGAACATCGAGCGCATGGCGAAGATTCAAAAGGGGATAATCACATCAGGGTTCCGGGCATTACGCCCCGGCGGTACTATGGTCTATTCCACATGTACGATTGCGCCGGAAGAAAACGAGGCAGTCGTTGCCTATTTGCTACAGAGATTTCCAGAAGCAGATCTTATGCCGATTTCCATTCCGCATTTCAAAACACGCCAGGGCATCACGACATGGCAGGGAGAAAGTTTTGACAAGAAGTTAGGTTCTTGCGCGCGCATTCTTCCCCAGGATAATGACACCGCACCATTTTTTATCGCCAAGATTACAAAGATGGGAGTATGCCGCCACCGGGTTAATTACATGGGGAAGATAGGCTTTGAGGGTTCAGCCATTGCTTATTTTTGCCGGCGGTTTGGTATTGACGTGAAGCGGTTTCAAGGTTATGCAGTTTTCCAAAAAGATGACGTATCATATATAGCAACGCCTCAAGTTTATTCTTTCTGGGAAATGAAGGCAGTCAGGAGAGGGTTAGAAGTCGGCAAGATATACGACCAAGAGATCAAACCAGACAATGATTTTGTTCAATTATTTGGCAATAACTCTGTACGAAATTCATATGAGGTTAAGGAATGGCAAATGAAGAAATTCTTAAGAGGAGAAATAGTCAAGGTCAATCCAACCCCAGGTCTTGAAAAAGGATTTGTTATTCTATCGTACAAGAAACTCCCAATTGCCATAGGTCGGTTTAATGGCAAGGAGATAAAATCAGCGGTCAAACGGGAGCGCAGGATACCGATGTTTCCACGCATTGACTAAACCACATTTTTAAATATACTAAACAACATGACTGAGCTGAAGAAAATAAGGAACATAGGGATTATAGCGCACATTGATGCCGGTAAGACAACTACTACCGAAAGGATACTATTCTACACGGGAAAGATAAGAAGGATGGGCGAAGTCGATGATGGCTCAGCAACTATGGATTGGATGCAGCAGGAGAGAGAGCGAGGTATCACGATTACCTCTGCGGCGACCACTTCATACTGGAAAAATTATCGTATTAATATCATTGATACGCCGGGTCATGTTGATTTCACAGTCGAGGTGGAGCGGTCAATGAAAGTCTTGGATGGTCTGGTTGCGATTTTCTGTGCAGTGGGTGGTGTGCAACCGCAGAGCGAGACAGTGTGGCATCAGGCAGATAAGTACAAGGTACCGCGCATTGCTTTTGTGAACAAAATGGACCGGGTAGGCGCTGATTTTGAACGAGTTCTCAAGCAGATGAAAGACAAGATATCAATGCGTCCATTGGTACTTCAGATACCTATTGTCAAAGATGACGAATTCTACGGCATTATCGATGTCCTCAGGAAAAAAGCTTATTATTGGGAAGAAGAAACATTGGGCGCTACATACAAAGAAGCTGAAATTCCTGCAGGATACGAAGAACAAGTTGAGTTTTATCGTACTGAAACTTATGAAACGCTGGCTGAACATGATGAAGATCTTTTTGATACCTACGTCGCTAAAAAAGGCCTTTCATTTGAAAAAGTGAGATCAGTCATAAGGCAAGGGACTATTGATTTAACTTTCTTCCCGGTTCTGTGCGGGAGTGCTTTGAAAAACAAGGGTGTTCAGATACTCCTTGATGCCGTATTAGATTACCTTCCATCACCACTTGATCTGCCACCGGTAAAGGCATTCAATCCAAAAACCTCAAAAGAGGAAATCAGGAAAGCATCACTCGACGATCCCTTTTCTGCACTTCTTTTTAAGGCACAGACCGATCCCCATCTTGGTTTGCTCTACTATATTAGAGTATATTCTGGTGAAGTAAAAGCTGGTGACAAAGTCTTGGTTTATCCACCAAAAAGAATCGACCGTATTGGTAGATTATTGCTGATGCATGCCAATAAGAGAGAAGAAACACGCACCCTTGGCGCTGGAGAAATTGGTGCGGTCATCGGTATCAGAGAATGCAAAACAGGGTACACCTTGTGCAGTACCAAACATCCGATATCTTTCGAACCGATAAAATTCCCTGAACCCGTGATATTTGTTTCCTTAGAACCCAGGACAAAAATGGACGATTCAAAACTCGATAACAACCTCAGATATTTACAGATTGAAGACCCGACATTCAAAGTGAAGACGGACGAAGAAACTGGACAGCGGATTATATCAGGTATGGGTGAGCTGCATCTTGAAATTATTGTTGACCGTTTGAAACGTGAGTTTGGGGTTGAATGTAATGTCAGTCAACCTCAGGTTTCCTACCGTGAAACAATTACTGAGCCAGTGACAACACAAGGCAGATTTATAAAGCAAACTGGAGGCAGGGGACAGTACGGTATTGTGACAATGAAAATCACACCAACTGAAAGAGGTAAAGGTGTAGTAATCAGAAACAAGATTAAAGAAGGTGTCATTCCGAGAGAGTTTATACCGGCGATTGAAAAGGGCATACGCGAGCAGGTTGAGATAGGGGTGTCTTGGGGTTATCCAGTTATTGATGTGGAAGTCGAGGTTATTGACGGAGCGTATCATTCAACAGACTCCTCAGAGCTTTCTTTCAAGGTCGCGGCCCAGATGGCATTTAGAGATGGTTTTATGCGTGGTAAACCGATACTCCTTGAACCGATTATGTCCTTGGAAATTATTGTGCCGGAAGTGTATCTGGGCGATGTGATAAACGACCTCAATGCCCGTAAAGGGAAAATCCTCGATATTGAAACCAACAAGAAAGAAAAAATTATCACCGCAACTCTGGCTTTAGTTGAGTCTTTTGGTTATACCACTAACCTTAGGTCAGTCAGCCAGGGGCACGGCATTTCAACGATGCAGTTTTTCCATTACGCACCGAAAGAAAGAAAAGAAGAACAATAGGATTAATAAAACGGTAGACCACTAAATGGTTAAATTCATTTGGGAGGAGTTGTGAAAAAAGAATGTATTTTTATTGATGTTTTCACAGATAAACCTTATTCAGGCAATCAGTTGGCAGTTTTCTCAAATGCCAATGGGTTGACTACTGAACAAATGCAGAAATTAGCGAATGAAATTAATTATTCAGAAACAACATTTATTTTTAATAGCAGTGATCTATTAGCAGATTTTGATATAAGGATATTTTCAATAAACATAGAATTACCTTTTGCCGGTCATCCCACACTGGGTACTGCATTTTCCATTATGAATATTTTAGATATATGGCATGAAAAAAAAGATATATTGAAGTTGAAGACAAAAGTTGGTATTATCCCACTTGAAAAGAAGAACGATGTCATCTGGATGACCCAGAATGAACCAGAATTTTTTGCTCAATACACAGATAAAAAAAAGATTGCAGAATTGATTAGTTTATCAACAGGAAATATTTCAGATGATTTGCCAATTGAAGAAGTATCAACAGGGAATAAGATGCTCATTATCCCGGTTAAAAGCCTTTCTGCAGTACAACGTGCAGAAGGAAATGCGAATGAGTTGAAGAAATTCTTCGATAATAAACCCTGTGGTCCTTATTTATTCACACGAGAAACCACGAAGCCGAGTGCTGAGCTCCACACCCGATTCTTTGCGCCACATTTAGGTATAATAGAAGACGCGGCTACCGGGTCTGCAGCAGGACCTTTAACAGGATATTTATTAAAACATAATGTTTTTGGACAATCTTTTGAAGTTGAAAACGAACAGGGGATAGAAATGGGTCGGCCATCAAAAATATTGATGAAAGGTGAGATTAAAGATAAGAAATATATTATAAAAATTGGCGGTAAGTCTGTTTATGTTGGAAAGGGAGAATTTGAAATTTGATAAAAGGAGAAAGGAGAAAAGTATGAATAAAAAGAAGAATCCATACTTTATTGATTTAACAGATGCGCCAAAGATTACCCAGATGCCAGGTCTTGAAACGACTATTCTTACAGGGTTGCATAATGAAAAAATGATGATGGTGCTCAATACGACCTTGTCAGGACATAGTGTACCAGAACATTCTCATCCTCATGAACAGATCGGGATGGTATATGCTGGTAAAGCCATTTTACGCATCGGAGGCAAAGAACAAGAAGTGAAAAAGGGAGATTTATATTGTATTCCTGCAAATGTATTACACAGTGATACTTGTATTGGGAATGAGCCCTTTGTCATGCTGGATATATTCTATCCAGTGCGTGAAGACTTTATCCTGAAGCTTAAGCAGATGTCAGAAGACCAAAAAGAATAGTGATTGAATACAAAATAAATGATGATATTAAACCAGGTGAGCTTGACAATTTTTTTCAAGGTTGGAAATCACCGCCATCAATAGAAATCAAGGAAAAACTTATAGATGGTTCTGATTTAATTATTACTGCAAGAGAAAATAGTATGTTAGTGGGTTTTCTTACGGCAATTAGTGACGGAGCAATGCATGCCTTTATCAGTTTGGTTGAAGTTTTAGAAACACATCAGAGCAAAGGCATTGGCTCGCATCTAATAGAACGCGCAGTTGATTATTTTAAAGGTTATTACGATATTGTTTTGATGACTGACAAAGACAAAGGCGCATTCTATAAGAAATTTGGCTTCGATGAAATATATGGTATGCATATAAGAGATTTTAAATACAGATTAAATCCCTCTCCCCTGGTGGGAGAGGGTAAGGGTGAGGGGGAATAAATTCACAAACTTTGAAAAGGAGGAAATATAATGAATCATGCCCAGAGAATATCTAACAGAGTATCGCAGATGCCAAAATCTGCAATTCATGAGATGACAGTTATCTTGAATGAGTTTTGTAAATAGAAGGAGAAGAAATGGATGTTACTATCAAGATCGGGATAATTATCTGCAATCGCTACCACACATGCGCCGGAGGATATATAAAATAGTGAAAGAGAAGATGAATCTCACAGACAAGAATCTACGATTACGTCCAGCTATACTTCCAGAAGATATAAAAACTGCCCTTCCATGGTATCAAGATGCTGAAGTGTTGTATTTTTCAGAAGGTAAAGGCGTATCTCCATACGACTATAAGATTGTTGAAAAGATGTATCGCTTCTTTGTAGAAAAGTGTGAGTTTTACATAATAGAGATTAGGACTAAAAATGAATGGATCCCAATAGGTGATGCGGGTTTGTGTAGGGACTGTTTACCTATTGTAATTGGAAGGAAAGATGAGCGGTCTAAGGGGATTGGAAAAAGAGTGTTGCGTATGCTAATAGAGCAGGCAAGGGCACTTGGCTGGGAAGAATTGCAGGTAAGTGTTTATAGTTATAATGAACGGGCAAGACGTCTATATGAAGGCGCAGGATTTGACTTAATCGGCATAAAGCGCGATAAACAGAGAAATGAAATATGGCAATTTTGCTTGCGATTATGATAGATTCAGCATACTTTTTTCTCTGATCATCCTGTACTATATTTTTAACATATTGATGACCCGAAAAGCAAAAAGGCGTACCTGTATTACTTGAGCTTTCATTTAACAAAATTAATCAAAAAAAACTGGTAATTTGCTTAAATATTTTTACTGACTAATATTCTTATTTGTGTATTTTCTGTTATTTGCCAGTAGTGTGGGTTTGTCTGTAGAACATTTGTAAAGGAAATAATATCTCCTTTTAAAACTTTATCAAATTTTTCGTTTGATGAATTTGTCAATTTATTGAGTCGTACTAACTCGACCCTACCCGTTGGTGTACACAGAAAGCATTTCTTTTTACCTTTTTCCTTGAGTAAATGACTTATGATTGGAAAACTTTCATCGATATTTCTATTATGTTCTTTTTTAGAAATCACAAGATACGAAAATTTTAAATAGTCAATCTCGCGGTTCAGTCCTTGATTAAGAATTTTCATGAAATCCGGTGGTTGCCATGAGATTGACTGGTGACACCATTCTTTTTGTTTTCTGATTTCCATAAGAGGACATTCGTTTTTATGGAAACAGGGGAGGAGAACATAAGCTTTATGCTTTCGTATTATCTCATTCCGTAAATTCATGAGCCTGCGCGATAAATACTTTGTGGCAGGTTCTATTATGATAATTACACTATCATCATCTGTACTTTTTAAAATCCGCTCAATAAATATCACTGGAATATTGTCACCTGTAAACATCTCAGCAAGTGAATTCGCGAAAATAACAATATTATATTTGTTTATTTTCTTTTTTAAAAGACCATGAGATACATCCTGTCTGCGTAATTTGATACGTACACAAGCATCCCCTTTTTTCAGCGAATGCGTCATATTTTTGCATTTCTTAAGCATTTGGGTAGAAGTATCAATACCAGTAAGCATAAACCTTATTGAATTCCTTAGACCGTAGTAAAGCCCAAGCATTCCCGCTCCTTCACCACAACCAATGTCAAGAATACGAATTGTGTCTTTATTATTGAAAAGTTGTGGATACAGAAAATTCACTTCCTTTGCAAGCACTATTGCTTTTACGAAGTTCATGGGGAAATTGTAGGCAAAGTATGCATCAGAATATCTGTCAGCAGAAGGTATTGATTGAGCAAAGTCATCCGCGAGTTTGTACATCTGGTTTCTGATGCGGTTGAGTTTTTTGCTGTGGGCACGTACAGATTTCCATTTTAGCTCAGGCATGCCTATCAGTTCGAGAATGTTATGTTCGATTTCTTCAGGTAATCTCATGTCGCGCTAAGTATAAGCCATAAAAGCTTTTTTTCAAGATATTAGTTGAAGTCTGTCATTCCGGTAATTATCGGAATGACAGAATGAGGATCTTTGCGGATTTAGTCAGTTCTGCATCTAAGTGGGGTTGCAAGGCTGAAGTCTTGCCCTACGATTATAACAAGATATTCTTCTTCTTAATATTATATTGTAGTTATTCTTGCCCCGGATTCTTTTAAAATATCGCGGGTGTGGTTGTCTGAGGTCAGGTATATTACCTGATTACTATCTTCAATAAATTTCTTTATAAGATCAACGAGTTTTTGGCGGCGCGCCCAGTCGGCAAAGATAAAGGCGTCATCCAGGATTAAAAAACTGCCTTTGGGAAAGATGTGTTTTAGTGCTGCTAATCTGAAACATAAAAGGAGCTGGTCCTTTGCCCCGCTGCTCAGGTCGTCAGCGTTAAATTTTCTACCGCTTTTTTCTTTTACAACAAAATTTTTGTTCTTGATTGCTACTTCATCGTAGCGGCCTGTAACAGACTTGAAATATTCGCTCAGACTATTATTGCCGGTGATTATATCATGGATAAATTCGTCCAGTTCACTGCTCATTTTTTTGAATATCTCACGTACGATCAGCGCTGCCTTTTTTTCCAGGGTGTAATTTTCTAATGTTTTTTGTAAGCGATCATATTGAATAAATGCAGAGCGGTCATCAGTGATATTGAATTTAGTCTGCTCTACCTCTTTGAAGATTTTAATTTCCCTTGTTAATTCATTAATTCTTTCCTGTATTTTTTGCGCTTCATTCTTTAAATCTCTTTCTGAAATGATGTCCGGTTCTTTTTCAGGGCGCTTTGCTCTCATCTCCCTTATTATTCTTTCCCATTTTTTATCGTCTTTTTCAGAGAGCATGCCGGAAATTTTTCCATCCAGTTTACTGAGTTCTGTATCAATTTTTCTTTTTGTGTCTATTTTCTTTTTTAGATCAGATAATTCAGCAATGCCTGTTTTATTTCTTAAATCAGAAATTCCTTTTTCAATATTTGCAACTGTTTGCTCTTTTGAAAGATGTTCAATAAATTTTGTCTTTTCGGTTAATAAAACTTGCTTTTCAATTATCATCTTTTCCATTGTTTCAATTTTATGTGCCAGTTCAATAAAACTGGATATATCCGGGAATAGTTTTTGTGCTTTGGTTAACCACGTATTTTTCTCAAGGAGCATTTTTCTGGTTTTTTTTCTTTTATACAAAAAGTAAATAAATAATGCACAACTAAGTATAAGAATTCCGGCAGCCAGGAATTTGGGGATAGGTAAGAAAAAAGAAAGAATGAAAATTATTGTTGCCGCCGATACAAACAAAAAAGGGTAGATGATTGATGGCACTTTCACCTCTGCCCGCGCTTTAGCAATGCGTGATTTGAAATCTTCAAGCTCAATAATCTTTTCCTTATTTTTTAACTCGTCAATTTCCTTTTCCAAATCTATTATTTCTGTTTTCACCTCTTTAAGTTTGTTTTCATCTTTTGATCGCGATTTTTTCTCGGCTTCTAATCCCTGCCATTGGGTTATATATTCATATTTATATCGTGCATATTCCTGAAGATGCGTTTTCTTTTCCAGGTATGTATTATATAGATTCGAGATTTCTTGATAATTTTTAAAGTTTT
>JAUVZL010000064.1 GCA_030602565.1 Candidatus Stahliibacteriota bacterium
GATTGATGTAGATTCCCAAAACCAACCTCATATTAGTTATTTTCGTATGGGAACTAACTTATGGTATGCAAAGAAAATTGACAGTGTCTGGTATTGTGAAGAGGTTGACCACACAAACTATGCAAGCTGGTGGACGACTTCAATCTGTATTGGCCCTGATGATTTACCAGGTATCGCCTATAAAGACCCAAATTCGTATGAAGTTAAATATGCGTATCATAATGGAATTTCCTGGCATGTTGACATTGTTGATTCTTTTGGCGGTGCTGTTGAAACCCAGAAAGCACTGGATATAGATTCAATGGGCAAACCATATTTTATCTATGATGGGGCCTATAATAGTTATCTTGCCTATAAAGATACGGGTGGCTGGCACAAAGAAATATTACCCCTTACACCTTTGGTTACAAAGGGATGGGGTGGTGCCTTGCGCATTGGTCGCGATGGCACAATCCACATTGCAAGAATCGCCACTAATGATGACTACACCTATAGTGAAATCCATTACATCTATGGCACACCAGAAGGAATTGAGGAAGAATCGCAAATTACAAATCCTGCATCTAATATCCCGAATTTTGAGGTTCTTCCAAATCCATTTTCCAAGCTGACGACCATCAAATTCCAAGTTCCAACCCTGAATCAAGTTCAGGGCAAATCCCAAACAAATTCTAACCCAGCTCAGGCAGACCAGATTACATTGAAAATTTACGATGTTGCTGGAAGGTTGGTTAAAGATTTCTCACGCTTTACGCTCGACGCCCTACGCCCTATGCTTTTATCTTGGGATGGCACTAATGATATTGGTCAAGAGCTTCCTACCGGTGTCTATTTTATTCGATTAGAAAGCGATAAAACTACAAGCACAAAAAAGATTATTAAATTTAATTAACTACTTATTGTTTGTGCAATCACGTATTTCAGAAGCGGTAACGCAGACCCATACCCAATGATAAGAGGGTGCTGTGTTTTGTCTCTCCTCCGACAATACCAGGTATGATAAATGAACCTGCTCCCTGCGTGGTATTACCGGTCAGGTTGGCAAAGATATCAAAATTACCTATCCTGAAATCAGTACCACCACCGAATGATATTGACGGCAGAGCTGACATCGGTATGCCTTTGATGTCAAAATACTGGAAATGGAAGATGACCCCGGTGCGCAGCGAGATGAATGTACGGAACCCTAAATTCAAACCAGCGCGCAATTTCAAATATTTGGCATCGCTTGACATACTTGCGCCACCAAACAAACCAGTCTCAAACCGCCATATCCGAAAATCCATGCCTGCGGTGGCACCGCCAGTCCCCAAAAATAGCGTATTTATCACATCTTGATATACAGAATCACGCTTTTGGAAATCATAGACAACCACTGTGGCATGTCCAGTCACAGTTTTGTTTAACGTATCAACGATAAGGTTATCATCATCTATTCTAATAGCCGGGGTTGTCATCGGGATCGATGCAAGAAGTTCATAATCACCCTGGATAAATGTAGGCAAGGAAAACTCTCCGCAGAGCCCAAGGCTCACATGGTGCCATTCCTTTTTTAAACCCCAGTAAAATGTCGAAAGAGCAAAACTCAAATCAATATTACCCAAGCACGAAAGGATAGAATCGGCATCGATTTCAAGATCAAAAGTCGCATCGATTACCCAATCATCAATCGCTTCTACATATGCCTGTCCGCCGCCACTTACCTGACCGTCAAACAACCCAGTGAAGCCACCCTTTAATGAAACTGGCATGATCTGTAGACCAATACCACAATCAATACCCAATAGTCGTCGTGCAGCAGCAATGACAAAATAGTCGGTTGTAAAATGACCTTCACCTTCACCGTTAAATGCAAGGTCGCCTTTAGCATCAAATTGAATCTGCACCGGGATCGAATCGCCGATCGGGATCTCATTTATGTCTGCATGGGTAAAGGTATAAGCGAAATCAAGGCCGTAATACGCATAGGCGCTGCTCTGTGCACTGAAATCTAAACCCAAATAATCACCTCTTTGGAAACCAAGACCGAATCCCCAACCTCTGAGTTTAAAGGCAAGACCGATAAAATCAAGGCCACCTATTTGTTGGATACCCAGATCAGTAGGAAGCCGGACTGTATCGAGAAATGGAGTCGGGATAATCAGTGTATCAACAATCAATGTATCAAAAGGGATATTAAACTCAGTAGCTATTTCAGTCGACATTTGAGGTGAGATAGTGAACATTGCTTCAAACCTATCAGTGCTGAGCAAACTTGCCGGGTTTAGCGAAAAACCGAGCAAACCACGGCTAATCGAAGGATTGGCAAAACCAGGATGTACAAAAAATAAATTTGAACCAGGATAAGAATACTTAAGATTCGCATCTACCTCAGCTTCTACATTGACTTGGAGCAAAATCATAAAACACAATAGAATCATACATTAATGATAATGGAAAAAAATACCGTGTCAAGCATCCCATCCCTGAGAAACGGAGAATGGGAGAACTGGAGACCAGGAGAAATCGTAGATCCTTAAATAACTCAATGACCTAATAACATAATTACTATCTGTTGATTGTGTCTTGACAGCTCGTGATTTGTGAATATACTAGAACTTATGAATTTAATAAAAGGAGGAAAATGCCAACTATTAATCAATTGGTAAGAAAAGGCAGGAAAAAGGTGTCGTCAAAGAGCAAAGCACCAGCCCTGCAGAGAAATCCCCAGCGTCGTGGCGTCTGCACCAGGGTTTATACTACTACCCCGAAGAAACCGAATTCAGCGCTGCGCAAAGTGTGCAAGGTCAGATTGACTAATGGGTTTGAGGTAACCGCTTATATACCAGGTGAAGGACACAACCTGCAAGAGCATTCCATTGTGCTTGTCCGAGGCGGCAGGGTTAAAGACCTACCCGGTGTCCGTTATCACATAGTACGTGGTAAGTATGATACAGCTGGAGTTGAAGGTCGGAAGAAAAGTCGTTCTCTTTACGGTGTTAAGAAACCGAAACAAACTGAAATGACTTCATAGAGGAGGCTAAATGGGAAGACGGAGAAAAGCACAGATACGGAGAATCCAACCTGACCCCAAACTCAACAGTATGTTAGTCAGCAAGTTTATCAATTACCTGCTTTGGGACGGGAAAAAGAGCACGGCACAGAGTATCTTCTATGGTGCGTTGAGCGTCATCGAAAAACTAACCAAAGAAGACGGTCTCACGGTATTTGAAAGAGCATTAAATAATGTAAAACCAGTGCTTGAAGTTAGACCGCGCAGGGTCGGCGGTGCCACCTACCAAATTCCTATGGAAGTCAGGACAACTCGCAAGGAAACCCTTGCAATCAGATGGGTTATTATAGCAGCTCGGGCTAGATCCGAGTACCGCATGGAACAAAGACTTGCCCAAGAGATAATTGCCGCAAGCCACAATGAGGGTGCAGCCATTAAGAAACGGGAAGAGGTCCATCGAATGGCTGAGGCAAACAAGGCATTCGCACACTTCCGCTGGTAGGGAAGCTTTGACCACAAAGCTCATTAAAGCAGCTGATATTGTCATCAAAGAGTGTCTGGGTGTCAAAAAAGGTGAACGTGTCGTTGTCGTTACAGATGAGCCATGTCGGGCAGTAGGCTATATTTTATGGGATAGACTACGACAGACAACGGATCCAATCCTGATAGAAATCGCACCGAGACAGATTCACGGACAAGAACCACCTACAACAGTCGCCGAGGTTCTAAAAACGAACGATGTGTTTATGATGCCAACCAGTCGATCACTCACCCATACGCATGCACGCATCGAAGCATGCCGTCGTGGTGCACGAGGTACAACAATGCCTGGTATCACCCTTGAAATATTTGAACGCACAATGAATGTAGATTATAAGAAAATAGCACGCCTGACAACGAAACTCGCTAAGCTTCTGTCCAGAGCGAAGCGAGCAACAATAACCAACCAGCACAGTACACGGTTGGATCTACATCTTACTGGACGCAAAGGATACATCGATACCGGCTCTATTAAAAAACCTGGCCAGTTCTCAAATCTCCCGGCTGGTGAAGCATATATTGCGCCGCTTGAAGCGCGCAGCAACGGCAGCATTGTTATCGATGGTTCCTTTGCACCAATCGGTTTTCTAAAAGGAAACGTTTTCCTCGAAATAGAAGGTGGACAAATCGTGAATGTGCGCGGAAACAGAAAACTGAAATCCATCTTTAATAAATATGGTAAGAAAGAAAGGACGCTGTGTGAATTCGGGATCGGAACAAACTACAAGGCAAAAATCACCGGTGAAGTTCTTGAAGACGAAAAGGTTCTCGGCAGTATCCATATTGCATTCGGCAACAACCTCGGTTTTGGTGGTAAGAATAAAGCAAGGGTTCATCTTGATGGCGTTATCAAAGCACCAAGTGTCTGGCTAGACGGAAAATTGATAATCAAAAAAGGCAAGTATCTAATTTAATTATACTTTCGATTGATCAGTCTTTTAATCACATTATTTATTTACAATACCCCAGTTTACGAAATAGAATTTTCAGGTAACGAATCAATCTCTGGTAAAACACTAAGCAAACAATTGATTTCCAAAAAGGGTGATGAGTTTAACGAGGTCAGCTTGGCTTTTGATATTGACAAGTTGGAGAGCTATCACAAAACACAAGGCTTCTTCAATACATCAATCCGACCCCAGGTTGAATCAACTGAGAAAGGTATAAACATAAGTTTCTTTGTTGAGGAAGGACAACGACCAAAAATAGAAAAAATCGCGCTAAACGGTATCGAACCAGACGAAATCAAAAAACTCGAATCCTTATACGAGATAGAAATCCACGATTTCTTCATTAAAACCAAGCTTATGCATACTGAAAAAGCTATTGAAGCCCATTATATGGATCGCGGTTATCCTTATGCCGAAGTCAAATCATCTTTGATGCCGGATTCTGGAGTTGTAGAATTGGCGGTTGATAAAGGTGGATTTTACTACATACGAAATATTGAAGTTGAGGGTTTGAAAAAATGCAACCCCAAAATTGTCTGTCGCGAAGTGGATTTCAAAAAAGGTGACATATTCAATAGATCCAAACTCGCCAAAAGCCAGCGCCGCATATACAGCATTGGTTTCTTCGGTACTGTAAATGCCGAATTGGTCAAGCAAGAACCAGATAGCATTGACCTTATTTTTACGGTCAGAGAATTAAAAACACGCATTCTAAATTTCGGTATCGGTATATCAATACCTTTAAGTTTTCTCATATCGATTGGAATTGAGGAACTTAATTTCTTTAATCAAGGACACCGTTACCAGTTCAAACCCTCATTCAAAACAAACATTAAACGAGAATGGGAGTTCAAATTAGAAGGGAGATACACCATCCCCTATCTTACACCGTTGAAACTCACGGTTTCAGATCTACCTTTTTTCTGGTTTGAAGAAAAAGAAAATTTTACAAGACAAACACGCGGCAACGAATTACGGCTATCCAGATTGCTATCTGACAATATACAAATCAGCATCGCCAATCAGTACGAACTCATTCACCTTGATCCCAAAACTGATATGGCGTTCCAGGATTCGTTGAAAGATATCACAAACAGTATAAAAATTCAGGTTATGATCGATTTTCGGGATGAATTCTTCAACCCAAAAAAAGGGATTTACGCAGTTCCGCTCATCGAATATGCCGGTGGTGTATTCGGCGGGGTAAATGATTTTTGGCGTTTGGAAATGGAAAACAGACTATTCTTGCCTCTGTTCAAAAACACCTTAGCCCAACGCCTAAAGGTTGGCTTCATCATCCCAAGGAATGGTGTCTCAGTACACCAGAAATACTACCTGGGCGGCCAGTACTCTTTAAGGGGTTATCCAGAACGCTCTATTGGACCTGATACGCTTGCTGATGAAAGATATGGGAACGTCCTTTTGAACTATAATATTGAATACCGTATTGGACTTCCATGGAATTTTGGCGTTGTTGGATTCTTTGATATCGGCTACATAAACAACGAGCTCGACATCCAAAGTAGTGATTACTTGAAGGCTGGCGCGGGTTTTGGCTTGCGTTATTATACGCCGATAGGCCCGGTGCGCGGCGACCTAGGTTTCCCATTAATGGACAAAGGTGAAGGCGAGAATTCAAACAGAAGTCCAGAACTCTATTTAGGTATTTATCATATTTTCTAAAATCATGAAGAAATTCATCTTTCCAGCAATAGTAATCTTGCTTTTAATAGCCGCGGTAGTTGTGCTTAAAGCGATAAACTTCACTGAGTTGACAATTGGTTTCATTGAAAAAACCACACATGTCGACATTAAGTACCGCAAAATAGCCGGCAATGTCTTTCAGGGTTTCCGCATCGAAGACTACTGCGTCAAGCTGTCACCAACTGACAGCATTTACGGAAAAGGTGCAGCCATTGCATTCAGATTCCATCCTTCGCTACTCAGATTACCAAACTTGTTTGAGATAAGTCTCGTTGAGCCGAACGTGGTGCTAAAGAAAAAAACCCGTTCTGAAGACAAAGAAGGTGGCTTCAGCCTGCCCCATTTAAACCTTGGATTAAGGTTCAATCTAAGAAATGGTAAGCTAATATATGTAGATACAAAAATCCGAGTAGTCGAAGGTATTTCTGGTCTCGTCTTTATTGATCTCGTTGCTGGCAAAGTCTACATGAACACCATGAACCTCTCATTTCGAACTAAAGACTATCCACTTGTCATAACGAGCGCTAACCTTGATCTAAGAATAGACGATAACGGGATAGATGCCAAAAAATTCAAAATAAAAGGAAAGGGGCTAATGCTCCAGGGCAAAGGTACGTACTCATTCGTTGACAATGAAGCGCGCCTTGAATTTACAAAATCCAGAATCGATATCGAACAGTTTAATATCTATCAAGGTACGATTAACTTCACTGGTAAAGTTGGATACTGCAACGACAAACTGCTGCCTAATATTCACGGTACTGCCAAAGGAGTCTACCCAATCGATTGTTTTGATTTTGAGACCAATGTTTTTTCCGATACCCTCTGGGTAAACATTTTTGACGGTAAACTGTGGGATGGTTATGTCTTTGCCCAAATCAAATTCTTCAATACCAAACACTGGGGGTTTGAAGCTGAATTCAAAGAGATCGATGCCTCACACCTCCTCAAAACCCAATCGCCAATCCTTGTCAGTGGTTACTTGGGTTACCGGAACAAAAACATAACCGGTTTTATCCACTCACCAGCTGAACACGGCATTGATATTGACTCGCTGATATTGTTCGGTTCAACCGTAGGCTCACAAATCACGCTGGACTCATTTTACATAAAAGAAGGCAAAAAGTCCCTTGCGGTCCAAGGGGACCTTTATCCTGAACATGACCTCGAAATCAGATTCACTGATTTCGAAATAGGACGTTTTGCGCAGTTTGCACCAGTTCAAGGAAAACTAAACGGAACATGTGCATTACGTGGCAAATTCAAGAACCTAATGGGCACCATAGTCTTTGCAGACATCACCGGTACTGATGTCTTGGTTGGAGACTTCAGAGCTGAACATCTCACACTGAGGAGCGATGATTTTCAATTCCCGGATCGCTCTGGATACTTAGACCTTGTTCTTGAGCAACCATCTTACAAAACGAAATCTCTTGAAACGTTTGTCCTCTCTTCAAATGACAGCACGGTGAATATTACAGTTCAAAATCAAGATGACGAAATGAAAATCACCGGCGCGATGAATGCAGAATTAGCGGGTAAGATTACTGATTTCTTTCTCAAATACAATGGTGTTGAAACGACGAACCGTGCACCGATTTCCTTTGACATACCCAATAAAAAAATTGGTGAAATCAATCTTACTTTTGCAGGTGGACAGTTAAAAGCGGATCTGGACCCTCTAAGCCTTGAGTTATCTGATGGCAATGCAGCCGACTTAGCTTTATTATTGGGTTTGCGTGAACCAATCAAAGGAACTGTAAACTTTCTGTTTAAAGACAACGAATTCACAATTGACGCCCAGTCCATTGATTTTATCGATTTGAAAAACGGCGCACTAAGAGCAAATGGCAAGTACCTGGATAACAAACTCGTAGTTGAATCATTGACTGTGGTCGACGAAAAAAGCCAGCGCGTTCACTTAGCAGCAACCCTATCGTCTAATAGATCATTCATCCATGCCAAAGTGGAGGGTGTCGGCATTTGGATTTTCCCCTTTCTAAATAACATCTTGGTAAAACCCACTGGTATCATCTATGCAGACGTAACTCTGGAAGGAAATATTGATGACTTCAAGTTCTCTGGCTCAGGAGAAATAAAGAACGGCTCTTTTGGTGTCGACGTAATAGCCGCGCACATAGACTCGCTCAATAGCAAAATAAGGTTTGATAAAAACCTGATATTCTTTGAAGCGGCTAAAGCCAAGGTTAGTGCACTTGGACATTCATACCAGTCAAGTTCCAAAATGGCTGATGCCACGGCTGGTGGGTATATAAAGTTGGAACCTCATTTCAAAGTTAAAAACCTCAACTTCGACGTCAGTTTCAAAGATGCGCCATTCCAGTACCAACCATTTGCTTATGGGGTAGGCAGCGGTAATTTCTCCTTTGGTATGAAAGATAAAATCAGCTATTACAATGGCAACATAGTTGTTAAACAAGCAATTGTCCCGTTGGAATTTGGCATGCAAATCGAGGAAGATGAAGCCACGGCGCTTGATACCTGGACCATGAATATCAGAATCAAAGGCGAAAGAAATATCTGGTTGAGGAACCGTGAAGCAGATATTGAGCTCGGCGGCGAACTCTTCTTCCTAAAAGAACAAGGACCGCTTTACCTGTCTGGCAGATTGGAGACGCACCGGGGGAACTTCTATTGGTTAAATCACGTCCTTTCCATTACCCACGGACAAATTACCTTCATACCTGAAGAACAGATAGATGCTGAAATGGATGTCTGGGCAGAAATGGATACGCGCGAAAGGCACCCTGAAACAGGTGAAGAAATAGTGATCAAATTGCACTGTTTTGGACCCATGTCAGAACCGATATTTGAGTTCTTTTCTGAACCCGCCTATTATAGCGAGCAAGACATTCTAACTTACTTGAATCTCAATGTTTCCTGGCGCGAGATGGAACAGATAAAACAAGGGGATTATGTCGAGAAAGTTCTCCCCCACAGCATTCTTTCTTGGCTTGAAGGCGATGTCTCGCGACGTATTCGAAGGTATACTGGTCTCGACTACGTCCGGATTGAAACGCCATTTTTTGAACCGGAAAGTAAAACGAAGTTGAGCGTCGGGAAGTACGTATCAAGAAATGTATTTGTAACTTATACTTATGACGTTACTTCTTTGTCAAACGAATTTAATGTTGAATACTTTATCGATGATAAAAATGAAATCCTTATTAAACGCGATGAGGAAGGCGAATATAGCCTGCAGTATCAGTACCGAATAAGGTTTTAATGCAGACACTTGGACACATCGTTCAACAGATATTTCGGGGAACCCTCCACCCTTTCCCTCTCCCTTAAAAAGGGAGAGGGTGTACGAAAAGATGGCTTTCCTCTCCTCTTCGAGGAGAGGATTAAGGTGAGGAGTTTATTTGATAAATTCAGAATCAAGGGATAAAGATGTGTCCAAGTTTCTGTTTAATGCTCTTGACAATTCTATAAACCTAGTTATAATTGAGCTGTCTGAAATATGGAGGTTTTTTATGCACAGAGTTGGTCTTTTTTTGTTTTTACTAAGCACTATACTGTTTAGTGCTCGACGCCCCGGCGCAGTCTTTCTGATGATCTGGCCCGGCGCGCGACCCACCGCGCTCAGCGGTGCATATACTGCAGTCGTCGAGGACGCAACTGCATGCTATTATAATCAAGCCGGACTTGGTTTCATTGACGAAACAACGGTTACACTCCAGCATGCCAACTGGCTGCCTGGGCTCCACGATGACATGTACTACGAATATTTAGGTGTTGCCAAACCCTTTAAAAAAGGTACTTTTGGCTTATCCATTATCTATCTCACTACGGGTAAAACTCAGGTCACAAATAGCGAAGGAACATACCTCGGTGAATACACAACTTTTGACATCGCAGTGGGATTGAATTACGGATTCACGCTTACTTCAAAGTTAGGGTTAGGTCTGGGGTGGAAAGTCATCTACTCATACCTGGTGCCTAATTGGGTGTTTATAAAAATGCCTGAATTGGGCATTGAACGAGGTGGTACTGGTTTAACATATGCTTTTGATACCGGCATCTTGTATAAACCATTTGAATTTCTCTCGCTGGCCGCGGCACTGCAGAATATTGGTCCCAATATTAGCTATTCAGAAAGTGGCTCATCAGACCCTCTACCCTACACGTTCCGTGCCGGTTTCCAATTCAGCCCGGTGAAGTCCAGGATATTCCGGGTATCGCTCACCGCAGATGTAACAAAAATATTGGTCGGTATGTTTGCGCAAGAAGAAAACAGCTTTTTCGAAAATTTGAGTTACGAGCTCGAAGAAGCATGGAAAGCAGTTGGTCTTGAAATAGAATACTATAAATTCATCAAATTAAGTGGGGGATATTTCATCGACACAGAAGGTGAAAGAAAAGGCCTTACCTTTGGTGGCGGGGTTCGTGCCGGTGGTTTTTCCCTCGATGTAGGTGTTGATCAAGCAATATACGATTTCAATACAACAAACCGGAAATTCTCATTATCATATCAATTCTAATCCTCCCAAAACCAAAATTACGGAGGCTGATTTGAAAAGAATTCTTGCCCTGATATTGCTCATCAGTATTGGTGCTGGTGAGCGTTTGACCATTATAAGAAACGCGCAAAATCACATGCCACAGAATCCACCCAACCCTCATTTCACGTTGAAATTGGTCGGCGAAACGAGTACCCAATCCATGCCTGTACATCGCTACCAACCTACGAGTCTGTTCAGAGAATTCCGCATGGACAAACCAAAAACGAGCGAAGGAAAAGCAATACTCAATGTCCTTGTTCTAAAGGTTGAGTTTGTTGAGGATACTGATTCCCTGACTACTGGTAACGGAAAAATGGATTTAGAAGGCTATCTTGAACCGGATAGCGGTCTATACTATGATCCACCGCACGATAAAATTTATTTCCAACGCCAAATGCAGTTCTTGAGCAACTACTATAAGAGCAATACATTTGGTCAAGTAGAAATTACCTCTACAGTAAAACCTGATGCACAGACCGAATCTTACCAGTTACCACATAAAATGGCATATTATTCTGGATATGATCACTATGATCCGAACACTGGTTTTGTCTACTTTAATATCTATGGTATGGAAATGGGTTTGATCAGAGTACTCGTTGATGCGGTTGCCCAGGCAGACCAGGACCCAACCGTAGATTTTTCCGCCTACGATGAAATCTTGGTTTTCCATGCCGGGTGCCTTTTTCAAACGAGTCTGAACTTCTGGCGGTTTCGTGATCTTCCAGCCGCAACAATACCAGCAGGTGCTTTGGAATATTATTTGGGTATCCCTTATATCCTTGCCAATGCCGGCACTGACACGATACGAGGTGCCGGCATCAATTCGGAGATGGCAAGAGTCAATGAATACATGGTTGGTATCGCAGGAACTATCATCCACGAATTTGGTCATACCCTGAGTCTGCCTGACCTGTATGATGTCACAGGTTGGTCAAATGGCGTCGGTGCATGGTGTTTGATGTGTACGGGCGGCTGGGTAGGTAATCCGCGGGCTGGTGCGCCCGAGGGTGTCATACCGACGAATCTCAGCGCCTGGTGCAGGTATGATCGGAATTGGGTGAACCCGGTCGTGGTGACTAACCCGGATACCTTAGTAACGATCCGCGCCTCAGCAATCGACACAAACCAGTACAGTCTTGCTGACCAAACCATGATCAAGGTGCCGATATCGTCGACTGAATTCTTCCTCATTGAAAACCGGCAGCAGGATATCAAACAAAAAGACACGATTATCGTCGATGTTGAAGATGGTGTCGTCATCTCAGTTGACCACGGAGAATACGATTTCTTCTTACCAGGCAGCGGTATTCTCATATGGCATATTGATGATGAAGTAATCAGTGTGTGGAACGATTCGGGTTATAATATAGTCCAAATAGACCCAAATCACAAAGGCATTGATTTGGAAGAAGCTGACGGCATCCAGCACTTTGATGAATGGTGGTACGGCGATTCGCTCGAGTACTATGGTTCCAAGTATGATGCATTTTTTGTCGATGACAGCGCTATGGCAAATTTTGTGTTTGGTCCGTTTACCAAGCCAAATTCTGATTCCTACTATGGTAAATCATTAGCCAGTTTCAAAGTCGAATCGGGTCTTGATACGCTCATGGATGTATCAATTGATTTTGACATTTACCAGGATGGCTTCCCAGTACAAGCTCAATACAACCAACCTGTAAAATCAGTTAGCTATGGAGATTTGGATGGTAATGGTGACAAAGAAGTAGTTGTCGCCACCGAGATCGGTGGCATATTCTGTTATCACCATGATGGCACAATATATGGTTCCTATTCGCGCTTCAACACGATTACCACTTTCCTGGCTATCGGTGACATTAACAACGACGGCGCGGATGATATTATTTTTGCGCGCGATACAGAACTCATGTGTCTGAGCGGTTTGACTGTGGATACCTTACCGGGTTTCTCATTCAATACCGAGGATGAAATCCTCGGGGCACCGCTTATCTTTGACCTTAATGATGATGGTCGCGACGAGATCATCGTGGGTAGTAAAGACTATAAACTGTATTGCCTTGATTCAACCGGCACAAATATCCAGAACTTCCCCATCTCATTGAATACCTGGCTTCTTTCAACACCTTGTGTTTTCAATGTAGAACAGAAACAAATCGGGATACTCGGTTCAGACGGCAGATTTTGGATCATTGATAAAGACGGTATTGTCAAAGAATTCACTGATTCTGAACACAATATGCTGACATTTGCCTCACCAGTCTGTGGTGATATGGACCGGGATGGTAACCCTGAAGCTGTTATAATCAATGGCTACGGTACGATATATATTTATGGCGAAGATACCTTAGAGCAATGGTTTGATATTCTGATTGATACAACATTCTTTATGACACCTGCCTTAGCTGATATAGACAATGACGGGTACTTAGAAATCATAATGGCAAATTCCAGCAAAACATTCTATGTGACTAATCGCAATGGTACATCGGAAAATAACTTTCCTATTTACAGTGATGCCAATGTCTATTATCCGATTCTTGCGGCGGATTTTGACGGTGACAATAAAAAAGAAATCACCTACGGGTTAGGGACTGTGGATTCATTCGGTTTTGGTCAATTGAAGATCATTAATGACCGGAATAATGAGTTTCCTTTTTCACCGCTCTTTGGTGAAAAAGGTTTCTCATCACCAGGCGTTGTTTTTGACCTCGATGATGACGGCGATTTAGAATTGGCTTGCGGTAGTAACTTTGGCACCCTCTATATCTGGGATTTCCCGGGTACTGATGTATCGTGGAGCGGCTTCATGAATTCACCTAAGAACTGGGGTCATTATGATGGTACATTAGTTGACCCACAGACACCTGGTGGATTGCTCGGCATTTGCTATATCTATCCTTCACCAGTTGAAAGAAAAGGGCGCGTAAGGTTCTTCCTTAATCAAGATGCCCGAATCACAATTGATATCCTCGATATAGTCGGTCATAAAATAGGTAGTGAAGTAATTGAAGATCCGATCCCTAATGAGTACAATGAAGTAGGGTTTGATTTCTCAAGACAAGCGAACGGCGTCTATATCCTTCGAGTTGAAGCCGATGATGGCAACCGAAAAGAAGTAAAACTAAAGAAATTCGCGGTGTTAAAATAAAGATGGAGGTTACATGATTTTAGGCATCTCATTGATCATTCTTCAGGCGATGAACCCGATTCTCGCGTCTGCGGTTGTACCTGGTTTAGGTGAGCTTATCCAAGGTGAGAAATCCAAAGCACGGACCTTCTTTATTTTGGAGGGTTCAATATGGCTGACCTACCTGGGTTTCAATTACTTCGGACATAAGATAGATAAATCAGCCAGGGCATTTGCAATCGACCATACTGGAGCCAACCCAGCAAACCACGATGACCGATATTTTGACGCGATAGAAGACTACCTTTCTTCAGAGCAATTCAATCTGGAGGTCGAAAGAAACGCAAGCCTATACTACCCAGATGATCTAGCAGAGCAGCAGCGATACATCGAAGAAAACGGCTATTTTGGTGATGACGTATGGGAATGGGATACACTGACAAACCGAACCGCCTTCTGGGAAAAGCGAAAATCCGCCCGGGACAACCTTCGTCGGGCATCATTCATGCCTGGTTTTGCGATCATAAATAGAATTGTATCGATAATCGATGTAGTTATTTTTGAGGAAGAAGATAAAATCCACTTCGACACTGAACCAGGACGGATCGGGATACAGTATAGATTTTAACCTAGTGCTCTGTGACATTAATTTCTGCTGGGTGTCATTCCCGCCCCTGCTTTCGCAGGGGTAAACTTGTCCCCGTGAAAACGGGGAGCGGGAATCCAGAAGATTTCTTCCTGTGGATTGCCCGATCAAGTCGGGCAATGAC
>JAUVZL010000012.1 GCA_030602565.1 Candidatus Stahliibacteriota bacterium
ACTTTGTTCTTTAAATGCTCTCGCAAGATTTCAACCTTCTTCTCAGAACTAAACCGCCGCCTTTTTCTGTCCATTTCTGCTCCTTCCTTCCCACCTTATTCAACTATGCCCGTTTGTCAAGTTCCATCTGAAGCAGAACAACCCCATTTAAATAAAGATAAACCTGTCTTGTTATTAATAGCACTATAAATTGCAGAGAGAAATCCATTGATTAAAACCCGCTGATCTCCGTAATGCCAAGGATCAAAAGATACAAGAACAAAATCCTTTTCCTTTTTAAATTTACCTTTTACAAGGTTCATTAGAGAAGTCTTACCCATTCCTAATTCTCCATCAATTCCAATAGTAAGAGATTCATCACCGGCGTAATTAATAATAGCTTCATAGATACGGTCGATTATATGTTCTACGCCCAATTCGTCTTTATCTTCTGGATTTAAAGGTTTCTCAGGTGAAAAATCACAGGGATTTTCTTTTTTAGGCACTGCATAAGAACACCATCTGTATTTGAAGCCACACGATACCTTTTTAATAAAACTGATAATTGGTTCACTTTTGTATAATAAAAACAAAAGAAGTGAAATACCAATGAGAATCCAAAATATGTAATGTGAACATAATTCTTCTGTAATCCATGAAAACAATTTATCAAATGGAATTAAACCAATAAATCTGCTTATGAATGTAACGAGAACAACTATAATACCAATGCTAAATAAAATTTTCTTCCATTTCAAGTGCGAAACTTTATAGTGCATATCTTTGTTACTCAAACTTATACTCCCCTGCAATACCTTGCGGTCTAAAATACATTATAATTACTAAAAGCGTCCTATATATCATTTAAAAATTCCTTTTTTGTGTAGGAATTCAAAGAATTCATCATAGGATTGTTTGAGGTTAAAATACCTTCCTTTTCCTGTTCCCTTCATTTATTCATTTTTATATTTGCCTTAGAGTCAAGACGAAAAGCAAATTTTACATACCTTTCTGCTATACACTCGGCAAGTTTTGATATATCCTCTTCAGTGATGATTCGTCCATCAGGTTTCCCGAAAACTTCTTGCATACATTTTTCGGTAATTTCATGAGTAATATCATTATAAGATTTATCTTGCCACCGCTCTAAAATATATCCTGTAGCTTCTACCATTTTCTCATACATATTGTGAATAGATTGATGCACGAACGATTTTTTAAAGATATTGGGGTCATCTGGCCACCATTTATCTTCAGAATCTTTGCTTTCAATGGGGTTCACACGATAGTATGCCCCTATCTTTTCGCCCTGATAGGTATTGCTTATTTCCACTCTAAAACAAAAAGAATGATAGAATCTTACCCAACTTATTATTTTATTGCTCTCTGGATCGCAGGCAATTGCAACACTATGGTCTATTGGTCCGATAGGAGTGCCCAAGGCAAATGGACAATCAAAGTCGTACCAGACAGAAGCTCCTTTAGAGATTTCCCCTTTTCTAATGTAATCCCGAAGTGGGTCAAATTGAGAAGATAAAATTTCTTCACGAGAGAGTAATATTGCGAGGAAATTAAAGGCAATTTTGGCAGTGGCTCGGAAAAAGTCTGGGCCACCGAGAGATAAGTTGAGAGGTAGATATTCTTTTATATACTCTTGTCCCTTAACTTTCGCTACATTTTTAATCTCTCCTTTTCTTTTATGTCCCTTGATAATTTGTTTGAATTGTTTCTCGCTGCCGACAAACGCCTTTATACACAGAGTCCCGTCAGGTTGTCTTTCCTTTTCTATCCTTGGAACAGCAAAGACTGGTTTACCACCGTGGTTCAGATTAACTATTCTCCCATCTTTGAGTTTAATCCCTTTGATAGAAGGTGCTTTTTTCCCTCGACTTGATAATAATCCCAATATTACTCGTAAGGAATTCAATTGTTTTGACATTTCTGCTTCTACGGTTCTGCCGAATTCAGAATTACATTTAACACAAACTATGTTAGCAGATTTTTTTCTACCACCGAGAAAGTTTGGGATAATGTGCTCATCATGAGGTTCAGAAAAAGGTGTTTTACAATAGACACAAGTAATTTTATTCATCGCTTCCTTTTTTCACAAAAGCTTCTGCAACTTTTGCCATATCAATTTCTTTTTTTACTTTATCACTTATAAAATCTATCAGTTTAATTTTAATTGGATAAATATCTTTCAATAAGTTATTATATAAATTTGCTTCTTTCTCAATTTCATCATGAATCATTTTTATAATCTTCTTAATATCTCCCTCATTTTCTATTTTGATATAATAACTAAGGCACCAGATGCCATTTTCCTTATTTAGGTTAAAGTCCTCTACTTTATCGTGCACATAATAATATTTTGGTTGTTGGTTAAATAAACCTATATTGTATAAAAATGTTTTTATTCTATCCATTTTATTATTAATGTTCATGTCGTTATTTGAAGCAAAGTCTCTAATTTTGTCAATTTTCTTTTTTGAGTCTTTTGTATTTTGGGGAAAGGAAAGTCCCTCGCAAGCATTTAAGAAAGACTTCTTCTTTGCGCTGGTGAGAGAACGGGGGATAGTATTTTTTGTTATTGCCATGTAAAGTGTATTCCAACGATATTGGACTATTCTTCTAGTAGCATCTTCTTTTACTTTTCGAGGTCCAACTCTATTTTTATTCATATCTAATGCATCAAGAATCCTCAATAAGGAGGTTAAGGAAATGATATCTTGAGTTTTAATATTGTAGGCTCTTGGCAATTCTATTTTTTCTAATGGCACACGATGTCCTGTTTCCTTAATTTCAATATTTCTATCTTTAAGCATCTTTATAAAATGTCCCATTCTGGAGTTATGGGATAACATAGTTGCGACATTAGCATCTAATTCGGGTGGAATTGGTCGTTCGTTAAGAATTCTATCTCGGTCGGCTGTATAAATAGGAGTATTGTTCTGATGATAGGCACAAATTAAAGCAGTAGGAATAATAACTTTTTTATTAAAACTACTAATTTGATATAGTTTTCTTTTATATAAAATCAATTCAGCAGATAAAATGCCGTGTGCATCTCTGACCTCATATTCTTCTTGGACCAGATCTGTTCCGCTATGACCAATATCATGAAGCCATATAGAAAGAGCAAAGGCAAGAAGACTATTATCCGTAGATATGAAAGACGGTCGGGGTTCTAAAATCAAATCATTTGCCATTTTCCACATATTGTTTGAATGATTAAATGTATGGTCAACCAAGAAAGGACATCTATTACCATACCAGAAAAAATTAGGCTCTCGGAACACTTTTCTTAGAAATATACACAAGTTTTGACGATTCTTCTCAGAAAGAAAAGAGGGCAACTTGCCATAGGATTCCTTCGGTCTTAATGATAGAAGATGCGGAAAAATATAAGAGTAGAATAAATCTTTTTCAATTTCTTCCTGTATGAACTTGGAAATTTTGTCTTGCTCTTTGTTATTGGTTAGCGTCTGCAATTGTTTCGTATATTCTTCAGTTAAAAATGCCAGAATTAAGAAATAACTTTTGGTTTTCTTATCAAATTGTTTCACATACGGAATACACCATTGTCCTTTGAATATTTTTTTCATTTCTTTGGTCTCGCCATTAATTGTTACACTTGCTTTCATATATTTTTCAGGTTTAATAAGCAGTTCTACTGATCCATCTGTTTCCCCTTTTTCCGATAGAGACTTTCTGATTCTTCCAAAAAGACTTTTCTTTCCGATGTACCTAATACCTCCTTTACCATAAATTCCTTCTAAAGTTTGTATCTCTGGCAGAAGAAAACCATCAAACTTGTTCTCCAATGATTTTCCCTCATTTTCCAATTTACCTAAGTAAGCTAATAATTCATATATTCCTGATTCCGGGTGCTCTCCAAACACCAAGACTTTAGAAAAAATTCCTGATTTGCAAAAAATCCTTTCTAATTCTCCTTCTGGACAACAGTCTTTTCCCTTTCTGCAATGAATATGACTATAGTTCTCTAATAATTTTTGAAGTTCTGGTGTGCTAATAGGATAGTAACGTTGTGGACATCTTGCATCTTTATCTTCCTCTTTTGTACAATCTTTACCAGAATATTCTTCGACTTTTATTACCCAATCTTTAATTTTATTAGTTAAATCACTTTCTAAATTATTATAGTTATCACTTAGCATATTGAGCAAACTCCTTTACTGTAGTTTCTACATCATCTATGTTAAGCTCTGGTTTCACCTTTTTCTTGTTGAAAACTTTTCTAAAATGGACACAGTTATTGTAAGCGACGACCGATTGTCCGTTAGGGTAATAGAGAAAGAAATCCTGTTCATTACTTAACCAATCCTTGATTGTATAAATGCCTTCTTTTTCGCACTGTGTAAAAAGTCTTGTATATGGATGTACATGAACAGGATTGCAGGTAACCTCCGCAGGGTCAATATCACGAACAAGTTCGTAAGTCACTTTGATATCTTCCTCCGTTTCCTCTGGATAGCCAAAAATTAGCCATAATCCGAGATTTAAGCTATAGTCTTTTACTATTCCACAGATCTCCAAAATCTTCTCGTTAGTAATACCATGGTTTTTGTCCATTGCTATTCGGAGTTTTTGTGAGCCAGATTCTAAACCAAAATATATATCTCTCCCACCAGCTTCAGCATAATCTTTGATTATATCTTCATCTACGCAATCAAATCTTGTATGCATATAAAGGTCGATATTCCATCCTTTTGCTTTTATTCCTTCAAAGATTTTGAGACATCTATTTTTATTGAAAGTGAATGTATCGTCTTGAAACCGGATATTTCTTACTTTGTATTTTTCTATAATATATTCGATTTCTGCTAATACTCTTTTAGATGATTGAGTACGATATTTTTTCCAAAGATGAGGAGAATAACAAAAAGTACAGTGGTAAGGACATCCTCTGGTTGTTACAAGTGTAATAGCCGGGACAACTCCATTAGGCAAAATTTCTTGATATTGAGGATAGTCTGTAAAAGGCACTATGTTAATATCGTCTAATTCTTTTTCGCTCAAGATGGCTCTTGGGGGTGTCTTTTTGATTTTTCCTCTGCTATCCAAGTAGATAATTCCGGCTACTTCCTCTATAGACATTTTACCTTCTAAAGCATTCATTAGCTCCGGCAAAGTTCTGTCTCCTTCTCCGATAACGAGGAAATCGAAGAACTGCGAGAATTTTTCCAGAAACATCTTTCTTAAAATAGTTATATGAGGTCCTCCGGCGATTACCTTTATTCTGGAGTTAAATGTTTTAACCTCTTTTGCAATATTAAGGGCATAATTTCGTGTTGGGGAAGTAATACTTATTCCCACACATTCAATATTTCTCTCTTTTTCAAGAATATCTTTTGTACCTTCTACTACATCAACTTGATTTACGAATCCAGTTCTCAAATACTCATAGAGCGAATCAAGGACAATTACCTCATGACCTTGATTTCTGAGCAAGGAACCAAGATAGTTGACTCCCAGAGTTGGAGCAGATGGTTTGGTAAAGAAGCTTTGTCTATCCCCAACTTCTCTTACAAAATCTGCCTCTACAAGTAAAATCTTCACCTTTCAGTCCTTCTCATTATGCTCTTCGTATCCTTCAAAAGGATCATCGGCTTGTTTCCCAAAAAGGCGATATTTAATTTCATCTTTTACTTTACCCTCTACATTAAAATCGAATGCGCCTTCAACTAAAATGAGAAAAAATAAAGCATCACTACCTATATTCTTAAGACTATGGGTTACTTTCGGTGGAATTTTTATAGCAACCATGTTATTAGAACCAAACGGTAATTGCAGTCTTTCCCCACTTTCTACGTCCTTTAAACGAAGTAACCCCAGACCATTTATACTACAAAACCACTCGGTATGGTTTTCGTGATAACTATTTCCACGTACTTCACCTGGGGCTATGGTAATTAGCCTTATCTGGCGAAAAGGATTCTTGATTTTTATATTTTCCTTAATGACCCAATCCATCCATCCCTTCTTATCTGCCTTCCTTTCATATTTAATGATTTTCCATCGTTGTTCAATCATAAAAATTACACTTTCTTTCTTCCTGCCACAAAAATTAATAAATGCTTATGAGGTCCCGGCTTTTCATGTTTTTCATATTCTTCTATTTCCTCTAAACTAAGGGCATTGAAAAGAGGACTCATAAATTCACGCATTTCATCGAGGAGGAAAAAATGCACAGGACGATAACCTCTCTTATCGTAAGTATTATTTTCGATTAATCTACCTTTCCCAAAGTGTAGAGTGTCATTAGCGGAATATGTCCCCATGACTACAATTCCCCTTGGCTTTAAAACCCTGTGGATTTCATTCAAGACTTTTTTTCTATCGGTTTTATTGAATTGGTGAAATACTTTACTGGAAAGGATACCATCAAAAGTATTATTCTCAAAGGGAAGAGCACGAATATCTTTTACTTCCAGCTGAACATTTTTTAGATTTGGAAATTCTTCATGAAGCCATTGAAATCCTAATTCAATCCCCTTTTTCGCATTGTCGACTCCTACTACATCCAAGCCTTTTTTCGCTAAAAAAACACAATCTCGAGCATAACCACAGCCTTCAACTAATATTTTATTGCATCTTTTAAAATGAGGTAGACCTTTAACAGCAGTAAGACTGGGATTCTTACCCCATACAAACTTCTCTATCTCATACCTTTTGTTTACCCATTCGACTCCCCTGATTTTCTGCTCATTCCAATAAAAAAATTGCCAAGGGTGTCTGGATTGAAGCACTTTTACTGAGATATTAATATTTCCGACTATATATTCTCCCAACTCAATTAATTTTGATATTCGAGCCCGCTTAACTTTCGAACACGCTGGGGGATAATCAATGCTATAAAGATGAACCTCAAGAGGTCCTATTTTTCTCAATGCTTCGATATAGCCACTACTCTTTAATGAATCAAAGTTCTTAATGCCTGAGCAGAGAACCGCTGAGGAAATCTTTATTCCCTTTAGGTCAGCAAGCCTATCAACAAGAGCTTTCAATGAAATATTATTATTTACCCGATTGATTAAGTTAAATGTCTTTTTATCACCAGCATCAAGTTTAAAGATTCTTTCATCCAATTTTAGTATTGAATCAACAATTTTCGGATCAGATATCATCGTCCCATTGGTGAATATAGCCAACGGCTTTTGAGGGAAATACCTATCTCGTAATTCTATAACAAAATCTACTATTTTGGGAAAAAAGGGGTAATAGGTCGGCTCTCCGTTACCTGCAAAGGTGATAAAATCGATAGGGGTTCTATTAAGTAAATGTTGTTCGAATGAATGCTCTATCTTATCTTTAATCTTTTCCATAGAGACAAAGTTGTGGGTGTTCCCCGGGCTTCTTTTTGTGGAACCACAGTCACAATAAATACAGTCGAAAGTACAAACATTAAAATCTGAGGGAAAGAGATTAATGCCCAATGACTTTCCAAGTCTGCGGGATAGAATAGGACCATAAACCACTTTATTCTTGCAATTCCAGATGTAATTCTCCCAAGAAATCTTTTCTTTTTGCGATACTACAATAACCCTACCTTTTACCATCTTTCGCTCAAATTTCGGCTTGTCATTCATAAAAGTTTTACTTTCCAGCCCAATGAAAGACTTTTGATTCTACTATCATAAATATCTTGTTCAATATATAGCCAAGTATCCCGGTAATGAAGATTGCTACATACATTGTAGAGATCTGAAACATCAAGTGGGAATCATATATCAGCCTGCCCAATCCATATTTGGTGCCAATGAACATTTCAGTAACCACAACCAAAATCAGAGCAATAGAAATGCTTATTCTCACCCCTGCAAATATATGAGGTAATGATTCTGGAAAAACTACCTTGGTAAATATAGAAAATTTATCTGCATTCATAACCTTGGCAACTTTTATTCGGGCTTCTTTGCAATTTTTGACACCGTACATTGTATAAACTATAATAATAAGAGAACAAGAGAAAACTACTACCGAGACTTTTGCTTTATCGCCAATACCGAAGAAAAGCAGAAACATCGGAAAAAGTGCTGAGGCAGGAATTGAACGGAAGAAGTCAATAAGAAACTCTGATGAATCTGAGAGTTTTTTAGACGAGCCTAATATCAAACCTAAGGGAATCCCAATTACGATGGATAGAGCAAATCCAAAGAAAAGCCTATAAACCGTAGCAAGGAGGTCTGCCCAAATCTCACCTCTATAGAATACTTGCCCAAATCTAACTATCACTGTCCAAGGGCTTGGAATTAGGACCGGATTTACGATTTTTAAATAACTGAGTAGTGCCCAGATCAACAAAAATGCTATAGGGCCTATAATAAATTCTTTTCTCATCTCTCCATTACTTTTCTAAAGATTTCTATCGCCTTGCTTCTCAAACCAAAAAACTCATTAGATGTCAACATAAGTTGTCGTCTCGGTCGGGGAAGATTTATTTCCATCGTGCAAGCTATTCTTGCCGGTATTTTAGTAAAAAAAACCACTCTGTCCGCCAGATAGATAGCTTCATCTATGTCGTGGGAAACGAACAGTATCGTGGCCTTCATTTTTTCCCAAATGTCCAATATTTTATCTTCCATAACCATACGAGTTTGGAAATCCAAAGCATTAAATGGCTCATCCATCAGGAGGACATAAGGTTGCTCTATTAGGGCCCTTGCTATCGCCACAAGTTGCTGTTGCCCCCCGCTTAACTTGTAAGGGTAGGAATCATTATCAATCTCAATTCCAAGATTTTTCTCTAATTCAATAACTTTTTTACACCTTTCGGCTTTTGATGTTCCTTTGAGCTCTAAGGGGAAGGCGATGTTGTCAATATTCCTCCGCCATGGGAAAAGAGTCTCTGAAAAATTTTGGAAAATGTACCCTATCTTGACTGTCCCTGGATTTTCTCCTTGAATTAGAACCTCACCTTTATCTGGAGGTAATAAACCGGACAAAATATTAAGGAAGGTAGTTTTCCCACAGCCATTTGGGCCAAAAAAAGTAACAAACTCACCGGATTTGATCTCTATGCTTACGTCCTCAATGACGGATAGATACTGGAATTTCTTTATGTCTTTCAGAAAAGATTTATATAAACCCCTTATGATTACGGAACTCTGCATATTCTACTAATTTATCTCACTCAGCATAGTAAAGATTAGAAGTATTTACTTCTTTTTCTAAAGCACTCCATTCAAAGAGCAAATCCGCAAGATTCTGAACTGCCTCCTTGTCTATATCTTCCAGTTTCCAGTATTTCAAAGGTCGAAGTCTTTCAATAACTTCCTGCTCCATTTCCGTCCATTTCATGAGTATCTTTCTTACTTCCTGGGTATTCTTGGAATCACTCAAAAAGTCTAACGCTCGATACATTGCGTTTTTAACTCTTTCTGCAGCCTTATGGTGATTTTGCAGAAACTTTGGTGAAAAAGTACTCCCCGATCCAGGAAGGGACTTCATAACATATTTGGCTAAAGGAGCTTCTTCCAGTACTCGTGCGATGCCCCTTACTATCCCCACCGAAGATATCGGTTCTAATACAAATATAGCATCTACTTGGCCAGTTTCAAGAGCCTGAAGTTGAAGTGCAGGTTTAAGTTGAACTATCGTAATATCATCATCAGGATCCATAAAATGTTTTAGAATGATCTTTGTATAGGTAAGTATGGTTGACCCTGGGTATGTTCCTATCTTCTTTCCTTTGAGTTCCGAGAGGCTATTTATCTTCGAATCTTTCTTAACAAGGATATAATCTGGAAAAGCAGTTTCAGTGATTATATTAACTATGTAAATCTTGAACTGGTTCGGATTATTCTGTTCGATGGAAAAGATAACGGGGAAAGCACTGGTAGCAGTTCCATCAATTCTTCCCGCAATGAGAGCTTCGGCCATTAAGTTCGCTGAGGCAAACTCCACTGGCTCAACTTCAACCCCTTCTGCTTTGAAGAACCCTTTTTCAATCGCAGTGAAGAAATGCTGGTAGATTTGCGTCTTTTGGTAACCAATTTTTACTTTATCAGGTTTTCGGGCACAACTTGTTAAGAATATTATGCCGATGACCACAGTTATTATTATGGTGATTAAACGCTTCATTTTAAACCTCCTTTTGTTTTAGTGCTATATTTTTGTGCCATATTATGATGTATCAGCGATTCTGTATTTCGGACGACAAGACAATCCCTGATGTTTTCATAGAAAATGAGATTGCCACGCCTGCCTTTGGCAGGCTCGCAATGACACAAATATGAATAACGTGGGTTAAATATCATTTTCTTCAAAAAGCAAAGCCTGCTCCTCCTCTTTAGTCTTAATCCATCCCTTTTCTCGCTTAAATTTTGTTACTGCTTCAATCAAAGACTCTTTATCATCTTCGTCATCAACTGTAAGTTTCATACCATTCCGTGGTGGCGGCAAAGTTTCTTTATGAGCCTCACCTTTTGAAAAATTTATCACCTTATTTATTAAATCTCTTACTGCCCTTCTTAAACGTCTCCCCGTATCTTTTGCTCTCCATTTTTCATAAAAACCCATAGTAGCCTCATTAAGCAGGGCATCATAAAATATTTCTACCATTCCCGGTGTATAAATCTTTCCTATTCTTACTATAAAAGCCGAAAGTAACCGCTCTAAAAACACTCTTTCACAATATTCTGCCATTTCAGGTAACTGAGAAACATTTGGATCCCAAGGTATATAAAAGATGGGTATTGGATTTTCCGATGCTTCAAATTCCTGAACCATAATTTCATTTCGGACAACATTTTTAATATCCTCCGGAATTAGTCCTTTATTATATTCATCACATATATAAATCTTATTTTCCCTATGTGAAATTCCTAACAACCCAACAGGAAGAGTCTGAAAACCACTATTTACTAGACGATTTTTTATATCAATAATTCCGTCAGTGAAGTTAGTCTCTGTTGAATGTTTAGAAATATATACGAGATTAACCAGAGGATCAGCAGTTCTCTCTAATCCAACGGCAAGATTAAATTGTTCCCCAGATTGTAAAAGAAGCCCGCGAAATTGCTCGGCAGTTGAAGATTCTTCACCAAACATCTGTCTTTTGCATTCAATAATAACAAATTCTTTAACTCCGTCTCTATTAATCAAAAGGTCTGGTTCAGGTACTACTGCAGATTGAATGGAAGATGCAGCAATCTTATCTCTAATTTCTGGAATAAGAGGCATCGGTGGTGCAATGGCAAATAATTCATAGCCAGTTTCTTTTAAGATAGGTCTCAATGGATAATTGTTTTTTAAGGGTTGTAAAAGCCACAACATCAGATTTAATTGATATAAAGGGTCGCCAATGATATCCTCAGCATTTATAGTGGGCGCTGTATAATCACTCATATTTTATTTTCCTTTTTTCAATTGCTTGAGAAAAAATTTGTTTATAGTTTACATTGCCAATCCATACGTCCACTGCTGGATCAATATACCGCTGGACATTTGTGACTAAACGATGAATTGTATTCCCACAGGTTCCCTTCGGAAGAATTGCAATAATGTGACGGTCTGTTAGTTCTAAAAATATAGGTTGCCATAAATGCCTATCAACCCCATATACATGAACTTTTTTCGTACCCAAGCTTATAGGATTTCCCCAGAGACGAAATTTATTCCGTTTTCGCTGGAAGGTTGACGTAATCCACTTTTCAAATGTCTCAGCAGAAAGTTTTTCTTTAAACTGCATAACCACTGGCGCCCCATGAAGTGTTTTAAATTCCCCCTTTATTTGAAGCGTGGTCTTCTCAATTGAATACCATGCAGTCTTTTCAGAATCTTCTGTTGCCCCTTTATAGATTTTTAAAACATATACCAAATGTGCCCTATGGTCAGCAAAACTATCACTTCGATTTGTAACTTTACCATTATGATAAAAATCGTGTCCACCCTTTCCTACAGCAGGAAAACGCAATTGAGAGATTGAATATAGAGGATAATAGATTTCTTGTAATTTCGGCAAACGGTCTTGAATTACTGCTATTCTGTCCACCATAGTAAAGCGCGATGCCCTCTTTTCCTGATAGAGTTCACTTTTTTCATTATCAATATCTCCTGACAGTGCTTTCATTTCTTCAATGTCCAGGGATTCAGGCTCTAACGTTATTTCATCATCTTCAATTTCAATATTATCTATTTCAAAAATACTTTGGTGCTCAAAAGCCAATCTCCCAAACCTTTGGCCTGGATTAATTTCAACAACCTTCTGCCATAATTGTTCAAATGTTCTACCACTAAGCCATAACCTATCTAAATCTGAATTTTGATTAACCAAATTTGAAACCCAAGGGTCACTTTCCTTGGTTTCTTCATTTGTATAGTATACTGGATGGCGAGGCACTAATTTCTCTAAGAACCCTCGATAACGACCAGATTTATTATCCCAGACTTTATAAAATGTGTCGTCAATTCTATCCAATCGAGCATTAACATTTTTAAAGATAAGATTAAGGTCTGGTTCTCTATGTGAATCGGGGACAGTTTCCAGCAAATAACTTTTCACCAACCCGCTTTTTAATTGACGCCTGTCCAATTCTTCTTTTCGTTCCTGAACATAACCTTCAAGAAAACTCATTACTTCTTCACGGGTTTTCAGTTTGTTTATTATCATACTATGTTATTTTAGCATACTTCTGATAAAAAATCAAGTAGTTTTTTTGTCATTTTTACATAATCCAATTTCCTAAAAAATGAACCATTGACGCAGACCAAGGTCTGCTACTCCATTTGCACAGCTTAAGCCTTGCCCTACATATATGTTCCAGTGTCTTGTATCAAAAACCAAAATCTATCCCCAATATGAATTTGCAGAAACAATAGATTATTACAATCATCAAGATAAGTCCCAAGCCGACAAAACGAAACGGCTTCCATTGTTTTTTCCGCTTCATAAACCGGTATTCATGCGTAAAGAACCGTTTTTTTATAGGCATCAGGCTCTTCTCTGATTGCTATTCATCAAGGGATTTCCCACGGGGCTTACTCAGCTGATCCTGGAGCGCCATGATAATACCCTCTTCAATCTCCCTGATTTTTTTCCTGGAACAGGTAAAATTATTGAATATCATTGAAAAACAATAAATAGTCTCATCGATGTTGAGATAACCAGATAGACTTGAAACCGCATGTAGAGAACCAGTTTTGGCGTGCATCTCGCCTTTGAAATCCTCAAACCTGTTTTCTAAGGTGCCCTGACCAACTTGCGGCAGAAATTCATAAAATGCATTGGCGTATCTGGACCAGTACATGTAGCGCAAAACAAGTGCGATCTGGTAAGGTGAAACCAAATTGTGGCGGGACAGACCAGAACCATCCCAGAGCGAGACTGCAATCGTATCAGCACCACATAAATTTAGGAATCTCTTGAGCATGCTTATCCCGTGGTAAAAGGTCCCCTCGCCATAAAACCGGGCACCAAGTGTCTTCACTAAAATCTCAGCATAAAGGTTCACGCTTTCGATATTGGTTTCGCTCAAAATATCATTCAGGGACGGCGAAGCCACCGAATCGACGAATGTCAATGGATGGGGGTTCATTGCTTTGTACAGTAGTGTATTATTTTCCTTCACAACGCCACCGTGCACACTAATACCTTCAGCATTCAACTTTTCTTTGAAATAACTGCCCACGAAAAGTGCCGGATCCTTTACCGCAACTGGAATATCTTTTTCATGCCCCTCACCAATACCACCATCTACGTGGATAATATTTTCCTCTGGTCTTCGATAGATAATAATACTATCCTCACCTTTTTTGGTCTTCATCTGACTCACCAGCGTCACGTACTGAGTATTGGGTTCGAGGGTGACCTCGGCATATTCCCCGGGCTTGGTTGATTTGATATTAACGTTTATATAGTTTTTGTTCATGGACAATGCAGAAATCTCGGCGGCGTACCGTGCATCAAGATAGTGCCATGCCCAGCCCGTAGGCAACCGCTCACTCGTGAAAGTATTGCCGTGGAGACTCATGTCCTTAAAATAACTTTCGTTGACCACGATATTACCGGTTACTTCTCTAATATCCTGGCTTTTAATTTTTGCAACAAAGCGCTCCAGGTCAGCAAAACTGAATGTAGGATCACCACCGCCAAGGACAATAATGTCACCGACCAGACGGTTATTTTTCACTTTTCCACGCAAGGCGAGTCTTGTTGTGTAACGGTACTCAGTACCCAGATAACACATGCTGGCACCGGTCGTAATCAACTTCATATTAGAAGCGGGTATAAGAAGCTTCTGGCTGTTGCGCGCATAAACCAGGCTATCATTACTCAAATTCAAAACATAGACACCGTATTGTGCAGTCTTCAGCTCAGGTTGATTCAAAAAGCTATCTATGGATAAGGTGTGGATGATAAAAAGTAATATCATTTTTTCTTACTCCCTTTTTCCCCGGTCTTCCTTTTCATAAACACTGGTGCAAAAAGACTGACTTTTTCGACTTTGCATTTGCACTTTGTTTTATTCCTATCAATCCCGCAAACCGGACATAATCCGCGGCATTGCTCACGGCAAAGAAAAGTAATCGGTAGCGAAAGTACAATAGCTTCCCTTATGCCAACACTGAGATCAATGTTGTTTCCTGAAACGTACACGCGCTCAACCTCAGAGTTTTTCAAATCAACTTTCTCAGCATCCTTATTCGGATCTTTACCCTGAATATAATTTAGATACAAGCCAGCTTGAAAGTCCCTGGTAAAGGTGTCCAAACAACGGGTGCATTTTAAATAAACTTTAAAAGCGACTTTGAAATCCGCAGTAATGCCTATTGCTGAACTATTGAGTTTGATAACCGCGCTGATCGAACCGAATTTTTCAACCGCTTTTATCTTGAGGTCAAACTCACGTGCCCGGAGACTATCAAAAGTAAAAATAGTCTCTTCCTTTATTTCGTTGATCCCAATTAAAAACTTCGAAGCAGCTATGTCTTCTGCTCCTTTTTCCTAGCCGCGGGGAACAGAATATTGTTTAGAATCAATCGGTAGCCGGGCGAATTTCTGTGTTTTCTCAAATCAGTTGGCGGATCATTGACAAAATGTTGATAATCTTCTGGATCGTGACCGGCAAGGTATGTAAAAGTGCCTTTGCCATAATTACCGTGCAGGTATTTTACCTCCTCAGTACCGCTAACCTCAGCCAAAACCAACACCGACGTCATGATCGTACTCTTTCTAAACCCTGAACACTGACCAAGGAATTCCTTGACCAATGCCGTGTGGTTCTGGACGAGCATGCATGGCACTGGATCGAATTTTGCCGAGAAATCAAATAATGAGATGTATGTCTTGGGACCACGTGCCTGAGCTTCGTTGGTAACATCAATCGTGGAATGCTCATAGATGAGCGGATTGAGGATCACTTCGAAGTTTTCAAAAGCCAGACATTGAGAAAAATCCAATTTGCTGTTTGCCGCCGGGTCAAAAGGATCGTGGTCATAAACATTGTGGCAGATATCGATATTCTGAGCAGCCAAACCTATATCGTATGTATCACATGCTGAACACATGGAAAACAAAAAGCCACCCTTTTCAACATAATCTTTTATGATCAGTGCAACGGCAAGTTTCATTTTGGAAACTTTTGTAAAACCGAGTTTCTTTGCCAGCTCTTCATTTATCCTGACTTCTTCCTTGTACCAATCAGTATTTGCATAGCTGCCGTAGAATTTGCCGTACTGACCAGTAAAATCTTCATGGTGAAGATGAAGCCAGTCATATTGCATTAGCTTGCCACGCAGCACATCCTCGTCCCACACCTGATCATATGGGATATCTGCATACTCGAGAGCGAGTGTTACAGCATCATCCCAAGGCTCAAAATTATCCGGGATATACACTGCTATTCTCGGCGCTTTTTCGAGAAGGATAACATCCATATTGTTCTCCTCGATCGTCTGGTAGATTTCAAGTATGTCCCCTGAAGGGATGACTTCCCACACTACACTGTTCAGGGCACAGTCTTTTTCGATCCTGGGCTCATAATCCATGAGAAAAGAACCACCTTGGTAGTTTAGTAACCATTCAACGTTTACGCCCATTTCCAGGGCATGAAAAGCAACGCCGTATGCCTTAAGATGATCAATCTGTGTTAAGTCCATTGGAACAAGAATTTTGTCAGCAAAGATGAATATAGGAATTAAAAATAGCATACCCATTGCGTAAAATCGCCCTACGATATACATTCTACGCCCTACTCTTTTCACTCTTCGTTTTTCTTAATAATGTTTAGTATCTCATTTGGGTTATCGGCATCTTTTAAGAGTCGACGCACCTCCTGCTTGCGCAATAACCTGGAGAGTTTTGCCAAAGCCATGATATACTCACTTTTCCTATCCACTGGTGAGGCAATGAGAAAAATGAGATGGGACGGTTTGCCGTCAATTGCCGAAAAATCGACACCTTGTTCAGACCGCGCAAAGGCAAGGACCAGACCCTTGACCGCATCAGTACGCGCATGCGGTATAGCAATACCATCACCAATGCCTGTAGATTCAAGGTTCTCGCGCTTTGCCAGGGCTTTCTGAAATTCCTCACCATCTTCAACTAATTCATTATCAACCATATGATCAACCAGTTCCTTTAGCACCGCGATCTTCTCTTTAGATTTCATCTTCATGATAATCGCTTCAGGCTTAAGGACCTCTGATATCTTCAATATCATTACACCCCCTTATAAGAACAAATACCTAAATACCTAAACATCTAAATACCTAAATGCTGCAAAATATTGAGTTTCGTTTGACGTTTATCGGCTGCGAAAAGCGATTCGTTATCGAAAGTTGTCTGTCGTTTAACAAAACCCATATGCGGAACCGTATCGCCTCCCGAAACCGCAAACCGCTCCACGATTACTACAATCATAATCCTATCACTGGAACCATTGATGAAACAAACAACTTTTTGGTCTCATTTTTTCGCTTTACTAATAAAGTATCGATATTGTATGCATCAACATATTTCTTAACAATGGTCGTCGCAAAGCCGTTCTCGAGATGAAGTGAAGTCGAAACACCGGTTTTGTCCGCCTCATCTTCGATCAGGTAGAGTGACTGCCATCCTTCATCTTCAATCTTTTTGCGCAACATGTCGCTTTTCTTCTGAGTCAAGCGCGCAAGCCGAGATATCCTACCTGTCTCGATAATAAACAACACAAAAAGCTTGCTCTTGAATTTCTTGCACAGCTGAATTGCTGACTCGGCAACATGCTGATCATTAGAGTCAGTTAAAACAAAAATTGCTTTCTTTAATTTCATTTTAAAAAACGCTGTTGCCCTCTTTTCGCCCTCTTATAACATGTACCGCGACATATCAACATCACTCACAATATCCTTGAGTTTTGTGTTCACATACTCGTCGGTTATCTTTATTTGCTTCTCACTTACCTGCGGCGCTGCGAAAAGTATCTCTTCAAGGATTTTCGTCATTACCGTATGCAACCGGCGGGCGCCGATGTTCTCAGTTGATGTATTGACCTCTGATGCTATCACGGCGATCTTTTTAATAGCACTATCTGTAAACTCGAGGCTAATGCCCTCAGTCGCCAATAACAAACTGTATTGTTTAATCAAACAATTCTCCGGTTCGACGAGTATTCTCTGAAAATCCTCGGTTGTTAGAGCGGAAAGCTCCACCCGGATTGGAAATCGTCCTTGCATCTCGGGGATTAGATCTGATGGTTTCTTATTATGGAAAGCACCGGCGGCGATGAATAGAACGTGGTTTGTCTTTATCATACCGTGTTTAGTCATAACATTGGAACCTTCAATAATCGGCAAAAGGTCCCGCTGCACACCTTCTCTGGAAACATCAGGCCCGTGTGTAACAGTACCCCCGGCTATCTTGTCGATTTCGTCGATGAAAACAATCCCCGAGTTCTCAGTACGCTGCCGTGCCTCATTAATCACTTCGTCCATATCAATGAGCTTATCAGCTTCTTCATTCTGGATATACTTGAGCGCTTCCTTGACCGGCATCTTCCTCTTTTTTTTCTTCTTGGGTAAGTTCCTACCAAAAGCTTCTTCCAAAACTCCGCTGAGATCACCGATGCCTGCATGGCTAAAGATTTCAACAAAAGGCATCTGCTGGTGGAAGATCTCCAACTCGATTACCCGATCATCAAACTTCCCCTCATTCAATAAATCCCTCATTTTCTCACGCGTGGAGCCAGGTGTTCTGGTTATTTCATCGGTAACTAATTCGCTTTTCTTAACGGTTGGAGGAACCGGAAGGAGAATGTCGAGTACGCGTTCCTCCGCGAACTGGCGTGCTTTTTCCTGCACCAATTTCATCTTTTCGTGGCGCACCATATTGACCGAAATCTCAACGAGGTCGCGGATCATTGATTCGACATCCTTACCTACGTAGCCGATTTCAGTAAACCGAGATGCCTCAACTTTAATGAACGGGGATTGGGCTATGCTGGCTAGGCGACGTGCAATTTCGGTCTTTCCAACACCAGTAGGACCGATTAAAATTATGTTGTTTGGATATATGTCATCCTTGATTTTATCAGTAACGCGCTGTCTACGCCACCGGTTACGCAAAGCTATGGCAACGGCCTTTTTTGCTTCGGACTGCCCAATGACATATTTATCGAGTTGGGCAACGATCTCACCCGGCGTGGCAAAACTATTAGACATCACGTCACCTTTTAACGCTTTGTCCTCCATCGTGAAAGTATACAAAGTTATTGGAAATTGTCAAGTAAAATACTTAAGTCTTATGTAAAGGTGCATTAATAACTTGACAACATATCTAATTTAAGTAGTATTTTATATGAGAGGATTATTTCTGGGTTCTTTGTTATTGCTATTGCTACCTCAACTGAGCAATGCACTCAGCCTAAGTGATATAACGCATAACCCAAACAGTATCTTCTATGTTAACCCTTCGGCGGGTGAAGTGAAGCTAAAGGCAAAACGGGGTGCGGTCACGGAAGTTCTGGTCGTTATGAACGCCGTACGCTACCCGATGAAATCAGTTTATAGCGATGCAAACTACGACTATCTCGCAGCAACCCTGAATACATTTGACACTACAGTAACCTACCATTTCGTCGTCAAACACCACGAGGATTCTCTGTTATTGCCGGAAACTGATGAATTCACTCCCAATGTGCCGTTGTTTACACCTCCATCCTGGGCCGTCGGAAAAATCTACTATTCGATTTTTACGGATGGTTTTTACAATGCCGATAATGTCAATGACCCTAAGGAAAAAAGGGCTTGGGGCAAAGCGCCAAAAAACTGGGAGCCTTATGGTGGCGACCTCAAAGGTATTATTGATAAGTTAGCATATATTGATTCACTGGGAACGGATATCATATTGCTGCAGCCGATTTTTTCAGCATCGTCAAATCACAAGTTCAATGCAAGTGATTTTGCAAAAATCGATCCCTGTTTTGGGGATACTATGGATCTGAGAAATCTTATCGACCAAGTGCACGAAAAAAATATGAAGATAATTCTCTCGGTCACCTTCAGCCACACCGGGGTTGATTTTCCAACCTTCACAGATGTTGAAACGAACGGTGCAGGTTCGAAATACCTTGACTGGTACCTGATCAATACACTACCCATAAAAAAATCGCCACCTAACTATGAGTGCTGGCGCGCTGATTATCGTTTTCCTAAGTTCAATCTAAACAACCGCCAGGTCATAAATTATCTAATCGGTTATTTGGGATACTGGAAGCGCTTTGGCTTTGACGGTTTTTATATTGGTGAAGACGAGCATCTTAATGCAAAGTTTATACGGACCTTGCGTACCCATTTGAAATTGAGATATCCAAACATGCTGCTCTTAGGCAGTGACATACGCCTTCTTACCGGTGAAACCTTTGATGGCAGTTCGAACAAAGCACTGACCGATTTGCTTGTCAACTACTTTGTGAAACAAAGCATACCGACCAGTGAATTTAATAGAAAACTCCAGCAGATACTCCTTTTTAGCCCTGCCCAGAGCAATAGTGTAAACTTAATTAACCTTTCAAGTCATGACATGCGAGTTGTCCCTGATAAGAACTCTGTTAGAAATCTCTACGCATTTATTTTCACCTGTGTAGGGTCACCAGTCATTCTATACGGCGAAGAAATAGCGATGTCTGATTATGCACCGCTTAACCTGGGTAGTTTTCCCTGGGATATTGTGAACCAGGATCGCATGTTTCTTGCAGAAATAAAAAAGCTCATCAGAATCCGTAAATCAAATCCTCTTATATCGGGCAACACATTTTTCACGCTGTATGTCAATGACATTACCGGAATCTATGCATATGACCGAGGTGGTCTTATCGTCGCCCTCAATTCAGGAGATAAACAGTCATTTATTTCCCTGCCGGCATGGGATGGTACTTATACTGACCTGGTAAGCGGCGAGCAGTTCACTGCCTTCTCACAGAAACTGAGGTTCTCTATTGACTCTAAATCATATCGAATACTGAAACGTGACCTTTAAACTCCACGCTCCTTTTACCCCGAAAGGTGATCAACCTGAAGCCATACAGAACTTAGTTAAAGCTATTGAACAGAGTAAACGGTTTCAAACCTTGTTGGGCGTCACTGGCTCAGGTAAGACATTTACAATTGCTAATGTTATCGAACGCGTCCAGAAGCCAACGCTCATCATTTCGCACAATAAAACACTTGCCGCGCAGTTATTCGGTGAATTCAAACAGTTCTTTCCAGAAAATGCCGTTGAGTACTTTATCTCATACTATGATTATTACCAACCTGAAGCATATCTTCCAGCAACCGATTTATATATTGAAAAAGATGCGTCAATAAATGAAGAAATAGAAAGGCTCAGGTTGCGAGCAACCGCGGCGCTGCTCACGCGCCGTGATGTAATAATCGTCGCCTCGGTATCCTGCATTTTTAACATAGGGTCACCTGAAGAAGTCCAAGAGCTTGTTGTTTACCTGAACAAAGGTGATACCCGGGAACGAGACACCCTGCTAAAGTCACTCGTTGCCATTCAATATGCGAGGAATGACCTTGAATTTGCACGCGGCACATTCCGCGTACGCGGTGACACAGTCGATATCCACCCAGCCGATGAAAAATACGGCATCCGTGTAGAATTGTTCGGTGATACAGTTGAAAGAATTCAATTGTTTGACCCGGTCTCCGGACATACCGTAAAGAACCTCGATTATATCACAATCTTCCCGGCAAAACATTTCATTACTACTCAGTCCAAGATTGAGCAAGCGGTTGAGGCAATAAAGCACGAATTGGCTGACCGGCTAAAGTATTTTGAGGCAAGGGGCAAGCTCCTCGAAGCCCAACGTTTGGCGCAGCGCACAAAATTTGATATCGAGATGCTTCTTGAGTTAGGCTATTGCTCGGGTATTGAAAACTATTCTATGCATCTGTCCGGGCGTAAACCCGGGCAGCGACCATATTGCCTGATCGACTACTTTGGTGATGACTACATCATGGTCATCGACGAATCACATGTAACAATACCTCAGCTGCACGCCATGTACGAAGGTGATCGTGCGCGTAAAACAATGCTCGTTGAGCACGGTTTCAGGTTACCTTCGGCACTGGAAAACAGACCTTTGAAGTTCGATGAAATTGAACAATTGATTAACCAGGCAATATGCATATCAGCAACACCAGGACAATGGGAAATTGAAAAATCAGGACACCGCGTGGTCGAGCAGGTCGTCCGCCCCACCGGCATTGTTGACCCCAGGGTTACAGTAAAACCAGCGAAAAATCAGGTCGATGACCTGATCGCAGAAATACAGCAAAGGGTGCAGCATAAAGAGCGGGTATTGGTTACAACCTTGACAAAAAGAATGGCTGAAGACCTTGCGCAGTATCTCAATGAAATCGGCATACGGGTAAGGTATATGCACTCGGAAATAAATGCTATCCAGAGGATAGAAATCCTAAGAGCATTGAGGTTGGGTGAATTTGACGTGCTCGTTGGTATCAACCTTCTGAGGGAAGGTCTTGACCTGCCCGAAGTCGCCTTGGTGGCAATCCTCGACGCCGACCGTGAAGGCTTTTTAAGGAGTGAACGCTCCCTAATTCAAACGGCCGGTCGTGCCGCGCGCAATGTGCGCAGCGAAGTCATCATGTATGCTGATGAAAATACAGACTCAATGAAAAAAGCGATTGCCGAAATGGCAAGAAGGCGCAATAAACAATTTGCCTATAATAGAAAACACAATATCACACCACGGTCCATTGTCAAAACCGAGGAAGAGATAATAAAGGCAACCTCAGTCGCTGACCGCATAACCAAAAGCAGCAAAGAACAAATAAAGGTTGAAGAACTAGCAAAGCTGTACAAAGAAATGAAAGAAGCGGTCGCCTTGATGGAATTTGAACGTGCCGCAGAAATAAGGGATCGGATAAAACTAATAAAGCAACGATTGGAAAACAACGAAGGGAGAAGATATCAAAGGGAAGTCGGTTCAAAGCGATAAAGAAAAAAAGCAATTCTTGAGGATCATCAAGAATGCACTCAAAGAGGATATCGGCAGGGGTGACATCACAACTGATCCGATAGTTGATAAGCAACAACAAGCACTCGGTATAATATTCCCAAAACAAGACGGCATCTTATGCGGCGTCACGATTGCCCAGATGGTTTTTGCGGTGCTTGATGAACGTATTGATTTCCAATGCAAAATGCCTGACGGTGCTAGTTTTTCACCCGGTATGACCATTGCCACGCTCATTGGTCCAGCCGCCTTATGTTTGAAAGGTGAACGGACTGCACTCAATTTCTTGCAGCACCTAAGCGGCATCGCCACGCTCACCAGGAACTTCGTGGATGCAACTGAGGGACGATTGAAAATTCTCGATACGAGAAAAACCTCCCCTGGTCTGAGAGTAATGGAGAAATATGCCGTCCGTACCGGTGGCGGTCATAACCACCGATTTGGTCTATACGATATGGTGTTGATCAAAGACAATCACATTGAGATTGCCGGTAGTATAACTGATGCAGTACGCGCGGCACGCAAGAAAAGAAAAAGAGCTTTTGTGGAAGTCGAGGTCAAGACCTTTGAAGAATTGGACGAAGCCCTATCAGTTAAGGCTAACCGGATCATGCTCGATAATATGACCCCTGATCAATTGAGCAAAGCCGTTGAAATTGTGCGCGCCTCAGAAAGGGATACAGAAATCGAGGCAAGCGGCGGCATCGACCTCTTCAATATCGCGGCTTATAAAGACTGCGGTGTGGATTTTATCTCAGTCGGTGCAATCACCCATTCAGCCCCGGCTATTGACATTGCAATGAAATTAAAACCATTAGGACAATGTGAACCCTGAAGAATTTTTTAACTCCTTAGTTGATTACGAAAAAATTCCTGGTTATGATTACAAACTTGAAGACTTCATAGAATTTTTAACACAATTTGACTCACCGCAAAAAAGACTAAATAATGTTATACATATTGCAGGAACAAAGGGAAAAGGTTCCACTGCCGCAATGATTAGTTCATGTTTGGAATCCTGCGGCTACAGGGTTGGACTATTTGCCTCACCCCACCTTAAAAGAATAAATGAAAGAATAAAAATCAATAGTATTGAAATCTCAAATCATCAATTAAATAAATACATCAAAGAAATTAAACCTTACATAAATATGAAAACACCGGTTGGCGCACGCACTTACTTTGAAGTACTTACTACTATTGCATTTTTGCATTTTTTAAAGAAGAAAACCGATTTCACAATTCTTGAGGTCGGACTGGGCGGACGGCTTGATGCGACAAATGTTACACACCCGATAATATCAGTAATAACAAGAATCGGCTATGACCATACAAATCTATTAGGTAATAAATTATCCCAGATCGCACGAGAAAAAGCAGGAATTATTAAACCCCCACCCTTCCCTCCCCCACAAGTGGACATTTTGAAAAACTCCCATTTTCCTGGGAGTAGAGCCTTTAGGCTAGTTAAATATGGAGTGCAACGCCTGCCCCGTCAGTTCATAAACATACGGGGAGTCCCCTCGTTGCATGCAATGTCAGGAGACATTGCACTCCCAAAATACGGGCGTAAACGCCTGCCTGTGCGTTCGCACGCAGACAGGCCCTACTCCAGAAAATCGACAACCTAGAAAGAGGGATAAAACTATGTATGGTCAATTGATTACCATTCACCAGCGATCGAGTGTAGAACAAGTAATAAAAAGAGTAGCCAAAAAACAACGCAATAAAATCACTTTTGCGGAAAGTCAACATGATATTAAAATCGTAAGACAAACAATCAAAGGCAGCCATTTAAAAATTAAAGGAGAAATCGGTAAATTTAATACGTTTTTACCTTTACCAGGAAAACATCAGGTTGAAAACTTACTCATAGCTCTTGCTGTAATAAATGAACTTGGAAAAATGGGCTTTGAAATTCCTATACCAGCCGTACAAAAGGGTATTAGACAAACCGACCTGCATGGCAGATTTGAAATTATATCTCCGAAGAGCCTCGTTCCGTATTTCCGAGAATCCACGCAAAGCGGGACTCTTCGAGAGCGGGCAAAAAGACCCCTGATAATCTTTGACTGCGCCCATAATCAGGATTCATTTGAAGCCCTGGAAAAAAATCTGAATCTTATAAATACCAAAGATCTCTATTTAATATTTGGCACTAATAAAGATAAGGATATTAGATATTGCCTGAAATACATTTTTCCAAGAGCAAAAGAAGTTCTACTTGTTAAGGCAGATAACCCAAGGGCAATGGAACCAATCGACTTATACAAAAGAGCGAAAAAATATCAAAAAAACCTTACAATTGTATCATCAGTGAAAAATGGAATCGAGTATTTAAAAACTAAGGCAGGCAATAACTTCGTTATCATTATCACTGGTTCTTTCTATTTGTGGTCTGAAATACCTGATTAATCTTTATCAATTATAAATTTCGACAAAATATGTGAAACAGCTCGAGCCTTATCATATATTCGGGTATATAGACACGCAGGATGTTTGTCAATAAGTTTTATTTCCATGGTAAAAATCTATTGATTTAAATGTAGCTATATATATACTTAAAAACATGGCAGACAAAATTTTGCAGATAAATCCTGAGCAGGCAAGAAATCTCTTTTTAAAAAAACAATTGTTAATTAATCCTGAATTACCTGAGGGCAAAGCTGGAGCCCTGAAAGCAATTGAAAACCTCGGTTATGTCCAGATCGATACCATCAATGTTATTGAACGTTCACATCATATAGTTTTTCTCACACGCTGTCCTGATTATAACCAAAAATATCTTCACGAACTTCAAGCAAAAGATAAAAAAATTTTTGAATACTGGGCACATGCAGCAAGTTTCATACCAATGAAAGACTATCGTTTCTACATCTCTCATATGGGCAGAAAGCCTAAAAAAGATTCATGGCTTGATAAATGGATAAGAGAACACCGCAGTTTAATAAAAATGGTCAAGGCGCGCGTGAATAATCATGGACCTTTGGCGGCAAGTGATTTCAAGGATGTTAAAAAAAGAAGGCGTGGTCCCTGGTGGGACTGGAAGCCTGCAAAGATGGCGCTCGAGACACTCTTCTGGCAAGGTGATTTGATGATTAAAGCACGCCGAAACTTCCAGAGGGTATATGATATTACAGAAAGAGTCCTTCCCAAAAATGTAGATATAACAAAACCGAGCGAGGAACAAGAGAAAAAATTCTTTGTAAAAAGAGCATTAAGAGCAATGGGTGTCGCAACCGAAAATGATATTAATAAATACATTGGAGTTAGTGGAAAGTTGAATAAATGGATTAATCAAATGCTTAAATCAAAGAAAATTGTAAAAATCGAAATAAAAGGAATAAAAAAACCATATTATATCTTAAAAGATGATTTAATTGCACTTAAAAAAAATAAGACAACGCTTGATTCAAAAGTTCGCTTCCTCTCCCCTTTTGACAACTCTATAATACTTAGAGACCGCACAAGCGCTCTTTTTCATTTCGATTATAGTCTTGAAGCTTATGTACCTAAAACAAAGAGAAAATACGGCTACTTCTGCTTGCCGATTCTATGGCAAAACCACCTTATAGGAAGAATCGACCCAAAAGCAGACCGCAAGAATAGGATTTTAATTATTAATAATTTACACCTTGAACACAAAAAAATAAATTACACTAAATTTATCCCTGCTCTAACCCGCGCCTTAAAAGATTTCGTTGACTTTCATAATTGCGAAAAAATTGAATTGAATAGAAACATACCTGCAAAGATTTCTCACAAAATCACAATATAAACGAGCCCCGTTTAAATACTAATTCCAGTATACCAAAACCATTTTTCTATACCTTTATTTAACGGGGCGAGCCTAAAGACTCTACTCCAGAATATTTAAACAAGGTGGTAGGTCCCTTCAATTCTTCCCCTCAGTACTTCGGGATCTGCGACAGGATCTACGACATCTCAATACTTCCTCTCTCTAACTTCGTTAGACTCGAGACTATAGCGATACTTGCAGCATCTCGATAGACTCGACATTTTCAACTTGACATTCAACAAAATCTGAAGTTACGGCTGGCTTTTTTAAAAATTAGAAAGCGCTGCCATTTTTTCCACTAGTATCCAGTATCTATCATCTATCGTTATTGATTTGACCCCAATTCCTCCTTATTTTTTACTCCACAATCCCATTATATTTTCGCAGGGATCGGTAAATAAGCCATAAAACCCAAATTCTGGAGAGATATCTGTTTTGCCCTTAACTGTCTTTCCTCCAGCCGCTTCAATTTCCTTGAGTTTTGTTTCAATATCCTCGACCTTAATGTACAAAACTACGCCATCTTGAACCGGTTTGGTCGCGGTCGTAAAACCGCCACCATCATCATCAGGTGTTGAGAACTCAAAATAATCCGGGTTGCTCTCGTTTACCTTCCAACCAAAAATACTGCTGTAAAACCTACTGGATTTGCTTGGATCGGTTGTTGGAATTTCAATATGGCAAAATCCATGCATAATTCCTCCTTTTATTTAATAACTTAATAACCCAGTAACCTAGTTACTTATCTTATAAGAATCAGTTTATCTGTTTCCACATATTCATTTGTTTGCAGCTTTACAAAATAAACTCCTGTGGGCAGTTGTCTGTTCTGATCATCCTTACCATCCCAGCTAATCTGCGTAGGCTGCATGGCGCTATGCGTAGTGCTGCGACTAAATGATTTTACTATTTCCCCGGAAATATCATATATCTTTAACTCTATGCTCTCGGCACTTCCTGTCCCGTGGGATGGTTGTGTTATCCTATCGGGATGCGCTTTGCTAAAATCGATCATAATCGATTTCGTGAACGGATTTGGGTGGGCGCTAAGCAACACAGAATTTGAGTGTAGATCAACTAAATCATTTTCAGAAATCCCTACTATGTCAGTGCCGATCATAACGATATCGCCCCCGCGTCCACTAACATTGGCATGAATGTGTTTGCCGCAAGCAGTGACGTAATTGCCGTCGCTGCTTATGTCTGCTGAAAACATCGAACCGGGCATATCCACACTATAAAATATGTGTGGGATAGTATCGCGCTGGAATATATTCACCTCTGGGTTTATATTATTCGCATCACCCCAACTGCCAACGACAAAGTATTTGCCATCATCAGTAATATCGACATCGGCGGCGCTCTCCTGGTAAACTCCACTGGACATAGGGTAATCATATGTCCATAAAGGCGTCGATGAACCGACATTATGAACCACCACCTTAATGGTATTGTGCGAACTTGTATACCAGCAGGAGACGATTGTAGAGCCATCAGTAGATATTGCTATTCTGCTCACATAATGACCGCCGTGGCTCCATGACCATAACTCCTGATATGATGACCCGTTCCACCCCAAAACTCGAAGCGATGGCCAGCCATAGGCAAGGAGGTTGCCGTCTCCAGAGATATCCATAGCGCTATTAGTAAATCCCATTGATATCTGGCTGCGCACACTCAACAGATCACGGTCAAATACAACGATTGTAGAAAGAGCAATAAAGGCGGTATAGCGACCATCTGCATTGACTTTCACATAGCGAGGAAAGCCCAGGCCAGAAGCCACATAATCGACCAGCATTGAATCAGTATCGAACAATAATAGATGAGCATCAGTTCCAGATGGCGCGGCTATGACGGCAATAGTCGATCCGTCATCAGCTACAGCAATTGGTCCGTAGGAAGTGACCGCATACGATAGAAAACTGGTAGTCCAATCCGGTGTACTGTTTCCCGGATCAGACCATTTACTCACATTTATGCCCAGGGCATCTTTATCGACTGCTGCTAAGGTAAAAACGCCGTCACCAGCATCAGTATAGAATTCGGTTCCCGGATAAGTCCAATCCGGTATACCGCCTCCAGTCAACGCAAATAGCTCGGCTTCCTTCGGAGGATTGAGGTATGTGCCTGCAAACACATAATCATTAAGAGTATATGATGTTGTCCGGTAAATAGCATCTATTAAGTAGGCTGACCATATCACTGAAGCATCACAAAATGTCCTTGAATCATCAGTATTGGGCAACCCCTTTTCTTGAACAATGATCAATCCATTTTCAGTATCACATAGGAATATTGCTTCGTCCTGGGGCAGGGCAACTAACATAGACCATACAATAGGATTGAAAAGTATCACCAATCCTAAAACAAGTATTCTTTTCATATTCTCCTCCTATATTGAAGAGATACCTTCCCGTTAAATCTGTTCCAAGAATAGCACCTCGATTCGTTCCTATATTTATAATAAGAATAATTTTGCTTTTGTCAAGAGCCCTAAGCCTCGTTCCGGAGCTCAAAATTAAACAATTAAACGCCTGGCCCCGTGCTTTAAAACAAAACCTCCCAGACAAAAATACCGATCATCACACAGCCGATGATAAATCTAAATAGCCCACCGAATAATAGACCTATGAAAGCGCCGGTGCCGGCTTTTAGAGCTTTGCCTCTCTTGCTTCCTGCGATCAGTTCAAAAGCAACCGCAAACAAGAAAGGAAATAGGATAATTGCCAGCCAATGGACAAAAATCCCTATGAACAAACCTATCACTGCACCAATGGCGCCGGCTGTTCCTCCACCCATTTTCTTAACTGAAAAATAATTGGCAAAATAATCGAATACAAGACTGATTACAGTCAGACCGGCAAAAATCAGCAGCAGGCTAAAAGATATTTCTTCAAATCCAGTTAGAATTCCGTAAAGAGCTGCTGCGGCAAAGATAAGCGGAACACCAGGCAGGATTGGAAGAATAACGCCAGCTAATCCCACTGCCATGATTATCAGCGCACTAATAAATATCATGATTTCCAAGAAACTCATCACCAGATTATCCAAAATTCTCGACCGAAGTCAATGGTCTGGTTTGTTCAGTCTCTTTTGTTTCTTTAGTTGATCTGGTCCGTTACCCCGTTTCTCCTTGTCACCTTATCTCCGGTTCTCAGAAATGGGCTGACCCACATTCCGGTTCTGATATCTATCATAAATCTTTTATTAAACCTTTTAGTATATCATGGCGTCTAATATAAAAGAAAGGAACTAAAAGAAAGGAACCATATGTGTATGATCAAGAGAACATCGATTTTGAAATCTATCCTGGTGCTTGTGTTAGCCAGTAGCGCTTTTTCACAGCGCCCTGGTAATATTGATAAATTCAATGGCAAGGTATCCGGGAATGTATATGATGCCGAGTATCGGGAACCGATAAGTTATGCAAATATTGTCCTTTACAAACATGAAGATAATTCCCAGGTTACCGGCACGATCACCGATCCCAACGGCTTTTTTCAATTGACCAATATCCGACCGGGTATATATTTTGTGGAAATATCATTTATGGGTTATCAAACCCACAAAATCGAAAATATTGAAATAACCCCGGCAGAGCAGGAATTTCATGCAGGAAATATTTCTTTAGAGCCGATCGTTCTGCAAGTAGAAGGTACTGAAATTATTGCCGAGCGCCCAGCAATAACTTATGAGATCGACAAAAAAGTAATAAATGTTGCCCGGCAGACAACATCGGTATCCGGTTCTGCAGTTGATGTGCTGGAAAATGTGCCGTCGGTCGATGTTGACATAGAAGGCAATGTCAGTCTCCGCGGCAGCGAAAATTTCACCGTGCTCATTGACGGACGCCCGACTATTCTCGATCCGAGTGATGCCCTTCAGCAGATACCTGCCAGCACCATAGAGAACATAGAAATAATTACCAACCCTTCGGCACGTTATGACCCCGAGGGTATATCCGGTATTATTAACGTGATCATAAAAAAGAAAACCATGCGAGGTATCAGCGGTATTGCAAATATGAATGCCGGGCTTAATGACAAGTATGGAGGCAATTTTCTGATCAGCTCTCGCCGCGGGATCAGCAATATGTTCTTGAGCGCAAATTACCGTAAATATGCTTTTCCAGGTACGCAAACGGTCGAGAACATAACATCAGCTAATGACACTGCCTCCTATGTATTTTCCGACGGCCAATCTATGCGCAACTGGAACCCGTACGGGCTGCGCGCTGGCATAGACCTGGAGCTTGGACTCATGGATAGAATGAGTCTGGCAGGAGAATATGGCCAAAGAAAAATGAAACACAGCTCGGACCTCAATTACGATGAATGGACCGAGCCGGGTGACAGCCATAATCTGTATTTGAGCACGGATGACGGGAAGTTTTCCCATAATTTTTATTCATTGATATTCGATTATGTGCATCAGTTCGTGAGTAAGGACCACAATATATCCGCGCAAGCTCAGTATAGCCATCGAGACAAGGAACAATTCTCGACCACTGAACTTACTAATACAACAGGCACGATCACAAGTGGTACTCGAAGTTCAGAAGATGGTCCATCAATGCTTGGACAGTTAAAACTCGATTATACACTGCCGCTGCCTGAAAACAGCAAGTTCGGAGCAGGCTACCAGGGTAGAATCCAGCGTTCTGAAGATATCGCGAGAACTTATGAATACGACACAATATCATCGAGCTATGAGTTCATGGACGAGTTCAGTCATACTACCGATTATACCCGCGATATACACGCACTATACAGTATGTTTTCAGGGATATACAGGGCTTTTGGTTATCAGGGAGGCTTGCGCAGTGAATATACATATCGCCTTATTGAAATGATCGGCGACGATGAACGTTTTACCATCGACCGGTGGGACTTTTTTCCTTCTGGTCATTTATCGTATAAGTTCCCAAAGGGCCAACAAATTATGGCGAGTTATACGCGCCGAATACACCGTCCGAGATCATGGTGGCTTGAGCCGTTCTTAACCTGGTCAGATGCTTACAATGTACGCAGGGGAAACCCGAATCTGAAGCCCGAATACATTGATTCATACGAACTCGGGTTTCAGACCTTTCTGGGTAAGAGTCTGCTTTCAACTGAACTATACTATCGTTTAACCCATAACTATGTGGAACGCATTCAGTCTCTTTACAGTGAAAATGTAATTTTGCATACGGTTGAAAATGCCGGAACCGAAAGGACAATGGGTATCGAAGTTATGCTCGATCTCAAATTCGTAGCCTGGTGGAACCTGAATTTCACATCGAACTTCTATCAGCAGATAATCGAAGGCGAGCTCGACAATAGATATTTTTCTGAAAAGGATTTCAGCTGGAGCGCAAGATTCAGCAATGAACTAGAAATACTCTCAGCAACAAAATTGCAGATAAACGGCAGGTATCGCAGCCCGGCACTGTCGGTTCAAGGACAGCGGGAAGGATACTTCACTGTCGATGCGGCATTGAAACAGGAGTTTTTGGGCAAAAAATTATCCCTGACCTTGCAGGCAAGAGATATTTTCAGCACGCGCAAGCACGAGTACACATCAGAAGGCGAAGACTTTTATTATTACAGATATTCAACCGGTAAGTCGCCAATCGTGATGCTCAGTTTAAACTACAATTTCAATAACTACAAACAAAAGCGCCGCAGTGATGATGGTACCGAACCGGATTTTGAGGGAATGGAAGATCTGTAGAGTGAACAGGTGAACACCTGGCACTTTTTCTCAGTTTAAATATCCAGCGCTTCGGGAATTGACTCTTACAATAAGCACCAGATCAACTGCCCTTAATGACAACTTGCGTCTCAACATGCGCATTAATGCTAGTTCAGGATCATACACTTCATACCTTTCAGCAGTGATGAGCACCTCGGGCAGCATGCCAATTTCAGGTCCGCTCGCAGCAGTAACTACTATTTCCGATAACATCCCACAATAAGCAATATCTTCACCTTCATACCTTTGAGCCGTAATCACTATCTCAGGTAATCTCCCTATATATTCAATGTCCATAATATCCCCACTCATGAGTGGAGTTGTTATCATGCTTGTGGTTATTAAAATCCCACTGATTAAATGTAACATCTTTCCTCCTCTTTGGTTATTTTTAATATTTTCTATTTTGTTAGTCATCACTTATAATACGCAAGAAAAGGGTAAAAGGTTTCACGTTATTGAACAATTAAACGCCTGCCCCCGTGGCATTTTGCACAATTTTTGTGCAGTGTTTATGATAAACCTTGAAATTTCAGCAGAAATTACTGGCACATGATTTGCGTATAATCTAGTTATGATGACAACAATCCGGCACAAAATAGAACCTGATGTATGCACCTATTTTGATGAGCAGATGAACAATCTAACCGTGGAGATTGCTCTGCCAGGTGTTCCACAGCAGAATATAAAACTCAGGGTAAACTCGAGATGTCTAATGTTATTTGCAGTAGCCGGTGATGTTCACTATGCTAAGTACCTCTCATTCCATTTTCCTGTTGTTGCCAACCAGGCAATAGCAGTATATGGAAACGGTTTGCTCCGAATAGAAATGCCATTAAGAACGTAGGGTGAACACTTTTTAGATCTTGAGTTGTTCTGGAAAAGTAAATTTAGTGTAATGAAGGGAGTAACTGCAGTGGTTACTCCCTTCATTCTTTTTCAGTTAACAACTTTCGTGTTTTAACAGGTTATGGCTAAATTGAATCACCTATAGCTAATATTTCGAGTCAATTGTTTCTTATATCTTTTAGCTATTTCTCCAATTTTGTCATAGGTGACGTCATTTGTTGATTTGGGTATTTTTTCTACCAGGAACGACCTTTGCCTCCGCCACCTCCTCTTCCGCCACCTCGACGGTCTGAACGATCTGTACGGGGACGTGCCTCATTAACATTAAGCGCTCGTCCCATAAACTCCTTGCCGCCCATACCAGCGATCGCAGCCTGGGCTTCATCTTTATTGGGCATATCCACGAATCCGAATCCTCTTGACTGACCACTGAACTTATCCTTGATAATATTTATAGATGCAACCTGTCCAAAGGCTTCAAAAGCCTTTTGTAAATCGCTATCACTAGCATCATGCGACAAATTACCTACATATATATTCACAGAACCTCCTTTATCTAAAATGAGTATATTCAAATCTAGTATAGTGTCAAGTGGTGCATCAGAATGTGATTTTCTGAATAGATTCTCGACATCCCTGATTATTGTTGACCCATAGCGCTACCGATAGGTACAAAAAATTTTGTAACAATATGTTTATGCATACCTATATCGCTGTAATTTTTTTCATCTGCGATGCCATATACCACACTTCATCTTGTCTTTTATTGAACCACTTCGCAAACAATCCATGCAATTATTACAAGGATAATAATAATTATACCCCAGCTCATTATTTCTCTGCGCTTCATTTTCCTTCTCACTTGTACATTATCCAAAATTTTGTCACAAAGTCAACCCCCCGTTCCCTATTTCCCTTCTTTCAGCTTGACATTCGACAAAATCTAAAGTCTCGGCTGGTTTTTTTTAATTAGAAACCGCTGCAATTTTTAAAGCCTGTACTGAGTTCATCGAAGTGCAATTTTTTCATCTGCGAAGCAGTCATTTCTCCGTGTCTCCGTTTCACCCATTCTCCGATTCTTAGGAAAATTTTGACCCCATTTCTTGCCTAATAATCAGATTATTCTGCGCTTCAAGCATGTATGGTTTAATCAAGCCGACCAATCCATTGACTGTCCGCTCTCAATAAATAACTTCCATTCTCATCATTTACAATTTCTACTACCACATCTACATATATATGAGGTCCCCAATCAGGACCTTCATCTCTAATTCTTTTTTTCATCTTATATATTTGATCGCCTGGGATTACACGTTCTATTAGATATGTATCCCAAACATCATCATCTTTTATTACCCACAAATGGCTTGCATCCAGCGAAGATGGAAACTGTAGTGAATCAAGTGCAATAATATAAATAGATCCACCAAGGCCACTTGGAGGCATAGGTGGAAAGAAATCACGATACAAACCAGTTTCTAATATATATTCACGACCATCTATTTCAATCTTTTCTGGGGCAGATAAGAGTTCGTCCATGGGATATTGAGAACATGAGATAAGTATGCAGATAAGAGAAATCGCCCAGATACTTTTACGGATAATATTTTTCATCTAACCTTAACTACTTTTCTTGTTAATTTACCATCAATCTCAATAAAATAAATTCCTGGTCTTATTTTGTTGGGAATTACTACTCGTCCTGCGATATCGAAAATCCTGCAGTTCTTGCCTTCTGGCAAGAGCAGAGGACCGCTGAAAATAGTCGCACCATATAGATTTTTCATAACAATCATTTCTCTTTCTTCTTGCACACTTAAATCCGGAGTAAGACTTATCACTGTAAAGTCATCAGAAGTACCATTGCCAGTGCTGGATCCTGCAACATAGATATTACTATCAGTACCATAGACAATGGAAACGGCATAATCATAACTATTTGCGGGGCCATTATATCTATATACCCAGTTGGTATCCCCGGCGGCAGTAAGACTTATCACTGTAAAATCATCATAAGTGCCACTGCCAATGCTGGATCCTGCAACATAGATATTACCATCTGCACCATAGACAATGGAATGAACAAAATCCACACTATTTGCTGGTCCATTATATCTGTAGACCCAGTTGGTATCCCCGGCGGTAGTAAGACTTATCACTGTAAAGTCTCCATAAGTGCCACTGCCAAAGCTGGATCCTGCAACATAGATGTTACCGTCTGCACCGTAGACAATGGAATTGGCATAATCCCAGCCATTGCCCGGTCCATTATATCTGTAGACCCAGTTGGTATCCCCGGCGTCAGTAAGACTTATCACTGTAAAATCATAATCAGTGCCACTGCCAAAGCTGGATCCTGCGGCATAGATATTACTATCTGCACCATAGACAATAGAATTGGCATAATCCCAGCTATTTACAGGACCATTATATCTATACACCCAGTTGGTATCCCCGGTGGCAGTAAGACTTATTACTGTAAAATCTTCATAAGTGCCACTGCCAGGGCTGGATCCTGCAGCATAGATATTACCGTCTGCACCATAGACAATAGAATTGGCATAATCCCAACTATTTGCAGATCCATTGTACGTGAAGACCCAGTTCTCAGTTTGTGCAGTGAGTACAAGGGGCAAGAATACTGCCATTACTATTTGCCAAATATTATTCCTATCCATCTTCCTCCTCATCTACATTTTCTAAATATGCAAAATTTGTCAAATATCTAATACACTGATTATGAAATTATACAGGGGTATGATAAAATGTCAAGCGTGCACCACGGACGAGCAGTCCGTAGGTCGCTCCTATTATCCACCTCACCAGGATGTCGAAGGTCTCGAGCATATCGAAGTGCAATTTTTTCATAGGTGACCCCAATCATACCCTTTTGCTTTCATCCATTATGTATTTAATAAACATCAAAGTTTCTGCAAGATCCTTGGCGTTTGCAGGTTGTTTAACAGATTCTTCTGGATTGGGGCGTCCTTCCCATGCTCGATCGATTAGTTCAATCCAATAAGGATTTAAATTTTTCTTCGCCCATTCGGCTCCTGCACGTTTCGATCCAACTGTCCCATTTTTTAAATCGTGTAGCATTCGGCAGTAGCTCAAAACAATAAACGTTTGGTAAAATCGATTATTGTATTTATCAGGATCAGATATAATTTCTTTTCCCCATTCATTCAGAGTTTTAAAAATATCTTCACGCAATATTTCAGCATTTATTTTTTCAACTAGTGTTTTTGGCGAAGGACCTATCAAGGTAACACCTTTTTCGCGAACTGTCCATCGAACAACCGCTGTATTGCAGTGATCAGACTGTACAAGATGGCAGCTACCATTGTCTAAATACCAAAGCATTTTACCACGGTTAGAGCAATGTCGGAGTATCTTTTTAGGAAAATAAGATCCTTCCAGATGTTGAGTCCAAGAAGATCTGTTATTATAGATACGCTTATGCATAATCTGAAGTTTTTGGAGCTGTTCGTTTGTTATTACTTCCGCTGTAACGACGATAAAGTCAACATCGCTATGAATATCAAAATCACCCACCGCAAAAGATCCTTGTAAGTAAATACCAACGAGATTTTTATTTAGGATTTCTTTAACGCTATCCACCAGTCCATGTAATATATTATTGAGCTCGGGATAGGGTGTCGGCAAAGTGTCTTTCATTTCGACACCGCGTTATGGTTTTTCATAGCCCAAACAATTGTATTTGATGTGTGAACAAAACATAGTAGGTCGGTTTTTGGTTCCCAGCATCATCACTGTAATCTTTTTTTTATCACCGTAATCGTATTCCTTCAGGAATAATTTTTTCATCTGCGAAGCAGTCATTTCTCCGTATCTCCGTTTCACCAAGTCTCCGATTCTTAGAAAAGGTTTAACCCCATTTGTTCACGAGATGATTTGACCATATCTATCTTGTCCGATCTTGTGAGACTTTAGTTTTTTTATTTAATCAATATAATCTTCTTTTGTAATTTCGTTCTCCGGGATTGCAGAGAAATAAAATAGATACCAAGAGGGACTTCTTTGCCATTGTTGTCTTTCCTATCCCAGTATATCTTGAGTTTACCGCCGCCTTTAATTTTAAATAAATCCTTAACCAATTTACCAGTATTATCAAATATCCTTATTTTTGTATCTTCATTCTTAGCCGTCTTAATACTTATCCATATTCTGTCGCGTGTTGGAGTTGGAAAAATTTTGAGTCCGGGAATTTCCGTAGAAACATTGTTATGCTCAGAAACCGCAACGATTGGTAAAATTGTAAAACTTGCTGGAGTAATTGCAACTGCAGTATCGGTTGCAGTAGTCGCAGTATATCTTATATAGCAATTGTCTGACCCAACACAAGTTGTTGGAATTTGCCATTGATACCGTCCGTTATTAAAATAACCTGAGACAATTAAAGACCAGGGACCAGATGGACCACTTGTTGAAAGTTCAAGTTTAATTGTTGCAATACTGCCCTGCGGTACACCGCAAGTCCAGTGAATAAAATGGACTGAACCTTTGTAAAACTTTTCACCAGCGCGCGGATAAATCGGAAATACAAAGAGACTCTCAGACACGGATGTTTCTTTAAAGAAACGCAAATGATTTATTCCGTTGGCTTCCTTGGCAACGAGAGCAATATCAGGATAACCATTATGATCAGCATCACCACCGACTCTGAAAGCACTGCGATAACCTGGACTCGGTGTATAAAATGTTGTCGCTTGGGTCCAATTACCTGTGCCATTACCGAGCCATACCGTTACAGTGCTATTACCAAATGCAGATACATCCATAAAACCATCTATATTCATATCATATAGCTGCGTTGACTCGTAAGGTCCGCTGTCAGGGAGATTACCAGAAAAATCCTGCCAAGTATTGTTTCCCTGCCATTTCCAGACTTCAATGCCACCATTAGCGTTAATAAATGCAAATTCTTGGTTGCCATCGTTATCTATATCACACAAAGAAGGTCCTCTTCTTCCATTACTTCCTCCCCATGGCAAATTGCCGTCAACAAGGTTAAAATTGCCATTTCCATCGCCAAGATAGATACTGCCGTATTGATGCCCCGCAGCAAAATCAGCAAACCCATCACCATTCACATCACCAAATAGAAAATCCATCCTGGACATTCCCCCTAGAAAACCAAAGCACTGATGCCACGTTCCATCACCATGATTGATAAAAATATGTACGCCATCATCTCCACCAAAAGAGTTGCCACCCAAATCCAAAAAGCCGTCGTTATTTATGTCCGCAAAGTCGGTGCAAAACATTCCCCAGGGGTTAGGGTCGCCTATAGAAATTCCATCGTCCCAGGGAGTCCAGTTCTGACCAGTGCCATCACCCAATGCTGCTTCAATGATTGAATCACCGAAATCTGTGCCTGAATAATTGTGATGCATACCATAACCAATATCCATAAATCCATCATTATTTATATCACCAATGGCAATCCCGCCATAACCAAAACTACCATTCTGATAAACGTTCCACACGCCCTGGCCATTACCAAACCAGACCATTACACCATGTTCTTGTGTATTTATATAGGGCGATCCATGGTCGCCAATAGAGAGTATATCAATGTTGCCATCGGCATTAATGTCCACCATTTCAAGTTCTGTTCTACCGCTTTCGAGTTGTGGATTCTCAAGACCTTGCGATGATTCTACATAATCGAGTGCGTAAACAAATCCATAGGTCAGGGAAAAAAAGCACACAAAAAGCAAAAGTCTACTCATCTTTCCTCCTTTCAAGAGAATTACATTAAAAATTGGCTCTTAACCATTATAACCACTCATGACATCTCGTCAATGTTATTGTATTGCTCAAAATAATTCTTACAACAAAAGTTCGGTTGCATTTAATTTAACAAGAAGATAATGACCGTCTTTTCTTTTTGTCAGTTTCATTTTTAGCTCCGTATATTTACTGGCTGCAATTTTTTCATAAGAGATGCCATTTTTTTCTTTTGTAGCATTTGTCAAGTGCCTGCCCTCGTGAAACTTGTAAGTATTTCATTGGGGTCGAGATTTGACCCCATTCCTTGTATCCCTTGCATTTGGCCTATATTATCTGCCGTACTCGCTTCAGGATTTCTGCTTCTCTTTTTTCAACAAATTCCGTATAGTTCTTAACATTCCAGCTATTAGGCTTGTCTGGAATTGATGCCAGGTGTAATTCCTCATCTGTCTCATCCGCAATCCATTTAGCATAAGGAGTATCGCTTTTTCGCTTGTTTGCATGCGATGTTACTAATCGAATATTACCGATACGGTTAATCTGTGATTCATCATAACTATTTTCCTTAAGCTCTCTTTGTGAGAATATGTGATCTTGCTCGGGGTAGTTCGCATCACTACTGGGGACAAAATCAATATCATAAGGGTATATCAAATACAGCACCAAATAACTCTCTGAATCTCGATAGCGAATATTCTCTAGTATCTCTTGATTTATTTCTGTTATCTTCGCCAATTTACGATACTCTTCATTAAGCAAACCTGCAGGAAACGTTTTGTGTGAAGGGTTGTCGATAATATCTTTGTATACATTCAAGTATTTCTCAAAAGCTTCGATTGCGAAACTACAATCACCATCATTTATAATCCACTCGTTACTCCGTGCTGTAACTACTTGCGCAGTAGACGATAATCCATGTTGCTTTTGGTTAAAAACATCTGCTATTTCCTTCTGGACGTTACCTTGGACGAGATATTTTGTGTAATCTTGGCTGATTCTGAAGAGGTATTTCTTCCTTGCTGTCCTAAGTAGTTCATCAGTACTTCCTCTGAAAACACCTCCTAATAGGGTATTGAGTAGCCAGTTTTTGATGGTTTTCTTATCTTCTGCCTCGAAGTCATCTCTAGATTTCTTGTCATTTCTCCATGCATAATATATGGTTGGAATCAGGGCATTCATACTCGGAAGGAGCTTCTTGTTTTTGATTCTGAATTCATCTCTTGCCAAATCCAACACAGATGCGATTGTTGCTTTTATCTTCTGCCAGTTATTTTCGATTTTCTCCGCAATTTCACCGCCTTTCGCACCCGTGAAAGTCTTTATATCGTATTTTACACGAGCACCTATGAGTACAAGTGAGGTTTTTAGCAAGAAGTCAACACTGAATTCGAATTGATCATTGGCATTTAAGGTCTCAAGAAATTTAGGAAATTCTTTCTCGGCTTCGATGGTTTTCCACTGTAATTTAATAAAGGAAAAAAGCAAATCAGATTTGCTTAGTTTCGTTCCGCCTGAATTTACCCTAACAAATATGTCAAATATTCTCTCATAGTCTGTTTCAGTCTCATCATAAGATGACAACCGCCTGTCCGATATCAATGCATTCTTCAGTCGTTCGAGATTATTCTCAATCTCCCCCTCGAATGCTTGATCAATTTTGGACGATGCCATTATATCATTCTTGACATTAGCAACAAGTACGCCTTTTTTATGAAACCTGTTGACCATATCTTTCACTTTCACCCACAACGTATCCACGTTTTTTGGTGGTTCCTTCTTGAAAAATTTGAATTCATACAACAACCCTTCTTCGTCCTCCTCTTTACCGCTCAGCAAGTCGAAATAAAGCTCTTTGCCTTCGTAAATACCACTCGTTGCAAGATAGAGTGCTTGGAGTCTCTGTTGGCCATCAAGTACTAAAATAACATTGTCTCTGGTCGTAGCGTCTTCCAGCCCTAGTTTTTCAATGTTGAAGTCTTTGCTATATTTCCTGTAATAGTTTTGGAAAAATTTTCTCCTTCTTGCAACATGACTCTTGGTTATCCAAAACAAAAAAGTACCAATTGGATATCCCCTAAGAAGAGAGTCGAATAGCCTGATTACTTGCTCATCTCTCCAAACAAACGGTCGTTGAATGTGCGGGAGGAAATACTTGCTGTTGATTTCCTCAATTATATCTGATATATGATAATCTCTATATTCTCCCATGCAAATCCTCCTCTTTAACAATTAGCTGTTATGTGTCAGTCGAAATGGCACAAATCCGTCCATTTCTTAACTTACACTCTTTAAGGTCGTACACTTTCGTATAGACCCCTTACCTGATAAATGGTATTTATCTACGAACCAAAGTCAAGTACTTTTTCTCAATATTTGAACCGCTGCAATTTATCATAGGTGATGCCATATATATATACCACACTTCATCTTGTCTTTTATTGAACCACTTCGCAAACAATCCATGCAATTATTACAAGGATAATAATAATTATACCCCAGCTCATTATTTCTCTGCGCTTCATTTTCCTTCTCGCTTGTACATTATCCAAAATTTTGTCACAAAATCAACCCCCGTCCCCTATTCTCTGTGTAATTTTTTTTATCTGTGCCTGCCCCGTTAATTGTCAAATGTACGGGGTAATCATCTGCGAAGCAGTCATTTCTCCATGTCTCCGTTTCCCCAAGTCTCCGATTCTTAGGAAAGGCTTGACCCCACGGTTTTTCCTCTCTTTCACCGTTTCACCCTCGCTTCGTTTCATCGAAGATTTGTCAAGTTTCGAGCCTGTCCTGAGCGGAGTCGAGGGGATTTGACCCCATATCTTGCATTTAGATTTGCCTGCTCTCGTGTAACGGAGACCCCATATCTCTTCCTGTAAGTTTATGCCTTTCATTCTCGTGATAGGCTTTTGAAATCATCCTGCTGGTAATATGACAACAGATCTTCCCATTGCTCCTGTGTCAGTCCCTGAGGATATCGACAATAAAGTCTAAGTTGTTTTAAATCATTATCAGTAAGTGAAGACGAGAAATCCACTTTCGGGTCACTGGTGCGAAAGGCAATAAAAGTTAATGGTATTAACGCACCAAAGGCAATACTCCACCATAAATCTCCGCTCGCAATTCCTGAAACTACAATAGTGCCGTCAATAAGCGTCAAAAGTACGGTTGCCCATGCTTTTTGGCCTTTAAGGCTATATCCCTTAACATATACATTCTTGACTTCTGAAAAAGGTACCTGGAATATTGTCCCCCCCCAGTTAAAGAAAAGTGTTGTATCAGTAACTGTAATCAACTCTCCAACGTATCGAGTATCGTTATTGAGCGTGAGTATGGCGGTTTCTCCCGATGCCTTTAGAATTCTAACTGAACTGGTGCAAGTACAATAGATAATTACACACAACATCATCGAAATAGTCTTCTTCATTTGTTGACTCCTTTGCCGAAGTTTTTTGACTCAAAGAATTCCTTTTTAAAGCGATGTTTTTTTGCGATCCAGAGCTGGGCTGTTTTTTTGATTGTTTCGTCGTTGAGATTAAATACCACATCTCCCATATCTTTTTGTATTTGCACTAGCCATTCTTTGCGCAGCCATTCGATATAGAAACCCCTGGATTTCAAAAAGTAAGTGCGCCGGCGTTCCTCTGGTAAATGATCAACCTTGAATTTCAGGTTATAACTATCGCCTGGATAAGTAATCAAATATTGTTTATCCCTTTTCTTAATGAAATCAACATAATTGCATTTTCTGTCAGCATTTAAATCAATAATTTCGTCACATTCAACTGTTCTTGTTTCGTGATTATTATTTTGATCAAAACTCACGCCAATCCAATCAATAACTAAGTTGTCGGGCAAGAAAGTAAAACGTAATCTGGCAGTATCACCATCTGGAACCGGTAATTCTACAGCAACCTGACGCCACGATATTGGACCCGTATCTCTTATCCAAGCTGCTTCCTTGAATTTATCGCCGTCAAACAGCTGGATACGGAGACCAAAGTGTTTTTTATACCATTTACTTAAGCGCCATGCGTAAAATATGTTTGAAGTTTTGGAACCTAACCAATTAAGCGCTCTAATGCCCTGTGACCGTAATATTACATCGTAAAACAGTATAGTATTTAGTAATGTATTTCTTAATCGGAAGGCGACATACATCTTCTGTGATCCTTCAGGAATATGCACCTTTATATCAACCCAATCCCGTATGACTACACCTGTCAGTTTTTTAACAACAAACGAATCGCTTTGATACCAATGATCGTCTCTTGAAGAAATGAGCTCGGTAACTTCATCTCCCGCTTTGCTCTTTGCCTCGAGTATTCTACTTTCTTTTCCGAATAACACGATGTCGCGTCTTTCAGTTGGAAATGGCTCATAGTCTTCTGGATGATCAACTGTCATAATAGCAAGATAATTAATATAATGTGTTTCAAATGCCTCATTGGTAACCTTTATCATATATTTTCCATTGATAATCTCGCCAAAGTCAAGCCGGTCCAGATCATCTGATTCTAATCTTTCAGTAACACTATAACTGAAAGTCTCTGCTTCTAACGAATAATACTCACCATCAAAAGAATAGATGGTGGGGCAGGAACCAAAAATTGCCACAAAGAGTGCAGCACCGGTGAGTGCTGAAACTACAGCCACAGGGGGAATACTTACGAGGCACGGACCTCCCTGAATATTCTTTTTATAATATTCCAAAAATGCAACGCTATCCATCAAGACACGTTGAACCATTGAAATATCGTTGCGCGTTAAGTTGTATTTCATACCCCAACCTACAACCATATCTCTTGTTGCTTCAAAACCTTCCTCAAAAACAATAACAGAGCCGTCATGCAAATGGACTTTGGTAGGTAATTCAGTAACAAATGTTACATTTTCCTTAATTTCATCTTTGCTGAGGAATTCAACTTTTGTAGGCTTGAATATACATGAGGTCAGCAACACAAAAAGCAGGATAGCAAAAAACTTATACATACGATATCCCATCTTCATTTATTTCTCCTTTTTGTTGTCATACATCCAAAATTGGAAAAATTTGCAATTTTTTTAATAGCAACTCATCAGGATTATACACCTTCATTTAAACTCTAACCTGATAAATTATATGCCGTCTTCGTTCCAAAATCAAGTGGTTGTACAGGGAGTTTTGGATTTGAGCGCTGCAATTTTTTCATTGGTGATGCCATTTGCTTATTTGCTTTTTTTGTAACATCTATCACAAAATCAACCCCCGTCCCCTATTTTCCAATAACGCATAGTTCAATTAGGTTGCATCTCAATTATCCTAAGACCTATACGCGTTTCCGGATAATTCATGAAACCATGATGTTCTATCGTATAATTCTTCCATACAAGTGGTTCCTCCGAGTTAAGGATAATCCTTTCTACACCTTCGGGTGTTTGCATTTCAAGATCAAATTCATAAACAGTCCAATCGTGTATAGATATGGATACTTCCCTGATACATGTCACAGTTACCGTTAAATGCTCGCTCACAACATAAGGATTATTGGGAGATAACACAATTTCGACATCAACAGGGTCGTCACTTATATTCCGCAATCTCAGAGAGTTTGAGCAAGACATCCCAATTAAGATACATGATAAGAGTGCGAAATCGACATGAAGTCTATTCATACTTCTATACATTGTCCCTAATATGTCGCCAGTGTCAAGATGAATACCTATGCGCCACATTTATCCCATAGAATGGAATTCAATGTGACTCCAATATACATATACTCCGTTACTCAAAAATGGTTTGACCCCATATACCCACGTGAATTATCTCCATATGTCATGTTACTCTGTTTCTTTCTGTTCGCTACGCAATCCAGAGGAACCAAAATCTAATTTTTTGAGAATCTTTATTGTTTTTTCCACCTGGTCATCTCTAACCATCAATCTCATCGGATCTGCCCAAAGACGTACATTAGAATAGTCACCTTTGAGATAATATTCAATACCTGCATCATCCAGAAGAGATTTAATGAATGCAATTTCACCTTGATTGAATGTAACAATAACTTCTTCAAATTTCGCATCTTTATGAGTTTGTTTCAATCTCGTCTTTTCTTTTCTCTCTTTAGGCAATTTATCGACTAACGGTACATCACAATCAGCACATACCGTAAAACCAGACCTGTATTCAGCTTTGCATTTAGGACAAAACATATCGTCTAAATTATCCTGAACTTTGTGAGGAAGTCAAGCCATTTCGGTAATTACCAAAATACCGAATATCAAACCTAGGCCCAAGTCAATATCGCTGAATTTCTTGCGTTGCCAACGGATTCGCACTATTTTTTCTTTTTTTACACGCATGTTGCTCTACCTTCCTTTTATTCTTCAAACAAAGGGTCATTCCAGAAACTTCAATCCCTGGTGACCATTTTCTATTCACTATTCAAGATTTGACCCCACATCTTCTTTGGTATTAGTCTGATCAACATATTCTTGTAGCGCTGGTTTAGTATCAATCATTTTCTGCAATGTTTCTAAAACCCGTGGAATGAGATCAATAGGAAATCTTATACCATCTTTAGTCCAACCCTTATATTTTTCAGTCTTTAACCAAACTCTAAGATCGACCCCAAGTGAACCTTTATAAACAGAAGCGTGAACCACAAGATCGCGATTCGGTGACCGGGGAATCCGTAAGAATTCTTCATCCTGTATTGTATCTGCCTGATCATTAGTTCTAGCAAAAGCATTTTTTATCTCTGGCAGCTTTGCCGGATCAAACTTAATTCCCTGTTTTGTAGGACCAGTATATTTTTTGGACTTAATGAATTTCCTGATATTAGCCCAAACCTCATCATTGAAATAATCGTAGTAAAAAACGATCTTGACCGACTCCGTCATTTCAATCGTATCAACTACTTGTTCATTATGTACTTCTTTCATAGTCATAATACCTTCATTATTTTAGCATAAACTATACTGCTTTTCAATGGGTTTGTTGGTATTTATCCCTTATATTTTTCCTCATTATGCCATTGGATGAATTGTCGAATGTCAAGACCTGCCACCTATTCCAGATTTGACTACCTCATAATTCGTGAGAATCACACGTGAGGGACTATTAAAAACATAGTAGTTTCGATGACGGTCCTGTGATAATTCTTTTGGTATTATATGGGAGTGCTTACAGAATTCTCTCCGCCAAGTATTAAGTAAGGACTTCTTTACAATAACCAATACGGTGTCGAGCATCTTCATTTCCAACCAGTACAGAATTAAATCAATTGCTATCTTTGTTTTTCCTAAACCCTGTTCATGGAAGACTGCGGCATATTCGAGGTTCTTTATTGAAAAAACTGCTTCCGTTTGGAATGAACGAGCATCAAACTTGGCATCATATTTTGGTTCTCTTTTTATCTTGATCTTTTGCATATCAGATTACAGTGATACGGTCTAACATCTAGGGATTAATGGAACGTGAATATTAGTACGATCGACCCCGCAATCATATTTAAGCAACTTCATTAAATTTTTTGTGTAAGACGATATATCAAGTGGTACAGCAACAATAAGATGCCAGTCAAATTTTGCACAATATGTGATGAATTTCCTTAACTGCACGTATGTGTGTGCATTTTGGATTGAAACAAAGGTTTCCGCCTCACCTACAATACTCATATCACGATATTTACATTTAAAAAGAATATCTGGAATAGAACCGTCAATTTTTGGAGGTTTGCCAGGATTATTTTCTTTAGCCGATGCGATCCATTTCATAATGGGATCATATTGATTATAATGTTTCTCGATCCAGAGTTTCAAGTAATCAACTAGCCTTGCGTGCAATGAGGATTCGGGCATGACTTATTTATTCAGCTGTTATATTATCGCAGAAATCTTTTAGTTGCTCCATTAGATCCATTAGTGTCATTACAGTATCCCCCTCAGGATTTTTTTGTAACTCTTGGAAGACTTCGTATTTCATCACAAGTATTTTTCTTTTAAGCTCTTGTGCAAGCTGAAATACATCTGCTTCCTTGAGTGCAACGTCAGCAGATTGAGCTTCTAGTAGTTTCAATGCTTCTTCAGCACCTCGATGTTTCTTTTTGAAAAAAATCCCCTTACTCTTTTCATTCTCTAGAATTCTGGGTAAACCACGTATTGTCCTTAATGGCTCAAATTTTTGTTCTATCACCCATTTGGCAAAATCTTTATCACTAAAGCCAGCTGCATAGACCGCATCCTTAATACGTTTGTTTTGAAATTCTACAAACGCAGAAAATCGCGTGTGATCAAACTGATCGTCACTATCAAGTTGTTGTCTATAATGGGATTCCATCAACTTATACGCATCTATGTATCTAAGAACCTGTGTCCGATTCCCACCACAAAAATCAATAACTTGGTTCATAGATAGATTTTCTGCATTGTATAAGAAGTCTAGATATTTTGCTTTTGAGTAAGGATCCCATTCTCGGGTGCCAACCAGATGCGCCTGTAATCTAATAGCATCAATTTGTGCTTGCGTCAAAGACTTGTAAACAATAGCAGGAATAGTATCCCAATTACCTTTCATTTTTTTATCCTGATTGAATTCGTTATAGATGGCAACCCTGGTATTTCCTTCAATCACTACGAATTTCCCATCCTGCTGTTTATTCACTATAATAGGATGAATTACACCACCATTTGTCTTTATTGATGCCTTCAAACTGCCAAAAGTTGTTGAACTATCATCGATAGTGCTGTCACCAGCACCCAACGCTAAGGCAATCTGCTCTGCATTTAGGCTACCCCCGTACATTTCAAGATATTTAGCAATTCGTGGATTACTTAGATCCAATACAATTTCATCGATTTTTAATGTCATTAGTTCCAATACACACCTCCATATGGAATTATATCTCCAATCTTTCCTGATTTTCTTACTTTGTGTACCCATAAATGATACAGTGCTACAATAAAGAAATTATAGCTAAGGTGGACCTCTTTGTCAATATGATGCACTGCTCCCCTCTATTTTGGACAAAAAGGGGGTTGATTTATGTTACACATTTTAGATTTATTGTCAAGGAACATTTTCTATTCACTATTCGAGATTTGACCCCAATTTACATACTTACTCCGATATTTATCCCGTTGAGTACAATTCAACGGACTCCGACATATTCTATATGCTTATTCACTTGACAATACGTCAATCACATCATTTTTCACATTTTCGTAGCTCGGGATAGTCTTATACTTCCTGTGCATTTGTCGAACAATATACGGTTGACCATGTCCATAATCCCGCGCTGACTCAACATCACCGGCTAAGAGAACGTACTCATATCCCTCAGCACTCGTATATCCGTCCATATCTTGAGAGGTATCACAGACTTCGAGTGCACCGAATTTCTCATCGTTAAGTATTATTGCAAATCGATAAATCACGCCGGAATGTTTGTCTACTGCCCCTACATCATATGTAATAACAACATATTCCCAGACTTTAAAATCCTCTTTTGGCTCTATTTTCGTGTATGAAACTGTAGTATACTTACCCTGCCACTGCTTCTTTGCCACACAGTTCACAAACAAACAAGTGCTAACCGATATTAATAACATATATGTTGAAAAGTTTTTTATCTTTCCTCCTCTTATCATATTATCCAAAATTCGCAGCAGAAGTCAATATTCTGGTTTGTTCAGTCTCTTTTGTTTCTTTAGTTGATCTGGTCCGTTACACCGGTTCTCCGTTTCTCCATTTCTTAGAAAAGGTGACCCCAATTCGCACAATTCGCCCGTATTACATTGAGGAATGGATAAAATTCAGAACTCTTGTCTCTTTCACTCCCTGGCCATTGATAAGGAGCAAATAAGTTCCACTTGGTAGAATGGTTCCGTTATCATCTCTACCATCCCAGATAATCTGGTTAATTGAGAATTGGTGATCGATAAATTTACCAAATGACTTAACCAATCTTCCTGTAACATCATAAATTTCTAACTCTATATGCCTGGAATTCTGCAGTCTACTAAAGCTGATTTTTGTTTGTTTTGAAAATGGATTTGGGGTTATGTCTATTCTCATATTCTGAGCTGCTTCCTGCTCTTCAATTCCGACCATAAGTATCCCCTCTTCATTATAGTTCAATGCCCCGTTATTCCATCCACCAATCACATAGACCGCGTTTCCGACAAGACCGACTGCTGTGGATTGTCGGGCGTACTGCATTGATGTTTCATCTGACCAGCTATTAGTGGTAGGGTCATAAACCTCCACATTGTCATAATAAACAGGGGAATCATAACCACCAATTGCATAAGCTACATCATCAAAGGAGAAACCGCCAAGAGCATACCTAGCATAAGTCATATTTGCCTTTGATGCCCAGTTATCGGTATTCGGGTCATAACACTCATTCACTGTAGTTTCCCCTGAGCCGGGTGAGGTTCCACCGGCAAACACATAGATTGTATCCCTGATTACGGCAGCTGCTGGACCCATCCTTGCTGTGGGCATTGATGCTTTTGTTGCCCAAGAATCTAATGCTGGGTCATATTCTTCAACTGCTGCCGTTACTGGAAGCATACCGCCAATTACATAAATCTTGTTCGCAACAACTGCGATAGCATAAGCATACCTTGAAGTTGGCATTGGTGTCTTTGAAGACCATGAGTCGGTTGCTGGATCATACTCCTCTACAAGATTAGTATCGGCTTGTACACCACCTACAAAACCACCGATAGCGTAGATCTTACCGTTCACCACTGCACAACCAATATTAGAACGGGCAGTTGGCATTGATGCTTTTGTTGACCAGGAATTACTTACTGGATCATAGACATAATTAGTATTATGAAGAGATCCACCACCACTAGAACCGCCGATTACATAGACAGTATCATTAATCACAGCACAACCAGGACCTGACCTAACTTGCGGTATTGGTGTCTTTGTTGTCCATGTAATTGCCTGAGTCAATACTGGAAACAACAGCATAACAATAAACAATCGCATATTTACCTCCCTTTATAGATATTATAAGAATCTTTCATTAAATGTCAATAAGTATGACTGGGGTCAGATCTAAACATTGCACATTGATAAGGGGAATTGGAGTCAAATCTCAACAGGCTGACGCCATATGTTCTGTTGTTTTTCTCCAGCGAAGCGTGTCTTCAGCTTAGCATGTCTCCAGCGTTGTGTGTCTTCAGTGTAGCGTATCTCCCCATCACCGTTTCACCAAGTCTCCGTTTCTTAGAAGATTTGTCAAGTTTCGAGATTTGACCCCATATCTGTGCCATATCTGCATAGGTGACCCCACATCCTTTGTGTTGCCATAATTAATCATTGTCCGACCTTCCTGAATTTCTTCGGAAACCCAGCATTTCTGAAATCTTCTTTATCTACATAAATGCATATATCTTCTATGCCTCTAAGTCTTATCGATTTTTCAATGTAATTGTGTTTTTTTGGACCACTGCCCAAGACTATATCCGAATGCGCAATGAAAGGAATCTTTCTGTCAAACTTAACTAACCGTGAGGCAATATTGATGCTTTCTGATATATAATCAGTTCTTTCGTTGTCTCTAGTATATCTAACTGCATGTCCCAGTGATAATCCAACTTTCAGCTGTTTTGGATATTTTATTCTCCACCTCGCGCCGATTTTTTTATTGAATTCCGGCAAGAACTCATCCTCATAGGAATCCCTCGCCGATACAATATTCCAACACAAATTCATAATGGCGATTATGTCAACGTTGGATAGCTTCTGCCTACCAAGTTCCCATACCATCAAAACTCCGTCGCCCATGAATTTTGAAAATATTGGCCACCACTTGTCTTCTTTAAACCGATAAGAGAACCAATACAGTAGTCCATTTATGAACGAAGTGACAACTAGTTCTTTGTTAACAGAAATGCTATGGAAGAATCGCGTGAAGCCCATCAAATCAAATATTGCAACAACAATCTTTATTAAATCAGCCCCCTCATATCCTAAATCAATGAAAGGATTCTTGTTAACTACCCTCCCCTGTTGGATTGACAATACAAATTCTCGCTTGTCAATTCTATTTACTCCTTTTTGCCTCTTCATTCTTCCTCCTTATCAGACCTATGTCAACAATAAAAGGTCTTGAGGCGTTGTCGCCTCAGGCCCTTCGTTCCTAAAAATGCAAATTAAGTCGCTAAAGATCAATTTTTCCTAATCGAAAATATTTTTTCAATTATTTGGAACCCACCGAGCTCAACTGAAGACAGAATTGCATGTACCGTAACGGCAAGCGCAAAGGCTGCAAGTGCTAAAACGCATAACAGTAAAACACATTTGGGGTCATCCGGTATGAATTTCCCCCAGGGCAACAAAAAGAGACTAAGTATTATTATGCTTCCATTTAATATTAAAGTTCGTTTAAGCCATTGCGAAATCCCTTTTCTAAGCCGATCGCTATTTTGGACATTTTGATGGATTCTATCTTTCCTGTCAGCCATATCTCCTACGCCCCCTTTGCCTAATGCCCAATTAAGCAAATAATCTTCAGTCCATCGGTTTTGTTCGGAAACAGCTGCTTCTTTCTTCCAGTTTTCATTCTTTATCATCTCTTCTAATCTAAGATTGGAAAGTTTCTTGGTCAATTCTGCACGTTGGTTCTTCAGAGCTTGAAGCTTAAAAATAACAAAAACTGCGCTCAGCGCGATGATTGCGGCAAACGATTGAGCAATAGCACTCAGTGTATAGAAATAACCATCACCCATAATTAGTTACTCTTTTTTAAAATCTTCATAAATACTTCTAAATTGTTCTAAAGCAGATTCGAGGTTTTCGGCGGTGTCGCAGAATGCGACATCAAACCACTGCAATTTTTTCATAGGTGACCCCATTTCCCTTACTGAAACATATTCTCTGGCTTGTGTTTCTTTTACATTCAATTGCCAGATATTCATGGGTTTATTGATGTAAAATTTCAATCTTTACTTCTACCGCTGATCTTTAGAACTTTTTTTATTATCTCAACTGCGCTTATAAAACAAAGGTCAGATTTAGATTGATCCAATAGTTCTGTTTCTCTAAGTTCTTTGCCAGGATGTATAAAATTTCTATGGATTCTAGAGATATTGCCCAGGTGAACAAGTAAATCACTCATGGTCTTTGATTGTTCAAAATAGCTTAACAAATCACCTAAATTACAATCGTAAAGATCTTTTTGTATTACTTTGTTCTGGCGGTTATACGATATTCTCTTTATTTTTTTCTTTTCGCAGTGATATATTAATAACGCTTCAACTAAGGATCCGGAAAGAACAACGACAGATTTTGCGTTTTTCATAAAATAGTTCAGAACTAGTTCGTCGAAATCTCTTTCTATTATAAATCTATATTTTTTATTAATTTTTCTAATCCTTAATAATATCTCAAAGTACTTATATCTTTCCAGATTTTCTATAGTCACATTTTCAAAACCATCAATCCAGTTTTTATTTATTTTTTCATATTGAGCTTTTTGTAATGCTGCTTCAAGAAAAGGATTGATTTCATAAACGGCAACTAATCCATCAACCCGTCTATCTGTTTTTCTTATATAGCCCTTTTGAAGCCATTGATTCTTTAAAGAATCAGCTTTTTGAGCATCTGTACACATCAAAACTTTGAATTTCCAATTCGGAAGCGGTATCTGATTATTTTTCAAATATTTATCTTTTTTGATATTTAAAACGAAATTCTTGAGTTTACTTATAACAAATTCATTTTCCTTTTTTAAAGCCTTGATGGCGTTTCCATAAATCTGCTTTAAGGTTTCTTGTTCATTAATTATATTTAATAAACTTTCATAATTATTGTTTATTATTTCATCTTTCGGATCTAATTTCTTTGCTTTTTGAATCAGTCGGAAGGCTGTCTTTATTTGCCCCTTTGATTTCTTTATATTTGATAAATTATTTAAGACGGAAGAATTGTTTTTCTCCCATTGTAATATACTTTCATAAACTTCTTCAGCCGCGGTTACGTCACCAGCCTCATTAAGAGAGTAAGCTACTTCAAAATTATAAAACGTTTCTTTTTCTTCAATCAAATCGGAGTTGAATAGTTTCATAACTTCGCGATACTTTTGTTCCTGAAATAAATCTTGAATTAAAGTTTCAATCAAATAATTGGCATGTGCAACATCGCCAGCAGTTTTTGATTTTTTTGCTTCATTAGTAATTTCTTTGAATTTTTTTTTGGTCATATACGTTCCTTTTATAATCCAAAATCTTCGCTTTTCAATACCCAGATTCTTTTTAATGCCGGCGGGAATAACATGTTCATTATGTTTTTTCTAGCTTGCCATCAAAGCATTGTTTTTCAACTACACCATTTGTACCGAACTCTATGTACAAACCAAACTTATATTGAAGTGGTTTTTTTCTAAATGCTTTTAATTTCTTCAAATCGAAATCTTTAGTAGATTTATTTATGATTTTTTTAATCTCAATCACAAGTAAATTATTTTCTGTGCCTCTATGATGAATAATAATGTCAGGATAAACAGTCTTTGCTGTTGTGTCATCTGATTGCAGATTTTCGATATCTAAATTCAATTTCTTCGTGATGAATTCAGTATCCATATTTTTATTTTTCATCCTATTATACTCACAATCGACTCATTCAATTCTAACCAACACCACCAATAAAGTCAAGCCTTAAGCCTTGTTGATCCAAACACCCCGTTAGAGTCTCCGCCTCTAACGGGGTAAAAAAAAGGCATAGCCCCTTAACCACTAAACACACGTAGATACAGTTAAGACAACTACACCTCTGTGGATTTTTCTCAGTCTGCTACTTAGTTGAAAAATCCATCATACCCGTTCTGTCTCCAGAACGGCTCTCATACCAATAGAATTGTATATATTATTTATTAGATGTCAAGAGACTTAAGACTTGTTTCTACCGCCTAATTCTTCGTTTATTCTTATTATGAAATACTATCACTTTCAATTTCTCCAATGCGTGATTTCTGATTTGTCTAACCCGTTCGCGTGAAATGTTCATTACATTAGCTGTATCCTGCAATGTATGCTTTTCATAATCTCCCAAGCCGTAATTAAGCATTATGACTTCTCGTTCCCGAGTCTCTAATCTGAACAGAGCTCGTAACAATTTCTCCTTTCGTAATTTCTTCATATGCACAATATCAAGAGGAGGTGAAAATAGGTACTCGTCGTGATCAATGTCAAAATGCTCGGGCTCTTTACTGAAATCCAGCTGCTCCTCAGGGATATCCCTATCTAAGTGCTGATAGATTTCATCGAGTGAATATGTCGGCAGTAATTCGGTGCGTGCGGCAATCACCTTGTGTTCTTCGACCTCAAGGAGTTTTGACAATTCTTTATCCGTTGGTTCATATCCATTTTTCTTGATGAATTTAGCGATCTGACTTTGTATCTTTTTTGCTAAATAGCTTTTCGGCAATATACTGCGATCTGTAGCTATTGCAGCCTGTATTGCTCGTTTTATCCACCATTGACCATACCAATAAAACCTGACTTTTTTTCGCTCGTCATACTTTTGGGCAGCATGTATTAGTCCTTCATTACCAGCATTAATCAAATCCAATAAGGGTAATCCACTGTTTTCATATCGCTTCGCTATCGTCACGACAATTCTCAGGTTGGAGCAAACAAAGCGCTCAAGAGCGCTTTCATCATGATTCTTTCTGATTCGTCTCGCGAGTTCAAATTCCTCTTCCCTGGTCAGTATTGGATATTGTTTGATTTCTTTCATGAATTGCGAAAGCCTTCCTTTTCTGGTAAGTTTTATGCGCTCGAATAGAAAATGAAGTTGACGTATGCGTTTTTTTAACATATCTATACACTCCCTCTTCTGACACTTGAACCTTTGTATCTGCGTGTTTTGTTATTATCCATAAATACCCTTATTAGTCAATAATCCTCTTCAAGCAAAAAGGCATAGCCCCTTAACCACGAAACACACGTAGAAACAGTTAAAGCAACTACACCTTTGTGGATTTTTCTAAAATCAATAACCTGCTTGAAAAATCCATCATACCCGTTCTGTCTCCAGAACGGCACTCATACCAATAGAATTGTATACATTATTTATTGGATGTCAAGACGCAGCAAAGCTGCGTCGATTACGGTGATTCATAGAAAGATTACAGTGATGAAAAGATGGCTAAGCGGTATTAGCTCTTGCGGAGCGGTACTGGCTCACTGCAGTGAACGGTTCCTCTCGACAGGGTCGAGACACTGAATTTTTCAGCTGAATCACAGATTCAAGTAAAATTCGTGATGGTAGCGGAGCTACGGAAAGAATACAATAACAAAATGAGTTGTGAGAGTCAGGTCTTGACCCCGTACGATTGAAAAAGTGGCAGGTCTTGACATTCTACATAGTCTACCGTCACTGATTGATCCTGCTGATTCTAACTGCTGCGGTTTTGTCATAGGTGCACCAAATCAGGCACTAAATATAGTTGCTTCATTCTAATGTCGAATTCAATAAACATATTCGGCTCTATGTTCATACAGCGATTGCTCAATCACTGCAATAATCTCATCAAATTCAT
>JAUVZL010000096.1 GCA_030602565.1 Candidatus Stahliibacteriota bacterium
TTTTAATCGAGTCGTCAAAATTATCGAGGATTTGCGGATTTTTTAGTTCCATTGCGTTTTTTACAGTTTCTCTGATAACCCAAACACCTAATGGCACAATATAACCCCCTTGTACTTCGCGAAAGATTAGAATCCTTGCTTGTCTTCCGATCCGGTATAAATATTCGCAAACTTCCTTTCGAGCAGCGTAGTAAGCGCCCGTAATATTGCTTGCGTAATTCTTTCTTCCCTTATAAAATTCAAAATCAGTCATTATTTGAGGTTTTAAATTGCGTATATTCCCATTGAGAGATATGTTCCACAACGTATTGGGCGCCCAAACTTCGTTCATCTCGTACGTGAATTTGCCAGGAAAAAGAAGTATTTTAAAGTGATTATCTAAGTATGTTCTTTCAAAAATGCGATAATCATTTATTTCAGGAAATTTTTTAATTTCTTTAATTAGTGCCTTAGAGATGATGTCGTCAACAGCGGTTATACTCCATCTAGTCGGGACAATTCGCCGCTTATTCTTTTCGCCTAACAAACCAGCTGAAAAAACCCTTTTAATTGTTGATTCTGGGACGCGTCCTTTAAAATAGAGGTATTTTGATACCGCTTCCGTTGCTTTTAAATCGGTATCTGCAACGCAATAATCTACTTTTGGATGGACCTTTGTATTTTCTGTGATTCTTATTTTTTCAGCCATACCAGTAGGACCCATAGGCAACGCGTGATTATCTAACAGCATTCTTAAATTCATTTTTGGTAGCTTTGTTTCTGTATCTACAGGACGAGCGGCCATCGATAATTCTTGGGAAGTTTCGAGTAATTTTTGTGCCTTCATGGGAGGCGTGTTTTTACGGCTCCTTTTTCCAATATTAACGTTGATTTTGAAATTATTTCTTACCAAATTACTTCTATATCCTATAACATCAACTATGCTTTTTCCAAACCATAGTTCTGGAGCGTCTAAGATGTGATAATCCGAAATCTTTTGATCTATTTCAAATTTTTGAAAAGGAACCAATGGTCCTAAATATACGTTTGGATAATTGAAGTGACCGACGAAAAATCCTGGAGGGCTAGGTCCAGAAAGCTCTACATTTCGTAATGTTTTATCAAATTCAAATGGAACCAGCGATTTTAAAACAGATTTTTTTAATAAGATTGGGCATGTTTTCTTACCACATAATAATCTCGCTCCTTTACAGCGCAAGCAGATGTTTTTTTCAGTTGGGGGTCGAACCAATCTAGTGTCTCTTTAAAAATTATTATCTTTATTATAAAAGATTCTATTTATTATTAAAAAGGTAGACGAGTATAAATTTTTAATATTTATAAAAGAATTAATATAAATTTTTTATTGAATGTATGTGTTGTTGATGTTCTTCTGAAAAGAATACTTTCCAGCAACTTTTTATTAAAATTGATGAGAAAATTATTTTTAACAAGAAAGATTACTTGTCATAGAAGTAGTATGGATGAAATTGACTTAATTTTTTGGCAAAAACTATCAGTAAACTCTCGATTGACATATAGGGAATTAGCGGAAATGATCGATATGTCAGTGAGTACAGTTCATAAACGTATAAAAAGGCTTGAAGAAGATGGGATTATCACCGCTTATATCGCAAGACCAAGTATATTGGCGTTGAATTGTCTAGCAGTTGTAATTTATGGCACTTCTAATGCAAGATCGATGGAAGCAGTTAGTAAAGAGCTAGGGCAACATGAGAACATTTTATCTATTGCCATAGCAAGTGGAAAATTTCTCTATATCTCTGCCATAGTGAGAAATATATCAGAACTTCAAGATTATAGTAGTTCTGTCTCAAGAACGGCACAAATTAGTGATCCAACTATAGGAATTGTAAATCTACCTTACACATCATTCCCTGAACCACTCACTGGTATTGATTATAAAATACTAAAGTCTCTTAACAGAGATGCACGGAAGCCGATTATAGATATTGCTGATGACACAGGACTTTCTGCTAAAACTGTTAGAAAACATTTAGATCGAATGATTGAGAATAATTTAGCTTCATTTTCGATTGAATGGACACCATTATATAAAGATAGTTTTGTAACAGTTTTTCATATAGATTTGAACGAGGGTACAGATATGAATTCTATAATAAAACATTTTTACGATAAATATTCTCAGAATATTATATTCTGCGCAGGCTTTAGCAATATTCCAAACTTGATTTTATTAGAAACCTGGTCAAGAACTGCTCGAGATTCCCAACTAATACTGGAAGAACTACAAACCGAAGGATTCAAGGATGTTATTCCACACATATTCTTATCAATAGGGTGGTATGAGTGTTGGATAGATCAATTACTTCGAACAAAATAATAATTTTATATTCTCAGATTTCACCCATATAGTAAAAAATTTGGTAATTTAGTTCCCATGTTTATTCATTTGAGTGGAAAAAAGCGTACTTCAGTGATATTTTCGAATTATTTCAATGTAAAATTTTTAATTATATTATCAATTATCTCCATTCCTTTCCTTTAAAGACAGTAAGCTCGTATTACTATTATTTTCCTTATTAGTGAACATACTCTTATAAGCCTCAATTTGTTTTAGAATTCGTAATAAAATTTCAAAAAAAGGTGATAAGAATTAAAAATTTAAAGAAAATTGAAGAGAACAAGAGTTGGTTTTCTAAAAGTGTAGAGAAAGAGATGAACGACACCATGGAGTATTCCGAGCGTGTTGGGGGTACAGTTATTTTTGTGTTAGGTGTCTTGGGTGTGTTGTACTTCGTTGCCCATCAGATATGGTCAACAGGTTTTTTCACTGCAAAATTCAGCACGTTGGAGATGATCCTGTTTTATGGATATCTGATTGCTGTGATGGTTTCAGGTGCTTTGTATGGGTTATTTGGTCGCAAACACCTTTCTCGCTACTTTGATGTTTTTGGTGGAATGATGTTTGCCGCTGTCGCCATTACTTGGCTCCTTATGGTCTTTCCCTTTGATTTTGCTTATTTTGCAGACGTGTTACCCGATTTCCTCAGATTTTTGGTGCAGTGGTTTTCCAACGACATCGCTCGAGTACTGATGGTGCTGGGAATTCTCGTACATCTGGTAGGGCAAGTTTGGATGGGATTATTATTCGTGTTCGTTCGCAAGGCACGAGCGCGCGAATCCCCAAAAAAATCTAGTTATAATCAAGGAACATCACAACAAAATCTGACAATTTCGGAGCAGATAAAGAACGGTGGAAGAGTCTATGGAGAATGAGAAAAGCGTCCTGCGATGGGGTGGTCTAGCCGGTATCCTGGCTGTCATCGTCTTCATTGTCGGCATGCCATTATACGCTCTTGTAGATCCTTTTACCCCCGAGGGGCTGATGACGTTCCCCGACGCCAGAATGGCTATCGCTTTGAGCATTAGTCTGTCCATGGCGACCGCATTTCTGTCGATAGCCTTTGTTCTGGTCTTATATCGGACCCTCCAGAGAACCAGCCAAACAATCGCCCTAATCGGAAGCGTATTGGGTGTTATAGGTTACATCGTAATCGCTCTTGGAGATGCGTCCACGATTGTCGCTTTCGCCCCGCTCTCTGACCTTTATCACGCTTCTGGCGCGACGCCCGAGACGCAGGCGACGGTCGTCCTTTTGTGGCAAACGACCATGGGAATAACTTCCACATTCTTCTTCTTAGGGGGCCTATTCATGATGATAGGTTTCATCGCCCTCGGCGTGGCCATGCTTGGAGCCACGGCCTTTGGCAGACGCTTCGGGAGGGTGAGCATTGTCCTCGGAGTGATCGGGTTAGTGGGTGTGTTTGCCAGTCTGTTTGTCCCGGGACTAATAGGAATGCAATTAATGGGATCTACCGTCTTTGTCAATCTCATCTTCCTTCCCCTCTTCGGATGGAAGGTCTACCGTCTGTCGAGGGCCGCAAAGATAACTGAAATGAACACATCTGAAGAATAAAGGACGTTTTCGTCTTTAACTAATTTTTTTTTTAATACAAAATAAAATCACGTGAATAATAATGAAACTATGGATAATATATAAAGAAGAAATTGGTTTCTTAAAGATAATTGCTGAGAGGCTCCAAGATCGCTTGGAAGATTACATTGATGTATCAGTAGGAACTGCTAAAAAGATAGATCCCTCTTTGTTGTTAGAAGAGAAGTTAGATTACTTGATTATTGGAGATATCATAAGTGAAACAATACCAAGTATGGAAATTCAAAATTGGGTGCGAAAATACTTTGAAATTTCAAAAATTAACAATCATAGTCTTAAAATGTTATCAGGTTTTTATATTGCACCTTCCGATGTTAAAATGGAACCATTCTGGATTGACTCTCTTCAAGAGAATACAAACGCTGAAATGATCTATCCACCAATACTTAGTTTAAAGCTAAATAAAGCAGAATTAGCCTTAGAGAATGGAGCTTTCGAATTAGTTAAAGCTTATTCTAATGATTTTATTGAGTTTTTTATTGAGAATAAAAAAAAGAATGAAAATAATCAAATGTTATAATTTCCTTTTAGAAGTAATAAAATAGTAAAAAATGGAAAATAAAAAAATGAAAGCGATTGTATGCACAAAATACGGGCCTCCGGATGTTCTTCAGCTCAAAGAGGTAGATAAACCTACTCCCAAGGACAATGAAGTACTGGTCAAAGTTCATGCGGCATCCTTAAATGCTGCTGATTTGGATTACCTCAGAGGGAGGCCAATGGTCCGCATCGGGGGGCTTCGAAAACCAAGATATAAGATACTCGGATCTGACATAGCGGGGCGGGTTGAAGCAGTTGGCAGAAATGTAAAGCAGTTTCAGCCAGGTGATGATATATTCGTGGACTTATCCGTGTGTGGTTTTGGCGCTTTTGCTGAGTATGTATGTGTTCCTGAAAAACCATTAGCGCTGAAATCGGCCAGCATGACATTCGAGGAAGCAGCGACCCTACCTCAAGCAGCAATCCTCGCCTTGCAGGGTCTTCGCGATAAAAGTCAGATTCAACCAGGTCAAAAGGTTTTGATTAATGGTGCGGGTGGTGGTGTGGGTACATTTGCGGTGCAGATTGCCAAATTATTCGGGGCTGAAGTGACTGGCGTGGACAGCACGGAGAAATTGGACATGGTGCGCTCCATTGGTGCAGACCAGGTCATTGATTACACTCAAGAAGATTTCACCAAAAGTGGGCAGCGTTATGACCTGATTCTTGATGTTGTGGTATCTCGTTCGATTTCCGATTATAAGCGTGCTTTGAATCCCAAGGGAGTTTTACGCATGGTCGGAGGTTCAATGGCTCGAGTTTTCAAAGCTATGTTCCTAGGATCATTGATTTCAAGGAGTAAGAAAATGAGTATCGTGATGTGGAAACCAAACAAAAAAGAAGATCTGGTTTTTTTGACTGAGCTTTTTGAAGCCGGCAAGATAGTCCCTATTATAGATAGATGTTACCCGTTAGGTGAGGTTGCTGAAGCTTTCCGGTACCTTGAAGAAGGACACCACCAAGGAAAATTAGTAATAACTATTGACAGTAAGAAAAATGAGTTTCCTTAGGCTTCGGTAGAGGGATAAAACTTGTAATTCATGTGTTCAAGTTTCACTTCTTTTGCAGGTTCTGCTTCAGGTTCTGAGCAAACTCTTCCGCATGTTTGAGGTCTTCAGCATTAGGTCTACCCTTATTCATTCCCCCAAAATATTTCATGAAACTATTAGTGTTAAAACCTTTACAAGCAAATTCATCAACGATCATGTAACCTTTCGATTGCAGTTTTTCCCTAAGCAGCGAATGATCTTTGGCGACTTTGGCTTCTCCTGTCATTGCACTGGTTGAGAAAATGAATGCTTTCTTGTTGGTGACTTGTGGTAGTTTATCGGCAAGGTCAAGCAGATCTT
>JAUVZL010000068.1 GCA_030602565.1 Candidatus Stahliibacteriota bacterium
ATTGGGACGGAAAGAGGAAATTATTAACAAGCGGTATGAAAAACTGGCCTTGGCAAGGGCGAAAAGGATGGAATATAATAACCAATTTTCCACCTTAAATCAGACCCCTGTTTTGTCCGATTCCCGCTGAACCAGTACAGTACGGGGTAAACTCCAGCGGGAATCCAGAAAGTACACCACAGGTGTACGCACTTTCGCAAATCCTCATTGACATACTTACTAGATAGACTATAATTTCATGAAGGAGGATATATTATGGGTTGGCATGGTGAATTAATAAAGATCGACAATAATCGGTACCGGATTCCAAAAAGTTATAAATCGGGCATGAGAACAGACGGATTGATCTACGCATCAGAGAGCATGGTGTCCAAAATCAACCAGGATCAAGCTCCTGAGCAGGTGGCAAATGTCGCAACATTACCGGGCATTGTTGGTTACGCGATGGCGATGCCTGATATCCACTGGGGGTATGGCTTTCCAATCGGAGGTGTTGCTGCATTTGATATGAATGATGGCGTAATTTCGCCTGGTGGTGTTGGTTATGATATCAACTGCGGGGTACGGCTGTTGCGTACTGATCTTACTGAAGAGGATGTAAAAGATAAAATCAAAGCATTGATAAGGGCTCTGTTTAGCAATGTACCCTCGGGCGTCGGTTCAAAAGGTAAGATCCGTATTGATGATAAAGAAGTAAAAGAAGTCCTGCGTAACGGTGCACAATGGGCATTGAAAAAGGGTTATGGCTGGCAAGAAGATGTTGACAGAATCGAAGAAAGGGGTGCGCTCCAGGGCGCTAATCCGGATAGGGTATCAAGGAGGGCGATCGAGCGTGGCCGTCCGCAATTAGGCACCTTGGGCGCAGGGAATCACTTCCTGGAAATTCAAGTGGTTGATGATATTTATGATCATGAAGCCGCAAAGGATTTGGGCATCGAAGACATTGGTCAAGTTACGGTTATGATACACACTGGTTCACGAGGACTTGGCTATCAAGTATGTGATGACAACGTAAAAATGCTCGGCAAGGTGACCATAAAATACGGTATTAATATTCCGGATCGGCAATTGGCGTGTGCACCTATCAAATCGCCCGAGGGTAAATCATATTTTGAGCAAATGGCATGTGCCGCGAATTATGCCTGGGCAAATCGCCAATGCATTATGCACTGGGTACGAGAGGCATTTGAAAAGGTATTGGGTAAAAAGGCAGAAGATTTAGGTATGAACCTTATCTATGATGTTGCCCACAATATCGCCAAATTCGAAGAACACGTCGTGTCTGGTGAAACAAAGGAGGTTTGCGTCCACCGTAAAGGAGCTACTCGGGCATTTGCACCAGGCCATAAGGATATACCAGAAATCTATAGAGACCTCGGTCAACCAGTCATCATCCCAGGTGATATGGGAACCCATTCATACCTTCTTCTGGGTACGCAAAAGGCAATGCAGGAAACCTTTGGGTCAACATGCCATGGTGCGGGCAGGCTAATGTCACGTTCTGCGGCAATGCGTCAAACAAAAGGACGCCGCATCGAACAAGAACTCGCAAAAAAAGGTGTTTATGTTCTATCGGCGAGTAATGAGGTCTTAAGGCAGGAAATACCCGAAGCGTATAAAGACATTGACATGGTCGTCGATGCCGTCCATCAAGCTGGCATTTCGCGAAAAATAGTAAGGATGCGACCGATCGGAGTAGTAAAAGGATAAATACCTAAACCCAGCCCATTTGCAATGGGCTTGGGTAAAAGTCTCTACCTGAGGCAGACAGACAAAATGCCTGAATACCTAAAAAGGCCAAGGTTTTGTTAATGAACAAATTACTTCACGATAAAATTAAAGGAGCTCCGCGAACACCTGGTGTGTATCTGTTCAAAAGCAGCAAAAACAAAATCATCTATATAGGAAAAGCCGCTAATTTGAAAAACAGACTCACTTCCTACCTTAATGAAGAAGATCCCCGCAATAGAATCATAATATCCCACAGCGCAGATATCGACCTAATCATCACGAATTCTGATACTGAAGCCCTGACCCTTGAGGAATCATTGATAAAACTAAATAAACCACGTTATAATGTTCAATTAAAAGACGACAAGAAATTTCCCTATTTGAAAATCACCATTAAAGAAACCTTTCCAAGAATTTTATTTACCCGCGATATTAAACCTGATGGTTCGTTGATCTTCGGACCATATACCAATGCACGCGCACTCCGACAAACAAGAGATGCCCTGTGCCGTATTTTCAAACTCGTCTCTTGCACTAAGGATTTAAGTAAGAAACATACACGTCCATGTCTTGAATTCAATCTCGGCAGATGTAGTGCTCCATGCGCAAGCAAAATAAGTAAAAAAGAGTATGGAAAACTCGTTAAAAAGGCAGTAAAATTCTTAAGAGGGAGCTCAGACGAACTGGAAAAGGAAATCGAAAAAGCGATGTGGCGGTGCGCTGAAAAGGAAAATTACGAAGGTGCCGCGCAGCTTCGTAATCAATTGTTCGCTATTCGACGAGTGTCCCAGCGTCAACATATCGTTACAAGCACAAACATTGCTCGAGATATCGTCGGTATAAGCAAAAGTAAGTTTGTTTGCGTTGCCTGTTTATTCAGAATTAGGGGGAATCGCTTGATTGCGAAGGAGATCTTCCACTTGAAGATCAACACCCAAGTCAATGATGCGGAAATAGCCGGTTCATTCATCCGGCTGATCTATACGCATGTATCCTTTATCCCCGAAGAAATCGTCATCTCAACGCTGCCCCTTGAATGGAACACGCAGCAGAGATGGTTCTACGAAAAAGGGTTCAAAGTTAGGGTTTCAACTGGGAAAAGAGGTGCACCAAAACGCCTTTTAACCTGGGCACAGAAAAATGCAGCAAGCGAGCTTGCCAAAAGAATCTTGAAGAAACGAGCACATCCGGCAATCATCGAGCTCCAGAATAGCCTTCATCTGGAAAAACCACCACGCTGGGTTGAGGCATTTGATATCTCTAATCTGAAGGAAAAGTTTGCGGTAGGTGCTTCGGTTGCATTCCATGATGGGAAACCAAACAAACAACATTACCGACACTATAAGATCAGAAGAACCCAGGGACAAAATGATGTCGCCATGATTCATGAGATCGTTGCGCGGCGCATACGGGATTTGAAAAAGAACAAGGAATTGCCTGACCTTTTACTCATTGACGGCGGGAAAGGACAATTGAATGCAGCGCTAACGGCTATCAAACTGATTAACATTGATATACCCATTTTTGCCCTTGCCAAGAAGAAAGATGAACTTTTTGATAGGAAAGGCAATGTTGTCACAATACCAGGTACATCAAAAGGGTTCTTCTACATTAAGAGAATCAGGGATGAAGCCCATCGCTTCGCAATCAGGTATCATCGAAAAGTAAGGCGCAAGAGCCTAACCACGTCCAGGCTCGACGGCATCAGCGGTATCGGCAAAAAAAGGAAGCTTGCCTTGTTGAATTATTTCGGCAGTGTCGATGCGATTAAGAAAACGAGTGAAGAAGACATCGCAAAGGTTCAGGGGATCGGAAAAAAATACGCAAGGATAATCTACGAAGCTTTACATAATTAGTATCACGAATATAGTTGATTTGGTCTTTTCGGTTTCTTTAATCCCGCTGAATTTCATTCTACCCCGCTGTTAACAACTACGGGGCAGGCGGGATAAATAACTGTGAAACATACACAAAATACTAATCGTACTCGTATCTCGTAAATCGTATTCGTTATAATCCAATATTACGAGTACGAATTACGAATACGGTTTCAATCTTTGGTTCTTGGTAAAACAGTTATTCAGGCTGTTGAAAAAGTCATTTTTCACTGGAGTAGAGCATTTATGCTCGTGAAAACTGATGAAATTTCATTGCTTTTGACGGGGCTAAAGCCCCTACTCCACTAAATCAACAGCCTGATTAAGTTATTAAAAGATGTTTAGACCGTTAATAGCGTTTAAAGCGCTACAAATTCAGGAACCGGACGCAGCGTTTTCTTACAGCTTTGCATGTCATCTTGTCCCCTAGTCTCCAGCGAAGCATGTCTGCAATGAAATGTGTCTTCAGCCTGCCCCGTTAAACGAAGTTGTACGGGGAGAATCGTGTCTCCAGCCGAAGGCGTGTCTTCAGAGTATCATGTCTTCCCTACTCTTTTCTTCCTACTCCTTACGCTTTATGACTCTTACTTTACTTATCTTCCTTCTCGTCCCTTCCAGGATCTTGAACTTAAGATTCTTATATTCAACCACGTCCCCCACCTTTGGTATACGGTCGGCATTTTTGAGGATCAAACCGCTAACCGTAGTCACATCATCTTCTTCGTCTACTGCGACGTTAAAATATTCAGAAAAATCATCAATCTCCATGCGCGTATTGACGATATAATCATGTTCTGATAGCTTTTCGACAAAAGGCTTCTGTCTTTCATCCAACTCATCCTCTATCTCACCGACTATTTCCTCAATAAGATCCTCTAGCGTAATTATACCCGATACGCCACCAAACTCATCTATTACAACCCCAACCGAAAGTCTGAGTTTCTGCAACTCTAAAAAAGTATCGAGAGCGGACCGATCTTCGTATACAAAGTGAGGAAAGCGCACAAACTCAACGACTGGATTATCCTGATATTTGTTCCAGAAGGTAATGATATCCTTAATAAAAAGTATACCTACAACCTGATCCATATTCTTGAAGTATACAGGGTAACGCGAATAATGATTACGCCTGTACGAAACGATGACTTCGTTCAAGGTTTGGTTGTAAGCAAATGCAACCACCTCGTTAACTGGAACCATTATCCTATTGACTGTCCGTCTCTTCATGGACAGTATTTCCTCAACCATCCGCCGTTCTATCCTGGATATTTCCGTCAGATCCAAAGTTCTTTTTTGGGTCATTTCCTAGTGTTGGTGTTTGAAAATCAACTATTTGCTGAGATTAAAATCGCCAAATTGTTCCGGTTTAGTGTTTCTTAGACGACGTTTCAACTGAGATACATTGGTATCGCCTTCAAGCACCCGACCATTTTTATCCATGACTTTAGGATCAACAAAAATCACGCTTTTCGTGCGCATGGCAAGAGCGATGGAATCCGATGGACGGGCGTCTATAATAAAAAGCCGCTTGTCACACTCAATGTATATTTTAGCGAAGTAGGTATCATCCTTCAATGTAACAACTTCTATCTTCGCGACTTTTGCCTGGAACGTATCGAGGACTATTTTTAACAAGTCATGGGTAAGTGGTCTGGGATACTGTATTGACTCAAGTGATCTGGCAATTGCCAGCGCCTCAGGTTCCCCTATCCATATAGGCAGCGTTCGCTCGCCGAATTTTTCCCTGAGTAAAACAACATAAGAGAGATTCTGGCGATCTTCAATAACGCCATTCACAAATACTTCTAAGATCTACGCACCTTCCTCTAAAACCACTAATTTGAAGACAGCATCGATGCTTTCGCCGAGATGAACCTTAATGTCATAAACCCCGGGCTGCTTTATTGACTCCTCAAGAACAATGTTTTTCTTGCTGATTTCAATACCTTCAGCGCCTAATAGCTCAACCATATTCTGGGAGGTAATGCTGCCGAATGATTTCCCATCAATACCTGTTTTTATTGTTGTTTTGATTGTTGTGCTATCGATCCGTTCGGCAAAGCCCGTACTCACCTTCTTTTGTCTTTCGATTGTTTTGGAAAAACGTTTCTTATTCTTTTCAAGACCAAGCAGGTTAGCTTTGCTTGCGGGCATCGCAAGTTTCCGAGGAAACAGGAAATTTCTTGCATAGCCATTTTTTACAGTAACAATATCGTATGGTTTACCTATTCTCTCAACTGCCTTGAGCAAAATTATCTTCATCACTTTGTCTCGTAGGGCAAAAGAGCTATTTCTCTAGCGCGCTTTATCGCCTGGGTCAACCTTCTTTGATGAAACGAGCATAACCGAGTAATTTTGGCACCAAGAATCTTGCCGCGTTCATTTATGAATCCCTTGAGGAGCGACGTATCCTTGTAGTCGATTTCATCAATTTTGTTCCTACAAAATCGACATCTACCTTTTTTTCTTCTCATTTTCTTTCCTTTGAGAAACTATGTTATCCTACTAAAAAGGGGTATCAATATCTTCGGTGCCTTCCTTCGTTCCACTTTCGCTCTCACCCGGTATCGTACCTTCACCTTCATCCGTGGTCGTGTCCTTTGGTGGTATATCCAGAAATTGAATACGCCGGGCGACAACCTCGGTTGCCGACCGTTTGTCACCTTGATTTGTTTCCCATTGACGCGACCTTAAGCTACCATCGATAAGAACTGCACTGCCCTTCTTAAGATAATCGTTGGTGAGTTCGGCTTGTCTGCGCCAGGCAACAATATTAATAAAAAGTGTTTCTTCTTGCCATTCCCCTGTTTCGCGATTCTTATAGCGACGTGAACACGCAATGCGGAAGTCACAAACAGGAGCACCTTTTTGCGTGTATCTTAATTCCGGATCGGCAACCAGTCTACCGATCAATAACACGTTGTTCAGATATCCAAGACGTAATGGATTCATTTTTTCCTTCCCTTAACAAGAAACATAAAGCGCAAAATATCATCCTTATGTTTCAATGTTTCCTTGATCTCCGTAATTGCCAATGGTTGTGCGGTGAACAGGTAATTTACATAAACGCCTTCTTTAAACTTCTTGACCTCATATGCCATGGTCTTCTTTCCCAGATTATCGTACTTCACCTCTCCCTTACCATTTATTTTTATCGCCTGCTCCACACCCTTTATTTCTTTCTCTAACTTTTCCTCATCGATATTGGGTTTAAAAATGAACATCGCTTCGTAATTATTCATGCACCATTCCCTTTCAATGAACCAAGATTTGTTATCTCATCAGTAAATGCCTTAACAACCTTAGTAAACCGATCTCCTTCCGCCGCAGATATCCATTCAAGTCTGAGTCTCTGCTTTGAAATCCCCATATCTTCAAGAAGGTTGTGTAGAAGGGCGATCCTACGGGCAGTTTTGTAGTTACCATTTTGGTAGTGACAATCGCCAAAATGACATCCTCCAATCAACACGCCATCAGCACCATTCTTGAAAGCATGGAGAATATGTTGGGGGTCTACTCGTGAAGAACAGAAAAACCGTATTGGAATAAGATTTGCCGGGTACTTCTTCCTGGATGTACCGGCTAAGTCAGCTGCCGCTGATGTGCACCATTTACAGAAAAAACCGATAATTTTAGGCTCAAATGTGCCTTCGCTCAATTTTCCTCCAATGCTGATTCAACCATTTTTTCGATTTGCCGATCTATGAGATTACGCTGCTGTGCTGCACCTGAAGGACACGCAGCACTGCAAGAACCACAACCCTGGCACAGCGCTTCAACAACCTTGACGACCATCTCTTCTTTATCTAATTCTCGTGCACTATAGGGACAAACAGCGACGCAAATACTACAACCTGAACACAAATCTTCGTCAACCCCAGCAACCGTTGGTTCAAAGGCTATCTTATCCTGTACAAGAATTCCGATCGCTTTACTTGCGGCACCTGAAGCCTGAGCGACTACTTCTGGTATATCCTTTGGTCCTTGTGCAGCGCCAGCCAGGAAAATACCAGCTGTCTGACTCTCTACTGGTTTTAATTTTGGATGTGCTTCACTGAGAAATGCATTTGCATCACATTGTATTTTTAATTTTCTAACAACATCTTCGCTTCCTTTCTTTGGTACTATCCCGAGAGCCAAAACAACCATGTCTGTTTCTACTTCAACTTGTTTCCCAGACAAGGTATCTGCACCGAGCACGATGATTCTACCGTTATCTTGATACACTTTGGAAACCTTACCGCGAATATATGTAGCACCTTCGTCTGTTACACGATTGTAGAATTCTTCATATCCTTTACCTGATGTTCTCACATCAATATAGAAGATAATCGGTTCGCCATCGTGCACACGGTGTTTATAGAGAAGAGCGTGCTTTGCTGTGTACATACAGCATATTTTGGAGCAGTATTCAAGGTGGTTTTCCTTATCCCGCGAACCTGCACACTGGATGAATACAATGCGTTTGGGTGTGGAACCGTCCGACGGTCGTTTTACCTCACCCACGGTAGGTCCTGATGCGGAGAGTATTCGCTCAAACTGCATAGAGGTAACGACATCAGGGATCGTCCCAAAACCATACTCCTTAAGTCTTTCCGGATCATAAAGATCATAACCAGTTGCCACAACAATTGCGCCAACATCAAAATCTAAAATCTTATCCTCTAAATCGTGTGCGATTGCATCAGGTTCACAAACCGTTTCACACTGTTTGCATTCACAGCAGATTGCGCAATTTAAACATCTAGCAGCTTCTTTCTTTGCTGTTTCTTCATTAAAACCAAGTTCCACTTCATCAAATCCCTTACGCTGGTCAGTTGTCAGTTTTGGCATTTCAGCTCTTGGTGCCTTCTTTGTTTGCCGCAATTTCTCCGGCTCAGGAGTGGCTTTATTATATTCCTTGCGCGCTATTTTAATACCTTTTATGCTAGCATTGATTGCTTCGGCAGCCTTCTTGCCAGCCGCTACTGCTTTAATAACAGTATCTGGCCCTGAAACCACATCGCCACCCGCATACACTCCTTTAACCGTTGTTTCACCCGTATCATCGTCTACCACTAATGTACCCCACTTTGTTTTTCCAAATTCTTTACCCAACCAATCAATTATTGGCTTCTGGGATATCGCTACAATGACATTATCTATCGGGATCTTAAATTCACTACCTTTAACAGGTATGGGACGTCTTCTACCGGACTCATCAGGTTCTCCTAATTCCATACGAAGACACTCAATCTCCTGAACCCTCTCAGTACCAAAAATCTTTGACGGCGTAACGAGGAATTCAATCTTTATCCCTTCTCGTTCAGCTTCCTCAACCTCCCATGAATTAGCTGGCATTTCTTTCCGTGAACGGCGATATAAAATTGTAACATCACTACCCAGTCTCTTTGCAACTCGAGCAGCATCTACGGCAGCGTTACCACCACCGATAACGACAACATTCTTTCCAAGTGTTACTTTGTCTCCAAGATTTACTTTCTTAAGAAATCCGATACAATGAAGCGCTCCAGCAAGATTCTCGCCTTCAACATTCAATTTCATTTCTTCATAAGCACCGGTAGAAATAAATACAGCACGATAATTTGTCTTTAATTCATTGATACTTATTGTCTCACCAACTTCCACACCAGTCTTGATCTCAACACCAAAGGATTTGATATAATCAATATCTTCTTTTATTGCAGCTCGCGGTAGTCGAAATTCCGGTATTCCCAAAACAAGCATTCCACCGATAACTTTTTCTGCCTCAAAAACTGTAACTTGATAATTCTTTTTGGCTAGAAAATAGGCACATGAGAGTCCACCTGGACCAGAACCAACAACGGCAATTTTCTCTCCATTAGGTTTCTTTTGTTCGGTAGGATATGACCCTTTTTCAACAATAAATCTCTTTAACGAAGCGATTGCCAATGGTTGATCAACCTCCCCCCTGGCGCATTCTGCTTCACATGGATGATTGCAAACACGACCACAAACACTGGCAAATGGATTTGCTTCCCGCTCAAGTTCAAGAGCTTCTTTGTATTTACCCGCACTTATTAGGGCGATATAACCCTGAACATTTACTCCCGCCGGACAGGCAATACGACATGGTGGGTGACCGAGTTTAGAAATAGTAAACTTATTCGGCACAGCTTGAGGAAAAGGACGATAGATTGCTCTCCGGGATGATAAACCGCACTCAAATTCATTATCTGTAGTCACCGGGCACACCAGATCACATTCCCCACATCCATTACATTTTACCCAATCAACAAAGGGTGATTTCTGTCTCACCTTAACTTTGAAATTGCCTATTGAACCGGAAATCTCCTCTATTTCACTATAAGTCAGCAGCTTTATCTTGTCATGTTGGGCTACTTCCACCATTTTTGGCGTCATGATACATTGTGAGCAATCAAGGGTTGGAAATGTTTCAGACAGCTGTATCATATGCCCACCAATAGATGGACTCTTTTCAACAAGAATAGTCTCAATCCCTGAATTAGCAATATCAAGGGCAGACTGAATGCCTGCAATACCTCCACCAATCACCAATGCCTTTTTCGTAACATCAACCAGGATTGGATCTAAAGGTTCATTCAATCTTACCTTTTCAACAAGACTTTTGATTATGTGAAAGGCTTTTTTCGTAGCAATCTCACGGTCATCATGTACCCAAGAACAATGCTCGCGGATATTAGCCATTTCACACACATATCGGTTGAGCTCGCCACGTTCCGATGTATTTCTGAAGGTGTTCTCATGCAGAGTAGGAGAACAGGCTGCTACCACCACCGCGTCAAGTTTCTGCTTCTTGATAGCTTCAACAATGATGTTTTGCCCTGGGTCAGAACACATATATTTGTAATTTTCTGCGTGCACAACTCCAGGGTATTTTTTTATCTGTTCAGTCAATGCCTCAACATCAACAGTCTTGGCAATATTTATGCCACAGTGACATATAAAAACCCCTATTCTCTTCATAATAGATCATATTCCTTCAATATTGTATATGGTGAAACCTTGTTTTGTTCAAGTCCTAAGTTCTTTTCTTCGGCACCCAGTGCCAATGCCAGGATTTGGCTGAAATAGAATACCGGAATCTGCTTAAAGTCAGGATGTGCTTTCGTCATTTTCTCCTGCAGGGCATCAAGGTTGTAATAACACAAAGGGCATGAAGTAACCACCGCATTAACACCATTCCCCTGAGCATTGCGCAGCAGTTTGTAAGACGACTCAAGCGCGGCATCTGGAGAAGTAACAACAAGATACGAACCACAGCACTCAACCTTTAGCGGAAAATCAATCGGCGTGGCTCCGACTGAGCTGATGAAGTTCTCAAAGATTGTCGGCGCTTCAGGGTCATCGAATTGAATCTCTTGCTGGGGTCTTAAAAGAAGACAGCCGTAATAGCAACCGACTTTCAAATCTTTTAAACTTTTTTTGACTTTGCTCCTTACAAGCTCCTCATTGTCCCTGAAAAACTCAAGTGGGTGCAGAACTATTTCGTTTCCGTCGTACGACTCTTCAAGATGTTCATTTAGTATGTCGAGCGTTTCTCTATCCTCGTTAAGCATATAGTTTGCTCTTTTGAGGGTATTATAGCATATTGAACAAGGGACTAAAACCTTTCCATCTTCCTGCTGTGCCTTAGCTAATATGCGTAAAGGGGCAATCAATGACATGCGATTATCACGGGCGAGCGTAAAGGTCGTACCGCAACAATACCAGTGCGGCAATTCAGCCAGTTCAATCCCCACTGCATTAAAACATGCATGCAAAGAAGTATTCAAAGGCTTTGCCTTGGTGTATAAGGTGCATCCTGGATAATATTGTAGCTTCATTTTAGTATGTAAACTTGCTAAAGGCACTTATCAAAGCAAGGGGTGGTGCATCCAATAGGAATTCCTTATCAATCTCTGGTACGTCAATCAAACCTTCTTTGGCACGCAAGTGAATAGTCCTTACCGCCTCCATCAACCTTGGAATATCAACGCCTCGTGGACATCTTGCCTGACAGACCAGACATGCGGCACAGAACCAGGGCCCCTGGGTCTTTAAGAGGTCCTCTTTCAAACCCAGCTGCATAAACCTGATGACCTGATTGGGCGGCACATCCATGAACTCGGCAAACGGACAGCCAGCTGTACACCTGCCACATTGATAGCAATCAGACAACTTCTGGTCGCTTATCTCCTCAATTCTTCTTGTAAGGTCTTTGTCTGCCAATATTTTGTTCATAATGCGTTATTATATATAAAACACTCCTGAAGTCAAGGAGAAAAGAAAATGTGATATTAGAAAATGTCCACGGTCATTATTCAACACAGAAACTTGGACACATCTTTATCCCTTGATTTTGAATTTATCAAATGAACTCCTCACCCCTGAAACAAGTTCAGGGCAGGCTTTTATCCTCTCCTCAAAGAGGAGAGGAAAGTAACCAATTAATACACCCTCTCCCTTTTTAAGGGAGAGGGATAGCCTGTCTGCCCTGTCTGCGTCGCCAACGCGACAGGCAGGCGTGCCATCGGCACAGGCAGGGGTGAGGGTTTCCTAAAATGTCTAATCTGTCCAAGTTTCTGTCAACAGTCTTGACGAATCCCAAAAACTGAATAGAATAGAATACGGGAATTGAAAAATACACGAAATTACGTAAGATTCGTGCAAACCATAAAAGGAGAATATCATGCTATATGAATCTTTAACGATGAGACATTTGTTTGTATCCATAGCTTTTATAATCGGCGGTCTGGTCATTGGTATTATCGTCGAGAAAATTATCCTGGTCAAACTCAAAAAATTTGCTATGCGAACAAGCTGGGAAGGCGATGAACTTATTATCGCAGCAATCAGAGGGGTAGCGATATTATGGTGTGCCCTGGCTGGTATCTATGCTGCTTTGCTCAACTTACCTTTCCAACCGAATATCCTTACCATCATTCAGAAAATCATCCTCGTTGTCATTATTATCTCAGCGACAACAGTAATCGCCAAGATCGCAGTCGGGCTTATTAACCTGCACCATAAGAAGACCGCGGCTCTACCGTCTGCTTCATTATTCGTCAATATCACGAGAATATTGATTTTTTCCATTGGTGTGCTCATCATACTTCAATCAGTCGGCATTTCAATCACACCACTCCTCACTGCCCTTGGTATAGGCGGCCTTGCAGTTGCTCTGGCTTTACAGCCAACCCTGTCTAACCTGTTTGCAGGATTACAGATTATCATATCAAAGCAGGTTGAAGTCGGTGATTATGTGCAACTCGATTCAGGTCAAAAAGGGTATGTGACCGATGTTTCCTGGCGAAACACAAAGATTAGAGAACTACCTAACAATTTGATAGTCGTTCCAAATTCTAAATTAGCTGATTCTATTGTTACGAACTTTCACCAACCTCAAAAAGAAATGTCGGTAATCATACAGTGTGGTGTAAGCTATGATAGTGATTTGGACAATGTTGAGAAAATCACGATCGACGTTGCCAAAAAGATCTTGCACAAAATCCAGGGCGGGCAGACTGAATTTGAACCATTTATTCGCTATCATACATTTGGGGATTCAAGCATTGACTTCAGTATCATCTTGCGCGTCAAGGAATTTGTTAACAAATATTTAATTGAACACGAGTTCATTAAGGCACTCCATAAGCGCTATAAGAAAGAAGGTATTAACATCCCCTTCCCGATCCGGACTGTGTACATGAAAAAGGATAAATAGAAGAAAACGCTTCCACGCAGAAAAGACGTAGCTACGTCGAAAAACCCATGATTTTTTAAAGCTCTATTCCAACCCGTAAACCTGTTTTAAACCCCATACCACGAGCAATTTTGATCCCTTCAAGCATTAAAGGATAGAATAAAAATGGCTCGCCTCCTTCAAAATAGATTGATTTTATTGTACCAATCTTAATTGCCTCATCAAGAACTCGACGTATTTGGTTCAAACCAAAAGTACCCTTAGCATCTGGCCCACTGTATACAAAACAATGGTCACATCTTAAATTGCACATATAAGTTAAAAGAACATGAATCCCCGTGAGCACAGTACGCCTCCTCTTTAAAATACAGTTACTGAGGAGAACATGAAATAGTTCTCATATCATCCACGATATGATGTAGTCGCCTGATTTATCAGGCTTTGTCCAATAAATTGCCTGCCTGTGCCGGAACCACGGCAGACAGGGACAACTACAATTATTAATGCTCGATTCCTACAGTTCCTATAT
>JAUVZL010000078.1 GCA_030602565.1 Candidatus Stahliibacteriota bacterium
TTTTACTATTACTATTAACGATTTTTAAATTATTTATAATTTCCTCTCTATCAATTTCAAGCATCATAGAATATTTAATATTAAATAATATGGAACATATAGTAATAGACGAAGGGGTTTGCAGGGGGAAGCCTGTAATAAAGGGGATGAGGATAACAGTTGAGTTTATCCTTGAGTTCCTGGCGAACGGCTGGAGCATTGAAGGAATCATCGAAAACTACCCACAACTAAATGAAGAAGATATCTTAGCAGCGTTACAGTATGCAACTTCCATCCTGAAGGAAGAAAACATCTACATCTTGCCAAAATGCTAAAAATACTCTTTAAATCAGGAATCGATTTCGAGAGGAAGTTCATTGTGCTGAGGAAGGATAAAATAAGAGTTGTTCTCTTGTTTTGAGAAAAGATTTAAATATGGATATAGACATAATCTGCATATTTCAAGAGTTCTGCTGTTGCGGACTTTTAAAAAGTCTCTCATTTAGCCATTAACAGGTACTGACTGCTGAGATACACCCGGAGGCGACTAACAAGGGAAGCACAATCCAGAATAGCAGAAAGAGAATTGCTAACCAAATGAGTATTGTAAAACCATCCAACGAGAGAAGTTTCTTGTGTGAGTGAGGTAGTGGCCTCAGAGCATCAATGCCAAGATTACTCTGCAGCTCAGTCAGTTTATCGTGACATGTGCGAAATATCTGTCTGTGCCTAATGATCTTAAGTATCCACTCGATGCTGATAAAAAACCCTAAAAAAGAAACAATATAGACTGCTGGCGGTGAATTTAATCGGTAAGATGCAAAGGCAATTAGTGCTGCTGTTATAGCAAGAACTATTTGGCTATGCATCTCAGTAATACGGTCTATGTTGTGTATTTCTTTAAGTAATGAATCATGTGCTAATTTTTGCTTTTCACTTTCTTCCATTTTTCTTCTCAGCCTCGAAATTCTGTGGCATCCACGAACCGTACACCTTTCTGCTCGATGTTTTTCTTTACCAATGTACCTTTACTGTTCTTACACCTTTTATTTCCCCATATTCTTTATGGGTATACTTGAGTTCTCCTCTTGTTTTACCATAATCGTAGATTCCTTTGGTAATTTCCAAATCTGTTCGAAGATACTCCTTAACCTCGTCATGCTTCCCGTCACGCCACATCTCAGGAATTTTTAACGTATCTTCAGACTTGTGGATACCCAGATTTAGCTGTCCAAGGTTAGCTAGTCCAGTCCATATGCCTGTTACCTTTTCTAATTCCTTCATGGTATCGAAGGTCTTTTCTTGGAATTTTTCTACTACAGCCACGCTGGAATAATATGAACTCAAGACTATGTAATCAAACCTCAATAGATTATGTCCAATAATTAGATCAACAGATTCTAATGCATTAAATAGTTCTTCAATATTCTCCTCAGTAAAGATTTTTACATTCCCTTCGTGGTCCATTAAACCAGCAATAGCTAATCGAAGCTTTTTTGTCAAAGTGTCTCGAATTGTTGATTTACCCCTCCCGCTCATCTGTTTCCATCGTGGTTCAATATCTTCAAACAAATACTGTGTTTCCAAATCAAAGAATCCTATTGTCTGTGAACGATTATACATCTCATATATACCAAAAAAATTCTATATAAAAGATTTTCGATTTTCCCCTTTTCCCCCTTTTTCTCTAGTTATAGTGTTGAAATAGCTTCATAGAGTAATCTCACTGAAATATTCATCAGGAATATGAGTTATAAATCTTGATGGATCAGCATTTTTTACCCAACCATCCTTAGGTCTATGAGCCACGCCTGTTAAATATGCTGCTTTGCGAGCCCTTGTTAGTCCGACATAAAATATCCGCCGCTCCTCAGCAAGTTTCTCACTATCATAGTAGGCCCGATAGTCTGGAAGCACATCATCCTCTAGACCAATAAAAAAGACTACACCAAATTCAGTACCTTTAGACTGATGGCTTGTGATAATTTGAATTGCTCCGTGACCTGAGAAATGATTTATAACATGACGAAGATTAATTTTATGCTTTTCAGCCTCTGCGGATATATCTTTCATCATTTTTTTAAGATTTGTTATCCTTTGTTGTACATCACTGGTTCCTGCTGATGCGTTTTGTATAATCTCTTTCATACTCGCAGCATCTAGAATTTTATGTACTTTCTTAGGATCGAGTTCTAAATTTTCAGATCTTTTGGGTTGATTACATATTCTTAGGGCTACATCAAGAGCATCTTCGTCTCCAAGTCGAAATGCCAAACCGCCTTCTTCAACTGCTGCCAACACTCTATGCAAGAATAGACTTGAACTAAGATTATGTGCGAGTTCTATAATGGCAAGCCCGAGTGTGGTTTCCCAGGAATCCTGAAAATTTAGACGGGAACGATCAAACCATGGAACACCAATTCTATCCATTTCTTGTATTATCCACTTTGTTTGATAATGAGTGCGCGCAATGATTGCCATATCTCCAAGGTCATCAACAATATTATTCAGCGTTTTGTTGACCCACTTAACAACAGTTTTTGCTTCTTCTTCAGGATCGTTAAATTCCTGCCGATATAGATGCCCACTTTCTTTTGAAATGGGCTCAATACTTTTATCCCGCCGGTTTGGATCGAACCCGATTACCTTTGCGGCAGCTTCTACGATTACCTCGTCAGATCTAAAATTATGACTAAGTATAATCTCCGTCGAGCCGAGCAACTCTTTAATTCTATACATATTCTCCCGTATAGCACCCCTCCACCCAAATATTGATTGGTCGTCATCTCCAACGATTGTACTTCCAATTGCAAGTTCAGCAAGAAGTCTAATCATCTCAAGTTGCTGTTTGTCTGTATCTTGAAATTCATCAACGATCACATAACGAAAGAATTGCGTATATAATTTTTTGATGAAATTTGAATTGTGAAGTAATTGAACTGCGAAAGCAACCAAATCACCAAAGTCAAGTAATTTTTCTTCTCGAAGAAGTTGGTTATACGCTTGATAAGCTTCACGTATCTCGGGTGAAAGATAATTATCACCGCGCTCAGAATATACCCCCTCACGTTTTAAACTATCAAATAATGAACCAAGATTAGAAAAAGATAAATCAATTTGACACTCATTAATAAGGCGTTCTAAGATTAAATTACGCTTATCGGACTCGATAATCTCAAAATCCTCTTGAATACCGATATCACCCCCATAGCATCCTAAAATATAACGACCAAAAGAATGGAATGTACCTACCCAAACCCGATTCCACTGGCTAAAACCTTTGGAACGCAGTCGGGTTCTCATAACACGTGCAGCAGCATCAGTGAAAGTCAAAGCCAGAAGACCATAAGGTTCTGGGATAATTTCTTTTTCGAAAATATACAGTATCTTCTCTGTTATTGTGTGGGTTTTTCCGCAGCCTGGACCTGCTAGCACTACATAATGTCCGTTCGTCGCTTTAACTACTTCCCATTGTTTTGGAGTCAGGCCCATATTGTAATTTAGCTCCCAATTGCTAATGAAACCGCTCTGCTAATAGCCATAGCAAAACAATCTGGGATCCCTCTTATATTCTCAACTTCATTGGCGACTGCACGGGCTATTGGCACTTTGAGACTTCTTCCTGGCCATTTTGACTCCTTAATGAACTTTGAAACTCCATGGGCATCCTTTTTGAGAGATTTGTTAGTGAGAAAAACCTCTAAAGAGTTTGTAAATTCGGCTTCATCAATAACTTGGAGAATCAATGGGAGGTATCCACTCCGTGCAATCTCCTCCTCAAAGTTTGGTATTACTGGAATCCAACCTATTTCTTCAAGTGTTCTTTGACGATCTTCTGCCGATCCATTCTTCCCAGCGTTACGAACCTGCTCATTAATCGAACCTGCCTTATACGCTTCGTTTAATAAATTATTACTTGATTGTAACGCATCTGTATCAAATGTAACTACTGTCGGTATTGAAAAATGATCCTCATTGCAAGCATGCAAAATGTATGAAAAAGAGTTTCCTTCCGCAGGTACCACAGATATACCGTCACGATCAAGATTAGCCCCAATCTGCTCGGCAAATGCTGGTAAAGCAATTCCTTCAGATTGCCCTTCTACAACAATAATTGTTCTCGCAAAAAAAGCATCTGCGCGTCCTGATCTCATCATCCTGGCCAATAACTTAAGATCACTTTCATCAATCTTCGATGAATCTAGTTGATGTGCTGTAACCTGATTTTGCTTATTCCTTGTCAGTCGAATAATTCCTAACGGGTCAGATAACTCAACAATAGCGGATGAATGTGTTGTCAAAAGAACAGGTCCGTCAATTTTATCTAAATCACTGAATAAACAGCGCTGAGCTTGTGGATGCAAATGGGCTTCAGGTTCCTCTACGGCAAGAATCGGTTGATTTTCTCCCGCTGTAGATATTCTATGTCTAAACATTGCAATAAGTACGAGATTTTGTAGCCCCGTTCCATGTCGATCCATATCATATGCTCTATAGTCTGATTGACATTTAAGATTAAGACGAAGCCCCTTAACTAATTGGGCAGGATCTTCAGAAGCAACTGACATTGAAGCATCACCTTGACCACCGGGTATGTGAGCTGATAAAAGATCTGTAATTCCCATTGCTAAATTGGCAATATCTTGATTGCCACTAATTGCTTTATTCGCTTCTTGGATACTCTTAATAACATCTTCTTCAACATCTTCAAGGTCAACGTCACTAAGCAATTTGGATAGGGCTCCTCTTCCTGTTGCCCTCATTTCTATCTTAGCATCCCTAACGGCATCGAGAAAGTATAAAGGAATGGAGCGAGCCATCCGAAATGAAAATGGAACAGCTTCATTGTGCCTTCCCTCAGGGGGTAATACTTGAACTTTCCAGTTATAGATTCCATCTTCGTCTAGTTCATATTTACCCTCTATAGTAACATATGTTTCGCTACCCTCCTTAGCAATACGTTCCATAAAAATAGCCTCTAGCATTTGGTGATCTTGTAGATTACCAATTTCAATGGTTATGGCAAAATTGTTTTCACCTTTTGAGCGAGCAACATCATTAATATCATCCTCAGAAATTTCGGATTCAAGCCTTTTTGCTCCAGGATCTAGTAATAATCGGAGTGCGTGCAAAAGGTTCGACTTCCCAATATTATTTTCACCGACGAGGATTGTAGTATGCGCGGGATATACTTCAATATTACGAAGGTTGCGAAAATTTCTTATTCTGATTTTTCGAATTTTCATTTTACATCATCAACCTAAGCGAGCTCTATAGTCATACCTTCGCCGTTATTTTCTTCGTTTGCTCCCAAGTCACCTACACCGCGCTTAAGCACGAAGCCTGTGTACACTTCCACCATGACCTGCCACACTTCCCTATTATATCTGTTTTGTTCCTTTATATACTACCCTGCTTCTCATTTATCTACCCCCACTCCCTTCCACCACCTTTATCTCCTCCTCCGTCAGCCCATACAACTCACAAACCAGCCTGTCAATCTGCGCATCAACAACTTTTATCTGCCTCTCGTAAAGCTCTTTATCTCGCTCCATTCTCGCCTCGTGGTGTTTCTTCTGCAGTTCGAGCATGTTATCCACCAAAGCTACGAGTTTATCGTGCTGGGCTTTTTCCAGGGTTTTGAGAAGCCCTACCGATAATATTCAGGGTTTATTTTATATCCATCTTCTAATCACTATCATATCTGTCATTTTCTTCACACTCTCATTTTTTTCCTCCAAACATCAAAGCTAGAAAGAAAAGCCCTAATATTATAAGGATTGTTTGCTCGTTCACCTTTGCTTTTTTGAGTCGAAGTTGTTGCTGTAGATAACTAAGAAGCTTCAACAAGGCTCCCTGCGGGTTGTAGAAGTCAAAAGGGATATATTCTCTACCATCTAGCATAGCAAGACTTCGTTCCTGTATGCCTGGCTGGACAAGAGGAATAATTAGCTTTCTTATAGCTTCTGCAAAGCCTATCTCTTGTTGAACGTAAGGAGAAAATTGACTGTTATAGGTAAGCAGAACCACCAGAGCATCAGCGTCTCGGATAGCTTGTTTTACCTTCTCAGCGACTGACTTTCCAGGTTGAGGATCATGTTCGTAAAGATAAGTATCGATACCACTATTTTTTGCAATGGCATCTATCTGCTCAACCCACTGTCTATCTGCGCCACTATGACTTATGAAAATTTTATACGCCATTTACATTCCTCCTTTTGCTATTTGCATTTCGCCCAACTTCGGTTATATCCTCCCTTGGTAATCGTAGCCATAGTAATATATATATTTTCCTCATTTATATCTCTTCTCACTCACCTTCCACCACCTTCACCTCCTCCTCCGTCAGCCCATACAAATCATAAACCCTCTGATCAATCTCTCTATCCGTCGCTTCAATCTCTTTTTCAATCCGCTCCTTTTTCCCAACCCCTTCCAGACATTCCTCCATCATCTCATCTATGATCCTCTTATTCTCCTCTTTTATATTATGCCAAACATCTTTAAAATCGCTATAAAACCTTCATAATTTGTTACCGCTGTTATAATCATCAAGAGGACCATCACGAGGGTAAGCCCAAATATCCATTTTGTTAATCTTTTGACATCTTTCTGAAGTCCAACATTGGCGTATGCAGTTACTGAATCAACAAGATCGTTTGTGTATCGCAATCCTATATTTTGTTTTTCATCTAATTCCCTGAGCTTTTTGTCACATCTCTCTATTTGATACTCAGCATTCAAATACACCTCTTTGAAGAAGGAAGAAACAGTTTGAGTGTCTACCCATTCCATGTGCGCTACATCATTAGGATGATCTAATTCTTTCTGTTCCTGCAAGCATGGCTTATGATCTTCTAACAGGTCTCCTGATGAGTCTAATTCATCCTTCACTTGTGACGAGAACTCAAAGAATTCCATTTTTTCATCTATCAAATTGTTATATTGATTCATCAATTCGTTAAGGCTGCTCGGATTCTGTGTCAGCACTTCTATACTCTCGCCTCTTTTGAATTCACGTAGTTTCGATCTAGATTTGTTGATTTTGTTTTCCCACTCATTTAATTGTTTGATTCGGAAGAAAGAACAGTGAAACGGTTTAATCAAAGCTAACAAAGTTTCCAAACCGTCAAGCATGATTGGAGCTATTAAATTTGGTTTATTTTCAAATCCGATTATTGTAAATTTGGTGTAACGGCTAAAAACTACCTGTGGAGAGACCAGAGACATACCGGTCCAAGACATTTGGTTTGGGATAAACTTGATTGCATTTAGGAGGTTGGAATTTTTATCTAACCAATCTTCCAGTTTCTCATCGGCAACAATAGGATGTGCCCATGACTCAATCCCTTTGAATTTAAGCACTTCATCGAGACATGCAATCCATAGAATGATACCATTGTGCCGTTCACTTGTATCAGTTGAAAAGATCCCGGCAATGTGGGGTGTTATATAGTGCTCAATCTCCTCTTGCGCCCTCTCTAAAAAGTTCTGCCCATCAATAGGCGTTTTTTTATGTAAATTTTCAATAACCTCTTCTTTTAATTCCCCATAACAAGTCACATCATAAATATGGCGATGCTGTCGAATTACATATATATTTATCGACTCAAAGCAATCTGGAATTGGAAATTTGGGATTGATAATACCCCCGTATTCCTCTATAACATATGCAGTGCCACCACCCAATCTTTGAGGTGCCATTTTTTGGGGCGATTTTCCTTCGAATAATATTTTCAGTTTATCATCCAAACTTGGTTTCTGCTTCGAATCAACGAAATCTACCAAAGCAATACCAAGGCTTTTTATTTTCATCTCTCCATTCCTTCAATAACTTTTATCTCTCCTTCACTCAGCCCATACAAATCATAAACCAGCCTGTCAATCTGCGCATCAACTATCTTTATCTGTCGTTCGTAAAGCTCTTTATCCCTTTCCATTCTCGCATCGTGGTATTTCTTCTGCAGTTCGAGCATGCTCTCCACCAAAGCTACGAGTTTATCGTGCTTTGCTACTTCATCAGGATTGGAGAAATCTATGGCACGTATTGGAAAATTCTTTGCATCCTGAATGAGAATTTTCTGAAATACTCGCTTAGATTGATCAAGAAATCTATTGCGATGGTAGAATGTCATCAGCCTTGAGTTGATAAGTGCGAGGAGAAATTTCAGCAAGACATTAACTTCAGGCTTCAACAGTAAGTTAAACCCAATTTGGGCATTGTAAAACTCTTGCTCGGTGTAACCAGCAAAAATCCGTGGCGGTTCTCCGCTAATAATTTGGCGAACGATTATTCGGGGTTGAGTAAAGAATCGCTGCTCACGCGGAGCACCTAACCATTTCCCATAATTGATCCATTCCCCGCTTTCCCAACTAATTCTGTAACGGCTCACATCAGCACCAGAAAGTAACAGCTTAAATGTCTCGTCTTTTTTGTAATCGGAATGAAAAACACGGTTTTTGATCTGTTGTTGCGTGTGTCCCTTGTACTTGTCGTAAGGTGTCAACCCAAGGGAAAAATCACAGAACTGCTGAAGCGGTAAACTTTCACTTTCAATCGTTCGCAAAAGCTGTTCGATATTTTCTGTAACGAAAATGTTAAAGATGAAACCGTGTGAATTAAACCATGTTTTTTGTGAAAATGATCTTTCATTTGCGCAAGTCTGTTCGGAGATTTCGAAAATTCTGTCTTCCCTGTTGTACAAAAGAACGCTCGTCTGCCCAGTGCCACTTTTCTCCAAAATGACGATTGCTGTCTCTGCTTTAACATTTGTGAAGACATTGTCTGGTAGGCGAACAAGTTTCTGAATCCAAATGTTCTCCAAAATCAATTTTCTTAACCGAGTGTACGAACTCTGCGTTAGATAGGAACTCGGAGTAATAAACCCAAACATCCCACCTTTAGATAAAATCTCTAAACCTTTTTGAATGAAGGTTGCGTAAATGTTCATGCGATTCTGTGTTGCGGAGTATCTTCTGAAGTAGTAGTCAACAAGCTCCTGATCCATTCCTTTGATATCAACCCACGGCGGATTCCCAATAACTACATCGAACCCACCGCGCTTCATAATCCCCCCAAACCCCTTCACATCGTCATCCCAATCAAACACATTAATTCGCCTCATCTCCGTTTCATCAAAAAGAGTTGCCTGCTGTTGCGTTTCATAAAAATCCGTCCCAATCAACGAATTCCCGCACTTGACATTACCCGCGAGATTTGGCAGCACACCCTCCAGCCCCAACTTCATTTGCTGATCAATGCTCTCGCGGCTCTCGTGCTCAAGCACCTTCAACAGCAAACTCAATTTCGTCACTTCCACCGCTTGCGGGTCAATATCAACGCCAAAAATATTGTTCAAAAGAATCCGCTTCTTCTCTGCCGTGGTCAAATACCATTCGTTCTCGCGAACCTGAAAAATCTCTTTTTTCCGCTTCTTCGGCTCGTTGCTCACGTACCAGTCCAGATGATACCGCAGCAAATACGTGTATGCACCAATAAGAAAACTTCCAGAACCGCATGCAGGGTCCAGAATCTTCATTCCCGCAATCGCGTCCGGCGTCTTCCCCTCAACCAGTTTACCAACCGTGTTCTTGACAATATAATCAACGATGTACTGAGGAGTGTAATACACGCCACCCGCCTTTTTAACCTCCGGCTTCGTCTCCACCTTCGCTTGATGCCCTGCCGTCAGCCTGATGACCTTACCTAAAAACTGCTCGTAAACGTTTCCTAAGATTTCAACACCTAAAACAGAAAATTCATACGGCGATTTCGGATAATACAAACTCTGAATAACCGTTTTCAAAACCTTGTCATCAATGCTCAACGTGGGCGTTATCTTATCGGCATCAAAATCAAATATACCGCTGTTGTATTTGGATTCCGCTAATTTAAAATTGTTCAGCAAGTGCGTGTAAACGTCACCGCCTTCAGCTTTTGTTTGCAACTGCTCATAGTGTTCGATTCCACGGTCTTCGCAAATCCGTAAGAAGATAATCCGGTCTAACAACTTCTGCACTGCGTAGTTCAACTCGTAAATAGACATATCGGGATTGCGAAGCGCGATATTTTTAGCCAGCAGTTCACGCCAGCTTTCTATCTCCTTTAAAAATTCGCTATCAACTTCCGCAGTGCCCTTCTTGCCCTTGGTTGATTGTGCGTACCTGTCAAAACTCCCTTTGAGAACCGCTTCTTTTGAAAAGACATCGTATAGCTCGTCAAACTTATCGAGATACTCATCAAACGTATAATATGCAATCCTTCCCACACCGGCTTTGTCTTTTGGACTGGGTTTGATCTGGCAGTCGAAAACCGATAACTCCTCGAAATCCGTTACGATGGACAACGGCAGTTTTGCACTCCACGCATACCGTCTCAGTTGATATGACGGGCTAACGTCCTCTTTTATGTTCACCGCAGGTTTCTTCGCTTCGACAAAGAACTTCCTTTGACCGCCAATCCTGAAACTGTAATCGGGTGCTCTGGTTGAATGTCCCACTTTTATTGTGTCCTCGTGAATAACCTCCTTGTATTGCTCTGCATAGCCCTGTTTATTGCTCACGTCCCAGCCCAGCGCTTCAAAGAACGGGTCAATGAATTCTCGTCTTACCTGTGCTTCGTTATATGCCGATTTTTTATAAACGTCAATATTATACCTGAACCGCTCAACGAGTTCTTTAATCGTTTGTCTTGCCTGTTCTTTCATTTTGGCTTCGGGCATCACATTGAAAATAGGTAACAAACCCTGTAATTAATTTGTGACTTCCTTATATTAATTTTCCGATTCGGAAAAAATGAATTGCCATGCATGACGAAAAGGTCACTCAGCAAGTTCCTTCACCCTCTGAATATTCTCATTATCACCTCTCCGGTTATCAACCGGGGTCTCAAGAATCATCGGCAACACCCTAATGCGTTCTTCTTTAAGAATCACACGAAAACCATCCTCTCCGATATACCCAAGCCCGATATGCTCATGCCGGTCACGTCGCGAGTTCAGACCTGCTTTTGCATCGTTTAGATGGATGAGCTTCAGACGTTCAAGACCTATGACCTCGTCAAAATGCTGCATCGTGACATTCAGGCTCTTTTCAGCCCGTAATTCGTATCCCGCAACAAAGCCGTGGCAGGTATCGAAGCAGATTCCTATTCGTTCCTCATGCTCAATACGGTCCATGATATGTCGAATATCCTCGAATGTCCCACCCATACTGTTCTTCGTCCCTGCGGTATTCTCTAAAAGCAGCATCACGCGGTTATCTACTTCACCGAATGCCGTGTTGATTGCGTCCACTATCCTCCGAACTCCCTTCTCTTTTCCATATCCACGATGACTACCGAGATGAGTGACAAGATAAGGAATCTGTAAAGAGCCGCAGCGCTTCAATTCCTCGACAAGAGCTGCCACAGACTGCTGATAAACCTTATCATCCGGTGCGGCAAGATTTGGAAGGTATGGCATGTGATCTATTGGCGGGAATATCCCGGTATGCTCAACCTTCTCTGTGAATTGTTCTATC
>JAUVZL010000079.1 GCA_030602565.1 Candidatus Stahliibacteriota bacterium
TCTTTGTCATCTAGAAAAATATGCCGGCGCTCAATTCCTCGACAGGTAATATGATAGAAGGCACCGGGAAACTGAATTCTTAAAGCCCTCGCCATTACTGCAGTATACCCATTCTTCTCCAAATGTCAATATCTTATGTAGCATGTAGAGATTTGACCCCAATTCCTTACCGAACTAAATAATCATTGTAGTTACCAAAGCACTATAATGTAGTCACAATGAACAATAAGGATATCAAGCAAGCATATGAACAGATAATTTGCCGCCCAGACGAGCATTACTATTCTTAACAAAAAAGCTTTTTACAACAGTTCTTCATCTTCCTTTTTCTCATCTAATTAAAACAAATTTACTTAACCTCGCTTTTTCTTCTTTCATAAAAATGAAATAGACTCCAGGGGTCAGGCTCGAAAGTCTGACATATGAATTCTGTGGAGTAACCTCTCGCTTCAGAACTTCCCGACCAAGAATATCAAAAATCTTTATGTCAATGTGCTTATTTATGCCTACCAATCTGAGAAAATTACCATAAACCAGACCAGGGATTTTAAAATCACTTACCTTTTTACTGGTTTCTTCTTCAATACCAATATCTGGTTCTGTCCTTATGAGATAAACATCGTAACCACCAGCGCCAGACAAATATGTTGATCCAGCAATGATGTAGCCATTATCAGTGGTCTGTTGAGCCGAATAGCCAATCTCATCATTATCTTCTCTACCAACCACCTTTGTCCATAGCGTGTCACCATTGGTATTGGTTTTTATGAGATAAACATCATCAGCACCGGCACCGAATGAATTTGTTGCTCCGGTAATGATGTAGCCACCATCATTGGTCTGTTGAACTGACCAAGCTCCATCATCAGCTGTCCCTCCATAGGTCCTTGTCCAGATACTATCACCGTTGGCATCAGTTTTTATCAGATAAACATCAAAATCACCGGGACCAAACGAATTTGTCCACCCAGCAATGATGTATCCACCATCAGTGGTAAGTTGAACTGATCTGCTTACATCCCAGTTTGTCCCTCCATATGTCTTGGTCCATAGCGTGTCACCATTGGCGTCAGTTTTTATGACGTAAACATCGTAGCTTCCAGCGCCAAACGAATATGTATGTCCAGCAACGATATAGCCACCATCAGTGGTCTCTTGAACTGACCACCCCCAGTCGTCATCTGTTCCTCCACAAGTCTTGGTCCAGAGAGTATCGCCATTGGCATTGGTTTTTATGAGATAAATATCAAAGGTATCGACACCAAACGAATTTGTTACTCCGGCAATGATGTAGCCACTATCAGAAGTTTGTTGAACTGAGAAGCCCCCGTCGACACCTGTTCCTCCGTATGTCTTTGTCCAGAGAGTATCACCATTGGCATTGGTTTTTATGAGATAAACATCAATACCACCGGCACCGAATGAATTTGTTGCTCCGGTAATGATGTAGCCACCATCATTGGTCTGTTGAACTGACCAAGCTCCATCATCAGCTGTCCCTCCGTATGTCTTGGTCCATAGGGTATCACCGTTGCCCGCAGTCCTTATGAGATAAACATCAATACCACCAACACCAAACGAATATGTATATCCAGCAACAATGTAGCCACCATCAGTGGTCTGTTGAACTGAATGACCTTCATCCCGATCAGCTCCACCATATGTCTTTGTCCATAGTGTATCAGGTGCCTGGGCAAACGTGAATGAGAATACTACTGAAAGCAACATTACGATTCGACACCAATATTTCACTAATCCTCCATCCCATTATAAAAACAGGGATAGAATTGTCAAGCCCATTGTAGGAATCCATTAATCTCGGGGTTTTATAAATTAATACATAATAATTCCCAGTAACCAACATAAATCCATCAGAGCAACCAAGAAATAAGGAGATACAAGGTGTGTAGAGTAAGTCCCAGATGGTTTTTCATAGTATTTTGATATTCAGGTCAGTAGCAGTTGCGTATTTTCATGGATTCATTGCAATTTCTTTACAAAACCAAAGATAAAATATACTGTTAAACGTCCCAGAGTATTACCAGATGGTTATCCTAAACGACCAACGACTATTGGTGAAAAAATCAAGAAACGTCGTTTAGACCTGGGTTTATATCAGAAAGATGTGGCTGAGATTATTGGGGTGGATGTGAATACTATTACTCTGTGGGAAAAAGGGAGGCATGAACCTGGAAAAAGGTTTTTAAAGAAAATAGAGGGGTTTTTAAACTAATTCACTACCAATTCTGGAGTCTTTCTATATGATTGCCTGTTGGAATTATAATCCATGCTCTTTCAGGTTTACCATTTATCCTAATTGGCTTAAATTCACTATTTCGAAGAGTATTAAAGGCAACATCATTCCACAATGTATGTCCATTGGACTCAAGAATGCATACTTCTATGACATTTCCCACTGTATCTATCAATGTCATTATTGAAGCAGATGCTTCCACTCCCGCTAATAAAGTCAACTTTGGACACTTTGGTATAGTTAACATGATGTTCCCTACTGAAACATCTTCAATGCATACGATTTGCAGTGATTTAATTTCGAATGCCGATACAATGGAAACATCTTTACAAATCACTCTTGCTGTGTCACTAATGATTTGAGGTAAACCATACATATGAGGATGAGGATGACTATAAATAGACTCGGCTTGCAAGGAATAATATCTGATTGTTTGCATGGTATCGTATCTGATTAGGGGGGCAGTTATAATGAAAATATGTGATTCGTCAACAAAACTATCGATAGCATGCCATCTCCCCAGATTATCCAAATATACAATACTGTCATTTGAAGTTACTGCGAATTGGCCAATTAACGAATCTTCGAAACTAGTACTCTCTCCGGTCACAATAAAAACCAAAAGCAGGAAGCTATATATCATCGCGCATCTTTCCTTTCTTCAAGCCATCCTTTATACCATTTCTGCCATTTTTTAATAATTTTCTTTTGTTGTTTCGCACGCTCTTTAGGCAACCCGTGTGCATAGCCAAAATCCATTCCTGTTTTCTTTTCCAGAATCTTGATTGCGGTTTCATAAATGCTCTCATTTGTATCACTAAGTGCTGACATAGCCCAGGATATTACTACGCTGTCAGGAAATGGTATTACTACAGTATCAGGAAACAACAGTAATTGTAAAGCATGGTGCCTCGGCGTATCCCAGGCTTTCGGACGTACAATTAATTCCTCAAAAAATCTCAGTGCAGTCGTATCCTGAAGAAAAGTTAATGCGTTAAGAACACTTCCTTTATTGCCTGGATGAATCCGAAAGTGGTTATGCAACAAAGGAATCGCATCCTCTCCCATTTGTGCAGCATAAGCAAGGTATAATGATGTGGTAAATTGCTGGTATACCAGTAGACTTTCAATAAATACCGCAGATTGTGGGGAAGTTATACCCTTCTTTCCGAGCTGATGAAATCCTGATAGAGCATTAGCCACAACGTTAAAAGCAGTATCCTTTGTAGCTATCTGCAACCCATATAAGGCTTCTTGACATTTAAAGTGATGAAACTTCCAGGCAACTGTCTCACGAATATCGACATAAGGTGATTTTAAAAGTTCAATGTATGCGTGTATTTTTTCTGTTGTATCTACAATTGATTCAATCCGCAACAATTCTTGCATATCATCTACTAAGCTCATATTTGTCGAATCCAGTTTAAATTGTGTTATCCATGGATAACCAGCGAGTGAAAAGTAATCATTTTTCTTTTTCAATAACAGTAAATAAGTGGCATTTGAATCATAGAGTATTTCGTAGAATGCTGAAGTAATCATCCCTGAGTCGGGTCGTTCTCGTATTGGTAGAAACATGGTACTATCCATATCCCAATTGCCATACAGAATCCTAAGGGGTCTTGCACATGCATATTTCTGGTTCTCGATGGTTTCAATGTTCATAACACGGGCTGTAACAACCAGATTTGTGTTTCCAATTACAGCACCTATAGGACGATATATAAAACTACCTCTTATTGTGACAAAAATCCCGAGTAATACAAATAGAACTATAGTTTTTGCTATTCTCGAATACATTATTCCTCCTTAATTTATCAATAGAATGATATTCAGTCGAATTGGCAATGTCAAGACCAGTCCATCTCACCAGGATATACCAAACAACAAACAGGCAATATATTGAGAGTGGTGTTTGAGGTTACGAAGTCGATTTCACACAGACAAACAGTGGTGAATTAAATATGTTTGTACTCTTTGGGTATTCGGTTATTTTAAACCCTGCCTTATTCAGCAAATCTCTCCAGACATCCACCGTAAAAATACCACACACGTGATGATCATGCTCTATTCTCAATTTACCTTTTTCGCGAATCAAATATATCATTGTTGTCTCGTATGTGTCGTCATTAGGGTCAGGATCATAGTTGTTTTCGATGAAGGTTATCTCCATGGCATCTGTCCTGGAAACCGTACTCTGTGTCTTGTTCTGCACAAAATCTTCCTTATGGAATTCTGCAGAGCAAACCATTACACCGCCATTAGACAAATGTTTGAATGCACATTGAAATGTCCTGAGCAGGTCACCAGCACTTGTAATATAGGCTGCCCCGTCGTTTATGTATATAGAATCAAACTGACGTTTCAAATCAAAATCCCGCATATCCGCCTGGTAGAAAGTGCAATCCGGATTCAATTTTCTGGCATTATTCAGCATCTCATCGCTGATATCCAACCCATATACCTCAAGGTGTTTCTTTAAATTGTAAGTATTCTTGCCACTACCGCAAGTTATATCCAAAAGAGACCCTACTTCAATTTTAGCATGTCGCTTAATGAGGTCTACAATCAACTCACTTTCTTCTTTGTATTCCTCGACACTCCCCCACAAAGGCCAAAGCCATGCAAGATCGTGATACAAACGACTAGTTTTTCCATCTATTTCGTCCATGACTTTATTCTATCCACACAGAGAGTGCTGTCAATCCTTCAACAAAGCACATATTAGGATCAAATCTCGAAATTTGACAAATCTCCACATTCGGGGTTGAATCGGAATATTAGAAACTACACCTGTGCTGTTCGCTAACGGTGATAAAAACGCAGATTACAGTAATTCTATTTTATTTTTACGACCTTTTGCATTATCTTTCCATCGACTTCATTGTACCTTTAAATTTTGTAAAAATGGCTTATAACATGACAGACAAAACAAACAAGCACACCATGCTCATCATCTTCGTTTCGGCAATCCTGGTTGCTATATTGTTTAATATTAAAACTTTCTTTAATGTTTTAGAGCAGCTCGATCCTCAGTTTTTATCGTTTTTTATTATTAGTATATAAATCGAAGAAGGATCTCAATGCAACACAATTACTTTTTCACTAATGAGAAGAGTACCCCTTTTGAGTGTCAGAAAGTAGATCCCGGATTGTGGGAAATTTATAGAGAATCGATGATCACCTTCAGGAAGATACCCTTTAAATATATTTTGTGATACTCGTCCACAGACGTCATACACCTGAAGTGTTAAGTCTTGTGACGCAGTAAGTGAGAGTCTCAGTTCTGTATTTTCTTTCGATCTCACAATCGATGGTAAGAAAAATGGGTGTGAGAGATCTGGGATTTCTTCGTCTTTTCCTTCTTCAACACTGACCACTGGCTTTGAAGCAAGTTCATGAAGAAAAATAAGATGTCGTTCTTCATCGTATAGTTCGAGAGTATCAAGGATCCATTCTGGCGGAGAACCGATAGTATAGATGGTATTTGGTATATTCATCAAAGAATCATTGACTCTTGTCCAGGGACATATTCCACTTCCTCCATACGTTGTTGCAGTTCCACTGTCAATTAAAGCAATTGCATGTGAGTTATCGGTGATATTCGGATTGTGATCGGTTGTTGATTGAACCCGTAGATAGTAGACATTCGCCGATTTCATAAAAAGCGCTGCTTCACGTTCAATCCAGAAAGATTGTGAATCAGGAGGTACCGGTACATGACCACCAGAATCCAGGCATGTCTGATATCGATCCGAAGGTCCTTCCCAGTCCAGGAGAAATTTGATGTATGGATCATTTGTATGTCTTGAAAGCACTCCTGACGCCATTGTGACACCATACGATTCGGTGAAGAAGCCGATACTTGTCGTATCAATGTAAGGATAGGTATAAAGGTATCGTACGATTTCCCACAAACCATCCTGTTGTATGTATCCACAGTAGTCTTCAATTGTGTACGTTCCATTATTTGTGCTATTACCTCGACCATCAGGATCAAAATGAACACATATGAAACCATCATCTGCTATCCTATTCGCTAGCCCTGTTGTGTCGTAGGTTATTCCCGTTTCATTTCCACCAGGTATCATGATCACCCCCGGGAAAGGATTTGCAGGTGTAGCGTCAGTGGGTCGATGGATGTTTACGAAAAGTGTACATCCTGAAGAGGGATTGTATATCCACACCGTATCAACAACGGTAGGAACGGTTTCTGGATACCTCCACACGATCGTCCCAGAAGAATCGACTTCAAGGACCTGACTTACTCCCATTAGAATAATGTCCGAGATTAACGTATTACCGTTACTTAATCGATCTGCCTCATATGGTGAATTGAGCACGGTGTAACTCCACACAATAGTTCCTCCAGGAGTGACTTCAATTACTCTTCCATTATGTGAATCCGAAATGAGTGTATTCCCATTTGCAAGTCGATCGGCATCTCTCGGCCAATCTAATCCTGTTGAAAACGACCAGACGATATTTCCAAGAGAATCAACTTCTAAAACCTCATTATCGTCAGAATTTGAAATCATCGTGTTTCCGTTGGATAATCGATCTGCATTATGGGGACGGTTCAATTGTGTGTATGACCATACTACCGTTCCCGAAGGATTCACTTCGATAACTTTATCATCACGTTTAACGGTAATGAGAGTATTTCCGTTACTGAGACGGTCTGCATCATTCGGAACATTAATATTGGTATCATAGGTCCATACGATGCTTCCATGTCTGTCGACTTCGATTATCCTGTCGTGGCCCGTGTCGGAGATAAGAATGTTTCCGTTTGCGAGTTTTTGAGCGCTGTGCGGAAAAACAATGTCCCCTTTTATGTATACCCAGACGAGACTTCCCCGAGGATCGACTTCGAGGATTTTGCTGCCTGAATGATAAGAGAAAAGACCACCATCACAGATGAGTGTGTTTCCATTTGTCAAACGCTGTGATGTCCCTATATGATTGATTTCAACATGAGAAAAGAGTGGGATGGATAGTATACAGAGAAGAAGAATTATAATCAAAATTTTCATTTTTCCTCCTTTGTTTATCAAGGTAGAAATTAAAGCGGTATACTATATCACTTCATGAATTCAAAGTCAATAGAAAAGAAGATAAGAAATACAGGCGAGGATTTGAAACAGTGAAAATGTATCAAAAAATTGAAATTGTTTTGCTATCAGAAAAACATCTTTGGTCTTTTTTCCTTGACTTTTACTGTAAAGAATTTTTAATGCTCGGAAAAATGGAATTGAAGATAGAACATTGATGAAAAGAAACTCTATGAAAAAACTAATACTCCTTGCTATGGTATTTTTCTTTGTTTCTCTCATCATTACATCATATGCTGAGGACATTATCGTCTACACAGCACACCAGAACTTCGATTCACGTATCTATCTCCTACAGATGAACGGTTCAGTTATTACTTTCCATGAATATTCATTCTACTTTTTTGCTGATTTAGAGGTTGTGAACAATGAAGTTTATGTTGTAGAAGCGTTTGCTCCTCGAGCATATAAGGTTGACCTTACTACTGGGAATCTGGACTTAGTTATAGATGATTGGTCTCTCTTCTATTTTTATGATCTCACTTTTGATGGTACCTATTTCTATGTTACCGAGCGGGACATTAATAGGTACGACATTAAAAACTCTGGAAACTCTGGGGTCAGATTTCCTAACTTAAGTCAAGTTGTTTATAACCGTTAGATAATCACTGCTTGATATTTTTACCGTTCTATGCTGCATAAGCCTGTCTCAATAGTTCCTGATCCCTGCTATAGCCATTTTATGGTTTAGAAGAGAAAAACTATACCCCCGAAACTTATTTAGCGGGGTTGACACACAAGCTCCTTTGATTATTATTATCCAGGGAGCGGTGCAAATTTTGGGTGTTCTTTTTGGAACAGCCCCTTGAATAATTTGAAGACCGCTCCCTTTTGATCTTCATTCGATGCCTGGTTCGTTGACGCACCACCTCAGGGACAATGTACCATTCCTTGATAATCTGTTTAGCCTCTTTTTTACTAACCGGACGACCATCAATATCGCGTAAGTCATAGTTCCGCTTATCTTTTAAGATGCGTAACACTCGAGCAATCATCCGTACCGCTACGGCACACACCGCTTGCGTATGACAATGCCCCTTATACACCATCTCCTCGTAATACACTTTTGCCAATTGTGGATCCCATTGCCGGGCTACATCTGCCGCTAAATAAAAATCTCGACGACCTGATGAAGGTCCAGCCTGACTCATCTTTAACCCCTTTTTGTCAATCTCACCTGAACTATCCTGACAGGGAATAAAACCCATAAACGCACGACACCGCTTCTCGCTACTAAAACGCTCAGGATTACTAATTACCCCACACAATGCCGGACCTAAGTTCTTACTTATACCAGAAATCGATTCAATATGTTTAGCCGGATGTACTTTTTCATATAGCCGAGCAACCTCTAACGCTATCTCCTTAAGCTGCTCCTGATAGGTATCTAAAAGATCAATCTCAGGCAGTATCTCCCGGGCAATCTCTTCAAAATCAATGTATTCACCACTGCCTTCATAAAGTGCACATACCGCTTGAGCAACCTGACAAATTGCCTGGGCAGTCACCAAACCTACTCTTTTACCAGAAATCGCACTCAAGGATTCAGCTAAATCCTCAGGCGGCATCTTTTGTACTACAAAAGGATTTGTATAATGACGATAAAACATCTTTGCGACATCCCCAAACGGATCAGTAAAACATTCCATTAATCCGGGAAATGACCAATCCAAAAGGGACTGAATTCGATTTTTCTGTGCGGTTAGATGATTAACCAACCGTTCCCGCTGCCGACAACGCCGCGTTAATGCAAACGTCTTAGCCGATGCTAAATAAACCTCTTGAATACCTTCACGATCAACCACCGGCATCATCGCCAATGTCTTGGCATCAACCTTATCGTTCTTCCGATGCCGAGAATAAACCTTGCGTAAATCACGCACCTTATGAGCCTTTACCCGAACCACCTCACAATTGTGCGTTTTACCATAGATAGCAACCGGAAACCAAGCCATACCCGTCGCCTCAACAATAAATCGAATCTTATCCGCTGATGAAGCATATTCTTTTACCTCGGCACAGAGTCTGTCTAATGATTCTTTGTTGATATGAAATGCATAATTGGGAAGACATGGGGTCAAATCTCTACATTCTACATATTTGCAGAGCATAACCTATGAAAAAATTGCAACGGTTTCTGGGGTGCATGGGAACGGTGCATCTCAACGGATTCGATATCTGCGACTTGACATTTTGACAATTTCCAGAATTACCCAAGACTTGAGGCTGAAGTCTTGATGATATAGAATTTATGAGTATAATGTTACAATATGGATAAATTTTTTAATGTCTATAGTTCTATATGTAGCAAGATATATAGAAGCCGTATCAAGGAGCTTTGGGATTTTGGGAAAGAAGGTATTATTCCTGGAGGAGAAGACGCTAGATTACTGGAAGTCCTTAAGGAGCATAGAGAATATTACAAAGTCTGGGGAATTGCTGATACTATAGATGATCCAGGATATACTATCAAGGGAGTTAACCCATTTCTACATGTCGCCGCACATTTATTAATCGAGAATCAATTAGCAGAAGAAAACCCCAAGGAAGTTCGAGAGATACTGTGGGGGAAATGGGGTCAAATCTCAACATTCAACATTTTTTTCTCAAGCACGGCCTATAGTCAAATTTTAAAATGTGAAATGAGCAAAGCGGTTTTGAAACAAATGGGGGCAAACCTTTTTTGAGTAACCCCGTACGCTGTCGCTACGAGGGCAGGCGGAGCAGAGGAGTTACGGAGTAACGGAGAATGAGTAAAGCGTTGACATCGAAGTGAAATTTTGGATAATGTACAAGTGAGAAGGAAAATGAAGCGCAGAGAAATAATGAGCTGGGGTATAATTATTATTATCCTTGTAATAATTGCATGGATTGTTTGCGAAGT